>JAILRG010000094.1 GCA_024698325.1 Treponema sp.
CCTGTGTTCGCAATTACAAGCCCCAACAGCCTGAGCATTGCAGATCCGGCTACCTATGGCCGCAGTGTCTCTGTCATCGGTGAGATTGCTGATGACCACACAATCGCAAGCATGGATATCCGCGTTTTCAGCTATGATTCCGGCACTGTCACAGAAATCACCGAAAAACTTGCCCAGACTTCTTTCAGCGGATTTGACACGGCTGGAGGTACAACGGTAAAAATTGCGCAGTATTATACCAGCGCTGTAGCCGCCACCCTTGAAGAAGAGAGTGATGAATACAAGCTGTACCGGAACTATTGCGCCATGTATGATGGCGCTGCAAGCGGAAGTGACGCAACGCTCTACACTGTCATTACGCTGACGGACGCTGCCGGTAACACGAGCGACCGCACGTTTATCAAATCAAAGCTTAATGCACTGGTAAAAGAAGCTGCGGAGCTGTCTTCTGCACCGGAGACGGCGGAATACAAGAAAATCCTGAACGGCACCTATTCCGGAACGATAACAAGCGAGCAGCAGGAAATTATCCGCCAGATTCTGATGGAAAATGACTACGACCAGACCGGCCTTTCGCAGACCTATGCGTATGTGGCCATAGAAGGAACCGGCGACTGGCCCTCAAAAGGCTCTGACAACTCCTACGCCCGCCTTGCGATGAGTATTAACAGCGATAATGCCCCGAAGTATGAGATTACAGGCTATGCGCTTGATGTCGACAACTGGATTCAGACTGCATCTGGCAGCCCGATTAACATAAAGGTAACGGCCGGTCTTGACGGCACCTATGTGCGTCCGGAAACACTGAATGTTGCGCTGTACCGCTGTTCAGACACTGGCGCCAAAACCTCAACAGTCCCCGAATTTACAAGCGCTAACGGCGACTTTACCGTTACCAACAGCAGCGGTAAGTCTGTCTCAGAAATTACTACCAGCGTCTCAACAGCTACCTACACCATTACGCTGCCGACGCTTAAGTCAAATTACTACTATCTCGTCGAAGCAACAGGCCTCGACGAAGACGATAACGAGCTTTCTGCAGATACGCTGTACGGTTTCCTTGTAAGCTCTGCCGGTAACGCGCCGGTGCAGGAGGCAACAGACAAGCAGTGGGTACAGGCTGCGGCCCTCAGTGCCACGGCATCGGCTGCATATACGCTCCCCGTCGTCATCACTGACCCGGTAGCAGACATCAATACGGCTGCAACAGACGCTGAGTACATGTCTCAGGGCGTTACCTATTCGTTTACTGTCTACGGAAAGTACATCTCTTCAAAGAATTACCTTTCTGCCAACGACAGCGCCATTCTGTACACCTCTGAAGAAACGACGCTTACCGGCCCCGAAGCCATCGTGCTGTCAGCAGATTCTGCAAACCAATACACGGCTTCTCTTCCTATCGCATTTGACATTTCCGCGTTTGCCGCTGAAAACTACACGGTTGCCGTGTCGGTAAAAGCCCAGAACAGCGAGGAGTCATGCTCTTCAACATACATCATCTGGGGCGACAACACCGCTCCGGCGCTTTCTATCACCAACGCCGAGCTTTTGGACGAAGATTCGGCCATCATCACAGGCGGCGTCGTTATCACCGAGAACAGCTCGTTCTATACTGAAAATGAAGACGGAACCGTAACGTATACGATAAAAGGCCGCTGGAGCGACGAAAACGGAAGCGGCACCGCTCACCTGTATTATTCAACTGTCGCTGGCGCTGCAATCGGCGACGAGGGCGTCTGGACGGCATTCAGCTCTGACGACGCGCCTGCTACAACCGACTCTGTAAAATTGAGCCGCGACTTTACGGTCACCCAGGGAAGCGGCCAGTCCTTCAGCTTCTACGCAGAGGACGATACCGGAAACGTAAGCGGCGTGCTTTCGATACGCGACATCAACTTTGATTTTGCCGTTCCTGTCATCACGCTCGACGCAATCACTACGCCGACCAACAGCTCGGTAACTATTTCCGGCACGGTAACTGACACGAATGCAATCACTGCAGATACAGTCTCTGTTACGATTACAGCTCCCGACGGCGTAACAGCTCCTGCCGTGACGAAGACGACAGACGGCGGCCTTTCTGTAAGCTACACGGCAACCGTGGACGCAAGCGCTGCAACCCACGCAAACGACGGCAGCTGGACTGTTAGCGTAACTGCAACTGACGGCGCAGGCCGCAGCGCGGTAAACCAGAGCGCTACCTTTGTGCTCGACACAAAAGCTCCGGTCTTCCAGGATGCAAACGCGACGTACCCGGCATATGTAAATAACGCTGCGTACACAGCCAGCTACGATGATGACTCTGGCGAATGGACGGGCAACTGGTACAGCTCAACATCGCTTTCAGTAAGCGGCTGTTATGCAGAATCGCTTAGCGGCGTTTCTGCCGTGTACTACCAGGTCGCTTCTCCGGCAGCGCAGGCTGAATCAGGCTTTACGGCGCTTTCTCAAACCAACTATACAAGCGCTGTAGCCTCTGCGAACGGCGTATCTGCTGTAAGTGACGTAAGCTCATTTACGACAACGCCGCATGACGGCGGTATCGCCAGTTACAGTGCCATCCTCTCAGGCTTTGAGGCAAGCAGCTCGGCTAATACGCTGCGCCTTGTCGCAGTCGATGCGGCAGGAAACCCCTCGAGCGTAAAGGAATACGCAATATACATTGACCAGGACTCCCCGACACTCAGCTGTACAAGCCACAGCGGTCAGGAATATACAAATACGGTAACGGCAATTCCTGTTTCTGGAACTGCGACCGACAGCTCTTCTGGCGTGGCCTCTGTCGTGCTTTCTCTTGACGGAAGCACCCAGCTGGTGAACGCAGAGGTAGGCGATGCAGATTCTGAAGGAAAGTGCTCATGGAGCGCGCAGATTACAACAGATATGCTGTCAGCACTTACCGATGGCTCTATGAACAATGTGAATGCGACCGTAACTGATAAAGCCGGAAACTCCAGTGCAAGCACAATCTTTAACTTGCAGGTAGACCGCACCGCCCCTTCTGTCAGCATGACGACTCCTTCGGCTGGAAGCACGATTAACGGCACGCTGAAGATTCAGGGAAGCATAACCGCTTCCGGCGCAGCTCCTGCAAGCCTTACGCTCTACTGCAGCCAGTCAGCTCCTGTAAGCACAACAACACTCAGTGACCTTACGCAGATTGGAGAACCAATTACCGACGCTGCAAGCATTTACAGCTGGACATTCACTGACGTAGACGTGCAGACGCTTGCTGGCGTAACGACCACTAGCACGAGCAAAAAGCTCTATCTGGTTCCCGTCGTTGTTGATACGGCCGGAAATTGCAATATTTACACTGAGCAGACAGCCGGTGAGTATGAGTACAGCTATGTAAAAGGCACTAATTACTTTGAATATACGGTAGATCAGAATTCAGACCGTCCGGTTATCCAGATTACCAGCATGGAAAATGACTCAAGCTGGCTTACTTCTGCTACCTTACGGGGTACTGTTACTGACGACGACGGGGTAGACTCGTTGTACATTTCTCAGGACGGCACAAACTACTCTCCCGTGACTGTTTCTAACAGCAGCTGGTCGTACCAGATTTCCGGCGGAGATTCTGCGCAGATTAAGCTGTACTTTATGGTTAAGGACACGGGAAAAACAACCACCTATGATGCCGCTGGAAACGCTACTGTTACTACAGGATCAGAATTTGTTACAGGCAAAAGCTCCGTGTTCGCTCGACCGTATTACAAGTATTCAAATGCATCTGAATCGGATTCCGGCATCGATAACACGGAAGCGCTTACCGTCAAGCTGGATACTGCGGTTCCGAGACTGTATACGATGGGACTTGCAGTTGCAGAATCTTATGCTGATTACAGCGACTCTGCTGCAACCGGACTTGCCACAGTCGCAGGCGTCAAGGCAGCTCCGGCTTCTTATACAATCAGCTCAAGCCGCTATGCCGGCGGTAACCGCAAGTACTTTAAAGTGTACGTTCCGCTCTACGACGCAAATATTGCGGGCGGCGCGGTAGCCGTTTCCATTTCTGATGCTTCAAGCGGAACGGTAGAAACAACAGCATACACCTATATTGACGACAACACCGTTTCTGGCGCAACGCCTTCCGCAATTACCGAGGGCAGCTTTGCTCTTTCTGCGACAACGACGACGACAGAAAACGACTCTGTCACCTACATGTATTACGAAAGCAAGCCGATTGTCTGTTCTGACGCCGACTCCGGCTTAAAGACGCTAACCGTTACCGTAACGGATGCTGCCGGAAACGTAACGACAGGAACCGCAAGCTTCTACGTGGATAACGAAGGTCCGGTTTCAATCACCGTGACAAGTCCCTCATCAACAGACGAAATCACCGGTACGACGACGATTACCGGTACGGCAAGCGACTCCGGCATTGGCATTGCAAATATTGAATGGCTCATTCCAACCAAGACAATCAAGGTTGATGGAACGACGTATTCAAATTATACCGACGAATCGGCGACCGGCTATGCAACTGACGCCGTCCTTGACAGCCTTGATACGTGGGTAAGTGCCAACAATACCGGCACTGCAAGTGTCTTTAAGTTCAAATTCACCTCTGGCTCAAATTATGATTTAACCGCATATGATAGCGAAGAGACCTATGCTGTCACCTACGACTCAAATAATCTCCGCTATACCATTCCGGTATTCTTCCGGACAACAGACAGCCTTGGTAACACGCATATTGACCGCAGTTACTACATTACGCACAACCCCGACGGCGACCGCCCGGTAACGGAAATCAATTATCCGACCGAGACTGACTATGATACAGATACTGCAGGCGCATCCTTAGGCTATATCACGCTTGCCGGAACAATTCGTGTAAGCGGCACCGTGGAAATTCCGTCTCTTACCTGCGATGTCGGCCAGGTGTATGTTCAGATTGGCACAGGCACTTCTGTTGACTCGCTGACTGTGGTAAGCGACAGTTCTGCGCTTGCAGAAGAGTTCGAGTCTCTTGGCGGCGTTGTTACACCGACAGCAACTGGCTCTGGCGACAGCACCGTCTATTCTATAGGCGAAGACTATCCGAGCACTACGTATGTAGATGCATCCTGGTGGGGCATTCCCGCGACAACAAAGACTGCTACATGGAATATTTCTCTGAATGCAAAGGGCTATCTTAATCCTTCCGCATCAAATGAAACGACAAACATCGCCATCCGGGCCTGCGCAATCAACGCCGACGGCAAGATGGGTAACTGGACGGACTGGTATTTTATCCGCGTTGACTCCAATGCCCCGAGCCAGAGTGCCGAGATGCGTCAGTATGAATCTGACATTACAAGCGCAACTGACAGCGGCGTAACGACGACAAAAGACTACGCCTCGGAAATGTACCTTAAGGGCAAGTGGTATCTGGTCGTCACCTTGAGCGATAACGAGTCTCTTAAGTACAGTACTATTTCTGTAAAGAAAGGCTCTGCAACTACAGATTTCTATGCAGAAACGGAGGCTGACCAGACTAATACCAGCGGCGTTACGAATAAACTGTACATTCCTATTGATACTACGCTCATAGCCTCATCGTCTGTAAGCTACACGGTGTATGCAGAAGATTCTTCAGGCCATTCAAGCTCGATGACCTATACGTTCTATATCGATAACATGGCGCCTGCGCTCGGTTCTGTAGGCGGAAATGGAACGGAGCTGTCAGAAACTGCCGAAACCGAAGTGGTTGATTCAAACTACGTGTACACACTTTCCGGTACCCTCCAGGATGCCGGCTCCGGCTACAGCAAGGTTGCGTTCTACTTCCTGCGTAATGGAACTATCTTTGGAACTAATAACACCAGCTATGGCACAAGCTGTATTCTTGACCCGCTTGTAACCGGCTGGACTTCAACGACAGACGCAAAAATCGCGTTCAGCGGCCTTGTTCAGATGTCAACAGTTACCGAAGAAGCCGACGACAAGCTGTATGCGGTTAAGGCTACAGGAGTGGTAGCTTCCGGTTCTGAAAGCGGCACATATACCTTTACCGATTCTGGTTCAGTGGTAAGCGGAAATAATCATATCCATGCGGGTGGCCTGATTTACGCAGGCGGTGCATACGGTTTGATTACAGACGTAACTGGCACTGAGGTTACCTTTACGTCAGCCGCAACGCCGACAGACGAAACTGTCGTGTACTTCCCGTATGCGGCTGTAGTCGATAACACAAGTACCGAAGATGTCTCAAGCACGACGGCAAATCCGTTTGAGTTCTCGGGTGGAGACGACGGCGACTTAATGCCCGAAAGCATCACGAATGTAAGCACGACGTGGACATGGAAGGCTACAATTCATTCTACAAACATTCCTGACGGCCCGGCAAATCTGGTGGTCGTCGCCTTTGATGCGGCTGGAAACGTATGCCAGAAAACCTACCCGGTAAGCGTTACGAACAACGCGCCGCGCCTTGCAAAACTCTATCTGGGTACCGACTTGAACTCTGACAGCACATTTGCTTCCAGCGAATTCAGCGGCTACAGCGTTTACGACGCAGATACTGAAAAGGGAATCGCAACAACCGGCTATAAGTCTGCCGTCTCGATTACGACAGCCGGCTTTGACGCAGGACAGTTCACCGCAAAGGATAAGCTTGCGGTTGTGCCGGAAATCACTGGCGGTAACGGAAGCCTGTACATGGTCTATAAGCGTGGTGCAACCTCAACTGCGGCGGTAACCGGAACGACTTCGGGAACTGACGCAAGCGGCGCTCTGCTCGTCGCTTCTGGAACGCTCGGCGCAACAAGTGACTTTACTGCATTTACTGACAGCACAAGCTTTGTCGCTTTCAGTCTTACAAGTGACCAGGTCTGGCAGGGCCTTACCGCTGACCCGACTGGCGCAACCGGTGTTTCATTCACGTTCTGGGATGAGACTGAGGAACGCACTGCCGGAACAGACAGTCAGTATTGTGTGGCGTACGTAACCGACATGCTGATTGATCTGGCAGACGGTGAAAAACCAACAAATAAGATTGATCCGTTCTACTGGGAGAGCCTTACCGACAACTCGGTATACGGAAGCGAAAGCATTACGTATGCAAGCCAGCTTAAAGGTCATGTTGAGCTTGGCGCAGGTGAACTTGGAGAAAACCTCTCTCAGATACCTGTGGCTGTAAGCGGAACTGGAACCGGTCAGCTTGGTTATGGCGATGACCCGAAAGTTTCTGGTAAGATTAAGATTACCGGAACAGCATTCGATAACAAGATGCTTCAGACGATTTCGTTGAGTGTCGCAGGCTACGCCTTTAACGGCGGGACAGCCGGGGCTGCCTTTGGTTTTGCAACGTACGACGGCAGTGAATGGACACGTACTGCTGGTTCGTCAAGCAAAGTTAGAGGCGGCGCAATTGATACCGACGGCTGGCAGTTCACGATTAATGAAGAGACAATTTCTCAGGGTGGTCACACGGTAAGCTGGACGCTCTATCTTGATACTGAAAAACACAGCAAAGTCGCCGCGCTCGATGTTGCAATCCAGGCAAGTGCTACAGACTATGCTTCAAAGACAAAGCAGGGAAGCGACAACAGCTCGGTAAGCGCAACAGCCTCAACGACAAGCGAAGAAAAAACAAGCTTGTATCAGATTGATATTGTTCCGTATGTTGCGGGTGTAAAGACAAGTCTTTCCAGCTTAAAGAAGACCAACTCTTCTCTGTATGACAGAACCGCCCTCGGTCACTATCCGGTAAACGCTTCTGACAGCGCATACTTCTACGGCTTTAATCTTGCCGGCGGTACAGTGTACGATAAGGATGGAACCTCGGTAGCGTTAAGTCCAGCGACATCTGCTACAAGCGAAAAATGGTATTCTGCAAGCGCAACGTATACTGCAAGCCCTGCTGCAGTATACAGCGCAGCTGTAGGAAGCCTTACCAGTGGCAAAGTCTACATATCGGTAAACAGCGTGCAGTCTCTGAACAACGTGAACTCTAATGACGCCCACGGTTCGTATGGCAGTACGACAACAAGCACAACCGGCGACTACACCGTCTACAGTAATTACTACAACCGCCAGCCGAACAACGACTCGAACAACCTGCTGACAGATGATGTGGAGCTGGACGTGTGGGCCTTTGACAGCGATGCCGTCGTGCCAATCAGCGGTAAGATTGAGCAGCCCCACATGGCAATCGATCCTGTTACCGGCCAGATTGGCTTTGCCTTCGTAAACGGACCTCTCTACTTCAGTATGGCTGGCAGTACGGAAGATAGTACAAAAACCAGCTACGATTACTGGATGGGAAGCTACGACTTCTTTACCTCTGTGGGCTTCGCTTACGACAGTCTCGGTTATACCTACGGCGTTGCAGCTGGTGGAGACATTAACTCTGCCTCTGCCGACAAGTTCCAGCTTATGACAAGCCGCTGGGGACGAGCGAGCCGCGGACAGAATGGTTCTTACAGTTCAAGCAATTCCCTCCGCCTTGAATCAATCGGACAGAAAGGTGACAGCGCAGGAAACAATACTGGCACAAGGAATTTCGACAAGCAGAGGATAAAGTCTCCATCTTTGGCAACAGCTGTGCATGGCGATGACACAAACCTCTACCTTGCATACTACGATGCAATGAACGATGAAATCCGCTTCAAGGCGGGCAATACGGGAGATAGTGGAACTACATATACCCTTGTAGCACCAATTGAATATTATGATAATGGTAATAATGGCTATACATACGGACATATATATTTACCGGCCAATCAGACTTTCTTTACAGACGGTGTTCAGGTTACCTTCTGTGATTCTAAGGGCAATGCAGTATCAGATTATTCAAATTATGGTTTTGGAACCAGCACAACATATTATGCAAAGTCCGTTCGTGCTTCGGGTAATTATACGGATTATTGGTTTACGCTTTCTGAGACAAATGGCGGAACAGCTCTGTCAACAGAAGCTTTCTGGAATGGAGAATATACACAGGGAGACAATGTTAGGTACCCGAATGAAACTCTGTATGTAAAATTTACAGCTACTT
This sequence comes from Treponema sp., assembly GCA_024698325.1. GTDB lineage: Bacteria > Spirochaetota > Spirochaetia > Treponematales > Treponemataceae > Treponema_D. Next base: position 8,990 of record JAILRG010000094.1, read on the forward strand.
CATATTTTGGCTCTTTTGCAGATGTTGATGTCAGGGGAGATCCGTACCAATATCGAAATGGTACTGTCAGCATGATTGCCGGTAATGGCACGGGTTACGGTGCCGGAAGTTATGTTGCCCTTGGCGTTGTACCAGGTTCTACTTCGACAGAAGATGTAGTTGTTGCAGTCTGGTTCGACGAGACCAGTCGCCAGATGTTGTACAGCTACAATAAAAGTCCTCTTACAAACCGCAACGGCACGACTAACAGAAGCGGCTGGAGCGAACCTATTGCAATATTTGACGGTACTGACTACGACTCTGCCGGTGAGTACTGTCAGATTGCAGTAGACGCAAATGGAGGAATCCATATTGCAGCATATGACGGCTCCAACTGCGACCTTGTGTATGCATACCTGCCGACGTATAACGGAAAAGTAAGCACCTGCGTTGTGGATTCAAACGGCGTTATCGGCTCTAACATCACAATCGATGTTGCTCTCGATGCAAACGGAAAGGCAGTCCCCCGCATAGGCTACTATGCTACATCTTGCGTACGTCCTAAGCTTGCTTACCTTGTGGATACGTCATCCACTGCTGCGGCCGGTGCCGAGGATGATGCCTTTACCGGTGCCTGGGAGTGCACGATTGTACCGACCACCAGTTCTGTGACCACGCAAAGTAACCAGTACAACAAGATGAACGTAGGAATCTGGAAGGATTCTGACGGCAAAGTAACGACAAGTACTACTGGAACTAGCAGTACGAGCAACACTCCTAATGGCTATAGTTCTGAGTCTTATGGCTTTGTCTACGGAAACGGAACAGCAAATGCTGTTATGGGCTATGCAATAAAAGTGAATTCCAGCACCGACGCAATCGAAACCGCCCAGATGCAGTAGCGGTATGCGCAGCCCCGCAGGCTTTGGGTGCATGGGGCAGTTCGGGCAGTTTAATCTGTCCGGCAGCTTAGTCTGTCCGGGCTGCTTTCATTGAAACTTTGCGCTCGTACATGCGGGAGTCTGCGTCGGTTATTGCTTTTTCGAAGTCAGTCCGGCTTTTTGGCGTAAAGTAGGAGATGCCCCATGCGGCGCTGAACGGATGGTCGCATGGCGGCTGATTCTGCACCGCAAGGTCAAAGTCGTGCAGAATGCTGTCTACGCTTTTCCGGTCGAGGTTGCGGCATAAGCCGATAAACTCGTCGCCACCTATGCGGTATACGGTGCCTTTGGTGCCGAACGCTGCTTTTACGGCTTCTGCAAAGGCCTTAATCATCTCGTCTCCTACGAGGTGCCCGTAGGTATCGTTTGTTTTTTTCAGATTGTTCATGTCAAACAATACGAGTGCAAATTCAACAGGCGCATCTTCGTTCGGGACAAAATTGTCGATAAGCGTGTACCAGGCGGTTTTGTTCTGCACGTCTGTCGCGATGTCGGTAAAGGCGAGTTTTTTGTACAGCTCGCTTTTTGCTTCGTTGCGGCTCGTTTCCTGTGCTTTTTGAAGTACCCGGTGGTACGTCATCAGAACCATCGCAGCGTATGTCACAAGGATTCCGAGGCTCATAAGTCCGTCTAAGAAAATGCCAAAGAAGTAAAGCGATATGAATATGAACAGAAAGATTATCAGGGAGAAGCAGAAGCTGATGAGCAGTGTGATGTTCATGGGCGTGCGCCGCTGTTTCTGCAGCATGGTGAGTGTGTATACGCTGTCGTAAATAAAAAGGCCGTGCGTCAGGAACATGGTGTCGGAAAGCGCGGCCGTGCCGCTTACCTGCAGCGAAAGCTGTAGCAGCGGAATGATGACGGTAAGAGAGCCGAGGACCCTTAGCCCGTTGTTGTTGGCAGTCCTGTCGATGTGGCGCAGAAACAGATACGTAAAGACCGGCATGACAAGCGGCAGCAGGTATTCGAGTACCCAGTGAAGCGGCTGATAGCCGGTAAAAAACTGAAGCACGCGGGAATCTTCAAGCTGCCAGAGGCCGGTACAGAGCGCAAGTATTGTCAGAAACAGCATAGAATAGTCTTTCCGTACAAACGCGCGGAATACATGGCTTGTGCTCAAGAGAAAAACGGCCGCCACAATCAGACAAAGCCCTAAAAGCCCCTGCCGGTAGCGGTTTTTCAGAATTGTCTGGAGCAGGTGCGCCTTGTAACTTATCTGTACAGGCTCAAATTTGCCGATTGCGTTCCGGGTAAGAGCATGGGTGTGAATGGTGATAGTGTGTGCTAGAAAATAATCGGGCGGAAGCGGCACCAGGTGGTACATGCCGCGGTACGAAGTAATCCAGCGGGGAAATGGTCTTGTTTTTACGCTGTAAATCGGGCGACCGTCCAGCAGGATTGTAATGTCCTGGTGATGCGAGAAAAAGCATATGTAGTGGTCGAATTCATCTCCGGGAACAATCGGTGGAAGGGATGCTGTGTCGATATGCAAATCTGCATCGCGGCCGTTTGCAGGGATTGTCTGCGGCAGGCTTTTTACCGGAACTTTGTAGCCGTTGGAATCGAAAAAATACCAGCCGTACTGTAAATCGGCCGCTCTTCGCTGAATAAGCTTTGTGTTTAAGGAATCTGCGCCTGCGAATAAAACATACACTGCCACGCTGGCGATAACCGTGATGATGCAGGAGAAAATAATGTTTCCGTAACGCCGTAATTCTCTCATCTGCACTATTTTACACTACATTTAGTGTTATCGTCATTAAAAAAACATAAAAAAACGCTTTTTCCCATTGCCCTTTTTCTGTCAAAGTTTTATATTTTTGGGCGTAACGACAGATTGGTGAGCAGAAATCAGCCTGTTCATCAATTCAAAATTATTGCCCGCTAGACACAGGCCCCTTTGAAACTGTTAGTTACTTAACATTGCTTTAGGTAACGAAAGCGCACTTGAAGCTCCATTGCCGGAACAGGAACCGACAGGCCTGCTTTCGGATTCATTTATGCGCTCTTTTTCATGGGTCAGATTGTCTCTGCAGGTAAAATCATTAGAACAGGCATACCGCCTGAGGAGATTTTATGGCTGAACAGGAAGCTTGGAAAGGCTTTAAGACAGGTCGGCTTTGGCAGGACGAAGTTAATGTCCGCGAATTCATCCAGTTAAACTACACACCGTATGATGGTGACTCATCGTTCCTTGCAGGTCCTACTGCTGCAACCAACAAACTGTTTGACGAACTGCAGAAACTGCAGAAAGCAGAACACAACAAGAAATCAGTTGGTCTTGACGGAAAAGAAAGAATCGGCGTTCTCGATCTCGACACCGATGTTGTAACAGGACTTACTGCTCATAAAGCAGGCTACATCTGCGACGAAGGCAAAGAGCTGGAGCAGGTCGTTGGTCTTCAGACTGACAAACCGCTCAAGAGAGCTTTCATGCCGTTCGGTGGCATCCGCATGGCAGAGCAGAGCTGCGAAATGTACGGCTACAAGCCGAACCCGGAACTGCACAAAATCTTCACTGAGTACCACAAGACTCACTCAGACGCAGTTTTCCAGGTCTACAACCCGGAGATCCGCAAAGCTCGCTCATCACACATCCTGACTGGTTTGCCGGACACCTATGGCCGCGGACGCATCGTCGGTGACTATCGCCGTGTTGCTCTGTACGGTATCGACTTCCTCATCAAGTCAAAGGAAAAGGACTTTGCTAACATTGGCGACGGCACAATGACCGACGACGTAATCCGCCTGCGCGAAGAAGTTGCAGAGCAGATTAAAGCCCTCAAACAGATGAAAGAAATGGCAGCTCTCTACGGCTTTGATATTTCAAAACCGGCTAAGACTGCAAAAGAAGCATTCCAGTGGCTGTACTTCGGCTACCTGGCTGCTATCAAAACACAGAACGGCGCTGCAATGTCTGTCGGCCGCATCGCAACCTTCCTCGACATCTACATCGAGCGCGATATCAAGAACGGTACCCTCACTGAGGAGCAGGCTCAGGAGCTCGTTGACCACATGGTCATGAAGTTCCGCATGGTTCGCTTCGCACGTATCGAAAGCTACAACAATCTCTTCTCTGGCGACCCGATTTGGGCAACACTGGAAGTTGCAGGTATGGGTCAGGACGGCCGCTCAATGGTTACCAAGAACGACTTCCGCTTCCTGCACACCCTCGAGAACATGGGCCCGTCACCGGAGCCGAACATCACTGTTCTGTACACCAAGCGCCTGCCGGAAAACTTCCGCAAGTATGCTGCAAAGATTTCTATCGACACATCTTCAATCCAGTACGAGAATGACGATGTTATGCCCCCAGTTTGGGGTGATGACTACTCAATCTGCTGCTGTGTTTCTGCAACACAGACTGGTAAAGAGATGCAGTTCTTCGGCGCACGCGCTAACCTGGCAAAAGCTCTTCTGTACGCCATCAACGGCGGTAAAGACGAAGAAGCAGGCCTCACACCGGGCGTACAGGTTGGTCCGGAGCTGGCACCGATTACAAGCGAATACCTCGACTACAACGAAGTTATGCGCAAGTACGATGTCATGCTTGACTGGCTCGCCGGCATCTATGTGAACTCACTGAACGCAATTCACTACATGCACGACAAATACTACTACGAAGCTGCAGAGATGGCTCTTATCGACACCGACGTTCGCCGCACATTCGCAACTGGTATCGCAGGCTTCTCACACGTCGTTGACTCACTGTCTGCTATCAAGTACGCAAAGGTTAAGGTTCTTCGCCGCGACATCGACATTACCGACAAAAAAGGCAACAAGATTTTCGCTCCGAACATGGCTTATGACTTTGTTACCGAAGGCGACTTCCCCCGCTATGGTCAGGACGACGACCGCGCAGACGAGATTGCAAAGTGGCTCTTGAAGACCTTCATCGGAAAAATCAAGAAGCACCACACCTACCGCAACGCAGAGCCGACAACCTCTATCCTTACGATTACTTCAAACGTCGTATACGGTAAGGCAACCGGCGCTCTGCCGAACGGACGCAAGGCACACGAGCCCTTCTCACCGGGAGCTAACCCCTCATACGGTGCAGAGACAAACGGCCTCGTAGCATCTCTGAACTCTGTTGCAAAGGTTCCGTATGAGTACGCTCTCGACGGTATCTCTAACACACAGACAATCAACCCGGCTGCTCTCGGCCACGACGAGGCAGAGCGCGTTAAGAACCTGGTAAACGTCATGGACGGCTACTTTGCAAAGGGTGCACACCACCTGAACGTAAACGTCTTCGGCGTAGAAAAGCTCAAGGACTGCCAGGCTCACCCGGAGAAACCGGAGTACGCAAACTTCACCGTTCGCGTTTCTGGCTACGCAGTACGCTTCATCAACCTGACCAAAGAACAGCAGGATGATGTTATCGCCCGCACCTGCCATGCAGCTCTCTAGAGCATAACGGTAAACCCGCGAGTTTGCGAAAGCAAACTCGGGAAGCAGCCGCAAGGCTGCGACCCACGCAGCTCTGTAGACTAGATGCACGGCGAGTTTTGCGAAAGCAAAACTCGTTAAGCAGCCGTTAGGCTGCGACTCACGCAGCACTGTAGGCGCGATTCAAAATCTACATTCATGTAGATTTTGAATCAGACAGAAACTGATTTCCAGTTTCTGTCCGTGCATTTATCGTGGGGCAGCTTCCATGCTGCCCTACATACAAACAAAACGCCCTGTTCCGAGCTTTCGGAGCGGGGATTTTTTTTAGAATGAGGTACAAGATGGACGACGGAAAGACAATCGGAAGAATCTCCAAGTTTGAAAGCTTTGGGTCTGTGGACGGGCCGGGAGTGCGCTTTATCGTTTTTTTGCAGGGCTGCCCCATGCGCTGTCTTTTTTGCCACAACCCGGAGACCTGGGAAGCAAAAGGCGGGGAATACTGGACCGCGGAAGATGTGCTAAAAAAAGCGCTTCGCTATCGCGAATACTGGGGTGAAGAAGGTGGCATCACCGTTTCTGGCGGTGAACCACTTGCTCAGATTGACTTCGTGCTTGCCTTATTCAAGCTTGCAAAAGAAGAAGGCGTGCATACTTGCATAGATACGTCTGGCGGGCCGTTCAACCGCAGCCCCGTCTGGTTCAGCAAGTTTGAAGAACTCATGCAGTACACTGACTTGCTTTTGATGGACATTAAGCACATAGATCCTGAAGAACACAAGACGCTTACCGGCATGTCAAACGAGCATATTATCGACATGTTCCGCTATCTGGACGAAACTGAAAAGCCAATCTGGATTCGTCATGTGCTGGTTCCGGGTATAAGCGATAACGACGAGTACCTTGCGCGTACCCGCGACTTTATCCGCACGCTGCACAATGTTAAGCGCGTGGAAGTTCTGCCGTATCACAGCCTTGCAATTTCTAAGTATGAGAATCTGGGAATTGACTATGCGCTTAAAACCACGGAAATGCCTTCTCAAGAGCGCATTAAAAACGCTAATGAGATTCTTGAAACAGCGTCTTACAAAGGCTATCTGAAAGCTTAAAAACTGTGCCGGCAGAAATGCCGGTTGCCTTGTTTTTTTGCTTTTACCGCATTACAATAATTAAAAATGAGGACGCCGTTCGGATATTTATACAAAAACTTCAGGAATCGCATTATAGCAGCACTGTTTTGTTCATTTTTTGCGCTGGTGCTGTTTGTTCTTGTTGCCGGGCGTGGGTCGATGAATGTGTTTCTTGCACCGGAAAGTGATTATTACCAGAATGACGGCTGGTTTTATCAGAACAGATACGGACACCGCTTTCCGGTGGGGACGCTTCCCGTAAAAATTCCTGCTCCAAACGGAGAGGCGACGCTCTATCATGAGCTTAATCCGAGTGTATCCTGCAACTCGTATCTCTGTTTTTTTTCAGAACATCAGAATATAACGGTTTCTGTGAACGGAAGCGTCATTTACCGTTTTAATGCAAGGGCGACTCCGCGGTGGCTTATAACATACCGCGCCTTGTATCACATCGTAAGGCTGCCTTCGGACATAGCTGAGGGCGCGCTTTTGGCAATTGAATCTACGGCACTTGTCAGAGAGTATGCCGGCGAATTCAACCCGGTGCTGATTGGTTCCCGGGTGAGCATTCTGAAGGCCCTGGTCGGAGAGCGCTGGAGCTATTTTGTTCTTGGCATAACGATGATTGTTACGGCTCTGTTTCTTTTGGGAACCGGCGTGCTGTTCATGCGGGGGACGAAAGACTTTACGATGCTGCATCTTGCGTTTCTGACGCTCTGTATCGGTTTGTGGCAGCTTGAAGAATCCCGCCTGCTGCAGCTTTTTTTCGGCTATCTGCCGCTGCACTGGGCGCTTCTGTATGCCACGCAGCTTTTTATGCCGCTTCTGACCTTCCTGTTTCTGACGAGCATAAACGAAAACCGCATGGATGTCGTTACGGAAATCAATTTCTGGGCGATAGTCGTTGTGCTGCTCGTGCAGCTGGGCCTGCAGATTACGGGAATTGCCGCCCTTACTTCGACCATTTTCCTTTCATACGCGCTTTATGTGTTTATGTGCGTGCATTCTCTGGTGCTGATAAGCCACCGTCCCTGGCTTAAGCGTTCGCCGCTCCGCTACCTGTTTTATGTCACCATGGCCTGCTCGGTGGGCATTTTCTGTTTTACATTCGTGTCGTTCCTGCTCGGAACTTTTTCCGGCCTTGTGCTCAGCATCGGCCTTGCCTTTGCCTTTATCTCGATGATTCTGCTGACCTATCACAAGGAGTTGCAGTTTTTCCAGCAGGCAAGTCAGGCAGAAGTGTATAAGGAGCTTGCGTTTGTTGATGTGGCAACGGGCGCTAAAAGCAAGACCGCGTGGTTTTCGTTCGTTGACAGCTTTGGTGCGCAGAGTCCGCAGGGGGAGTATGCGCTGATTCTGTTTGACATGAACAATCTGAAAACACTTAATGATGACTGGGGGCATGTCGTCGGTGACCGCGTGATAAAAGCGTTTGCCTATTGCCTTATGGAAGCTGTCGGCGAGAAGGGCAGCGTGTACCGCATCGGCGGGGATGAATTTATCTGCCTGTGTTATCAGCAGCCCCGCGAAAAAGTTGCGACCATCATCTCTGAATTTGACAAAATCGTTGAGTGCCAGAAGGATAGTGATCATCCTTTTAGTGCCGCCTATGGCTTTACCTTTTTTACTCCGCATCTTCCCAGGGATTTCCAGAGTGCCATTGATGCCGCTGATGAAAAAATGTATGAAAAAAAGCAGCGCATGAAAGGGCGCTGTTCCCGGGAACAGCACGTTGCAAAACTGGAACCGCTGTAAGCCTCTCTGATTCCTGCACGCTGCCTCCCGCCCGCAAACCACCCACCGATGGTGCAAATCTGATACCAGCACGTCACAGTCTGCCTCACACCAACTCGCTGTTACTGACATCTGCCGCATGTCCGTCCGTTCACACACACTGCCAGTCCGCTTGCCTCCAGCGCATCTGCTGCCGGCACCTGCTGCCAGCACCTCTGTGAACGTCTAATGCGAGAAAATCTCGTTTTAAATGCGGTGTATTGCTGTTTATTGCGGTTTAATGATGATTGCTTATTGAATTCTGACGGATATGTGCTAAAAACTTTCCTTTTTGGCTGTAATCTAAAAAGAGCTGTGATTCACAAAAAAGGAGACTAGTATGAATCTGAAAAAAGTTGTGAAAAGGTTCTGCGCCGTATCGGCCGGAATTATTCTGTCTGGCTGCTCAATGCTTGAGATTTCCGAGCAGGAATCTTCCGGCGGTGGCGCAGGTATTGCCACGGAGCGCGCTGCAAGTACGACGCTTACATTGTCGTCGGATAGCCTGACTCTGGGAACGTACACTTCCGCATTTACGAGCGGCAGTTTTAAGGTGTATGCGACGAGCGAAAAGTATGTTCGGGTCATTTCCTCTTCGGCGTCGCTGAACGGCATGTCTTTTTCCAAAGCGCTTGATATGCGTGGCGGCGGCGTCGCAGGTTCGTACCGTGCGCTCGAGTTTACTGCTGCTGCAAACAGCCGGGTGACGGTGTATGCTACTGTTGACAGCGGGCGTTACATCGCCTTGTACACATCCTCTGGAACGCAGGTGAGCCGTCAGGGCGGTTCTGGCGCTATCACTTCTTACACGTTCGATATTGACGCCGCCGGTACCTACGATTTGCTGTCTACCGCCTGTGCCATTAATATTTACTATGTGCTTGTTTCGCCGCAGACAGACTCGAATTACGGCACATCTGACACTTTTACAAAATACGGCGCGACAATAGCTTCGATGTACGGAACTTCCAGCGGCCTGGGCTCTCTCTCAACCTCAGAGCCGTCTGACGCAAGCGGCATTACGGCGGCGGTTTCGGTTTCCGACGTGCAGGCCCGCTTGGACGCGTTTGATAGCGAAGACGACCTGCTTCCAAAAGTCAAAGTGACCTACAACAAAAGCACGGCAAAATGGGTAATCCTGTATACGACCGATACGACTGTAACCAGCTCTTCAAGCTACTCGCTTGCGTCGGAAACCTACACGAGCCTTATCGACACGGTGAATACGGCGTTTACCTATCTGACCAGCGGCCGCAGCTCAAAGGAGAAAGTGCTTATTGATGCAAGCGGCAGCTCTGGAACGGCTGCAGATACACAAGCGAATACAATTTCCCGGGTGAATGTGAGTAACCGTATGGCTGGCAGCATCAGCATTATTCCGCCAAGCTACACAATCCTGGATTTTGACGACAATACAATCTATGTCGACACCTCGGGTTCTTTCAGCGGCTCACAGACAAAGAGCGGCGTTACGTATTCGTTCACGTACAATATCAACTCGTTTATCAATATTGAGCGCGGCGTGCATGACATTTCTGTCCGTAACGGCACCTTTACGGGAAAGCCGACCTACGGCATTTTTATCGCGCAGGGCTATGATATTGTCGTTGACAACGTAAAGATAATGGCTGCAAGCGGCGAAACCTGTGCCGCCAATATCGGTATCCGCGCGCAGAGCGAAGCCACCGCAGCCCCCAATGTTGCGCTCGACCGCTGGAGCTACAATCTGTATTTTGACAACATCGTAACCGATGGCACCGTGGAGCATGGAATCGAAACCTTTAACACTTACAACGTGTACATGGGCACGGTTTCCGTAACCGACGCGAGTGCAGGCTGTGGTGTTCTGCTCAACTGTTCGTACAATGTGTGGATTAACACGATTAAGGCTGTTCGCTGCTGCTCGGCTGGTACCTATGCGGCATTCCGCTGTGCAAACGATGTCGGTCCTAATGTCAACGTGCATTACGTCTACTCAGAAGCAAGCGGCCACGGCCTATTCTTCTGCTCATCTTCAAACGGCATTACGGTTGACAAGGTAAAGCTTCTGAACAGCATGTCGACCGGTATTCAGGTTGGCGGCAGCGCAAACATCAGCGTGCAGGGCGGCCAGATTCTTTCTAACGGCGGAACGGTCACCTACTGCTCTTCAAGCGGCAGCAAGGGAACGGCGAGCGCTAACAGTGGCGTCGCCAATCAGCTCGTAAACGGCTCTTCAAGCCAGTTCCTCGCGCAGCATAACAATTTCTTCAAGAATCTCACTGTCAGCGGCTATACCTACGCGTTTGAAGAGCGTTACCGGATGAGCGCAAACTACAATGTCTACGAGAACATCACGTATTCCGGCTGCTCTAAGGGACTGATTACCTACAGCGACAAGGGAACCTGTGCTTCAAATGATGTTGCCGGTGCGTTCAATGTGATTAACGGCAGTTGCGGTAGCGGTAATGATGATTTGTACTGGATTACAAAGTCTAACGGCGATTATCAGTACCAGCTCGACGCCGATAAGACCGGCTGGGTGTTGATTTCCTACACAGGCTCTGCGTCTTCTGTAAGCGTCCCGTCACGGTATTCAGGCTGGGATGTCGTCGGAATCGGTGACTTTGCCTTTTATGGAAATACGTCGCTTACGTCGGTGACTATTCCGGCTACAGTCAAGACTGTCGGCGAACTTGCCTTTGCGGAATGTACAAATCTTGCAAGCGTCGCATTTACGTCCGGCGGCTCGTATGTTGTTGACCACGGCGCTTTCCGGGACTGCACGAGTCTTTCGAGCGTGAACCTGACAGGCGTTACGGCGCTTCGGGCAAGCGCGTTCGCAAACTGCACGAGCCTCACAAGCGTTGCCTGCCCCGCGACACTTGTATACTTTGGCGCAAACTGTTTTTACAATGACGACGTTGCGCTGACGATTGCTGCTACCAGTGCAAGTGCCATGACGGTAGAGCCGTATGCGTTCTACTTTATCGGCCGCAACGCCTCAATCAAGTTTACGGGAATCAGCGCGGCTGCCTCTGTCACCTCGTTTACCTGCGTCGGCTCAAGCGACTATTATTACTACAGCCAGAATTACATGGAGCAGAATTACTACAAGACGGGAGTCTGGGGTAAAACCTGGTACCATGTAGCTGTTGCCCCGACATTCTAACGCTAAGCATAAGAAGGGCGCGTGAGGCCACATGCCGGCCAGTCCCGCGTAAAAAGAGCGCGTGAGGCTTCATGCTTGCAGCGCCTGCCCACGTGCAGCGCCTGCCCACATGCGGTACGTGCCTGGGACTAGCGGGCTGGCCGGCGTTCGCCGATGGCACGTAGTTGTTGCTGCATGGCGGCCGTTGGTGCCTGACAGAGCCTGTTGCCGGCCTCTTCCGCTAACGGCGCCTGCTGCCACATGCCGACCTGTCGGCACCTGTTAACAGCAGCGGCGGAACTGCCGCCCGCGCTTCAAGTAAACAAAAGCCCGCCGGCAGAACTCGAAGCGTGACATGCACTTTCAGTCTGCTGGCGGGCTTTCTTTTTTTTGCAGCTGCTGTCACGGCGGCTGTTAATTCAGCATGGAAGTGAACTGCTCGTGTTCGTCCATTGACCAGAGCCATGCGGTAAATAAGCCGATGCCTTCTTTGAGTGCGTCTTTGCGGTCGTGTTCTGAGTCGACAGCGCTCTGGTAAATTGTAAACGAATCAACCGTGCAGTCTGCGTAGACGACTGCGTTTGTGCTGTCGGTAATCTGATAGCGCTGGCCGCGTGCAAAGATGAGTGAGCGCATTGTCTGCTTCGGCGCGTTTTCCAGGCCGGGCGCAAAGGTGCGTGTTGCAAGAATGTGGTATTCGGTGCCGTCTTCTGCGGTAAGATGCGCAATTTCAAAGGGTGCCTGTTTAGCGCAGTCGTCTACCGGTTCTGTCACATTCAGTTTTGTAACGACGTCTACGCCGACGAATTTTTTAAGCTTTTCGGTAATGCCCTTTTTGTTTTCGTGCGTGCGTGTATAGGCGTCTTTTAAGCGGTAGATCTTGTTGAAGCTGTCGGAAACCTTCATTGTCATAACAAGCGGAATCGACTTGCCGTCTGTTGAAAGCGTTCCCTTCCAGTCGTACGTCCAGGAGCTGTCGCGGACGATGGCGTCGAGTACTTTTATAAGCGTGCTGTCAGTCTCGACTTTTTTTGGCTGCTGGGAGGAGGTGCGTCTTCCCTTAATCGACATGTCATGCGGTAACAGCGCCGGCTCATCAGCTTCTTTGTCGTCAAAAAGCGAGAACGGCCACTGTGATTCTATGCTGAATGCGATTTTTCCGGATTCGATTGCTTGTGCAGTTGGTGCGGTAACGGCGTCTGTCATTTCAATTTCGCGGTAGGCTGACGGTGTGGAAGCACAGCCTGTTGTAAACAGGGCTAATAGCGTAAGGGCTGATGCCAGCGTACGCGTGCGTATTCGTGCGCAATAATTGCTTTTATTGTTCATGTACGACTCCTGTAAAAGTGAAGATAGAGCCGCAATTTTAATGCACTTGGCAGTAAGTGTCTAGTAAAAGGCTGATGTCGTAAGGTTCTGCTGTAGTGACTCGTTGCCAGAAAAAAAGCCCGTCTGCAGGGCGCGGATCGCACTCTGCGGGCGGGCTTTCTGCTTACTGCAGGATTTAGTTATAAATGGGCCGTACTTTGATTACGCCGTCGATTGCAGAAAGGGTAGCAAGTGCATCTGCATCAACTTTGCCGTCAACGTCAATCAGTGCGTATGCAAGGTCTGCGCGGTTCTGGTCGACCATGCCTGCAATGTTCAGCTTGGCGTTACCCAGCACGGTGGTGAACTGTGCAATCATGTTGGGCACGTTCTTGTGGCTGATGCAGAGGCGGGTGCCCTGGGCCGGAATGGCGCCGTCCAGAGCTGTTTTGGGGTAGTTTACGCTGTTAGCGATGGCGCCAGTTTCCAAAAAGTCCCTGAGTTCTTTAACGGCCATAACGGCGCAGTTGTCCTCTGCCTCGGGGGTAGATGCACCCAGATGGGGGAAGCAGATGACCTTGTCGCACTTCAAGAGGTCTTCGTCGGCAAAGTCGGTAATCAGGCAGGACACCTTGCCGCTTTCGATGGCAGCGAGAATGTCGGCATTGTTTACAAGACCGCCGCGGGCCAGGTTGATGATGCGAACGCCGTCTTTCATGTTCTTGATGGATGACGCGTTAATCATGCCTTTTGTATCGTTTGTCTGGGGAACGTGCACGGTGATGTAGTCACTCTTTGCAAAAACGCTGTCCAGAGTTTCTGCGTGCTGTACCTTCTGGTTCAGTCTCCATGCGGCGGCAACAGAGATGAAGGGGTCGTAGCCGATGACATTCATGCCAAGCTCAATGGCAGTGTTTGCAACCATGGCGCCGATAGCACCCAGGCCGATAACGCCCAGCGTCTTTCCTTTTACTTCCGGGCCGACAAACTGGCTCTTGCCTTTTTCTGCCAGCGCAGGAATCTCGTCTCCCTTACCGGCAAGACCTGCAACCCACTTGTTTGCGGCGATGGCAGGGCGGCTTGAAAGCAGCAGTGCCAGAATCACCAGCTCTTTTACAGCGTTTGCGTTTGCGCCCGGTGTGTTAAAAACCACCACGCCTTTTTCTGTCAGCTCAGGAATCGGAATGTTGTTTACGCCGGCACCAGCACGAGCAACAGCCTTGACGCTTTCCGGAAGAGCCATGTCGTGCATTTCGGCAGAGCGCACCAGAATTGCATCAGCGTTGTTGATGTCGCTTGCAACCTCGTAGTCGTCCCGGGGAAAATTCTCTAATCCCACGGCGCTGATTTTATTTAAAGTCTGAATCTTGTACATTTTTTTTCTCCTGAAAAAGCAGTGGCGGTGCGCCCGCCGGATTTGGGAACGCGACCGCTACAAAGCTTATTTATTTTCTGTTGCGAATTTGTCCATAAAGTCAATCAGGGTTTTTACGCCATCGATGGTCATGGCGTTGTAGATAGAAGCGCGCATGCCGCCTACCAGACGGTGACCTTTCAGGTTCACAAGGCCTGCTGCCTGAGCTTCCTTTACGAACTTGTCGTTCATTTCCTTTTCCTTGGCAAGCGCTGCTTTTTCAGCGTCAGTGCGGTCAGCCTCGTCTTTTTTGGCGGCAGCAGCAGTTTCCGCTGTCGAGAACTTGGTCAGGAAAGGCACGTTCATCAAGCTGCGGCTGCCTTTTTCTGCTGTTGCGTGGTAAAAGTCGCTTCTGTCGAGATAGTCGTAGAGAAGCTTTGCCTTTGCGTTGTTCAAGTCAGCCATGCCCTGAGCGCCGCCGTTCTTTTCAATCCAATGCAGTACTTTACCCAGCACGTAGATTGTGTAGCAGGGCGGTGTGTTGTACATAGAGCCGTTATCGGCATGAGTCTTGTAAGCCAGCATGGTGGGAGTGCCCGGCAGGCAGTCAGCAGGTTCGGGAATCAGGTCTTCGCGGACGATAACCAGGGTAACGCCAGCGGGAGCCAGGTTTTTCTGAGCGCCAGCAAAAAGAAGGCCGAATTTTGACACATCCAGCGGCTCAGAAAGGACGCAGGAAGAAATGTCAGCTACCAGCGGAATGTCGCCGGTTTCGGGAATGTACTCGTAGTGGGTACCCATGATGGTGTTGTTCAGACAGATGTAAGCGTAGTCATAGTCGCCGGTGATTTTCTCAACGCGGGGAATGTAGGAATAGTTCTTGTCTTTTGAAGACGCGATGACGTCGACAGCGATGCCAAGCTTTTTTGCTTCAGCAGCAGCTTTTTTTGCCCAGACGCCAGTTTCGATGTAGGCAGCTTTCTTGTGCTTGATGCCTAAGTTTTCTGCAACCATGGCGAACTGTGTGGAGCCGCCGCCCTGCACGAAAAGCACTTTGTAGTTATCGGGCACATTCATCAGCTTACGCACCATAGCCTCAGCGTCGGCAATAATGGGCTCGTAAGCCTTTGACCGGTGGCTCATCTCCATAACGGACTGACCGGTTCCCTGATAATCCATCATTTCTGCGGCGCATTCCCGCAGCACTTCTTCCGGCAGGCAGGACGGACCTGCGCTGAAATTGTACACTCTAGCCATATTTGTCTCCTGTTAGCTATAGTAAGATTCGTTTTTTAGGAGGGGGAAGCCTCCCCCTCGTTCCAGAGCCAAGCCGCTACGAGCATCGCCCCTGCAGGCAGTGTCGATGCTCTCCGCTTTGTTGTCTCTTCCACTGCCCCCTCGCCTAAGGGGGCACAAGAAGCCTTGTTCCCCCTTAAAATCCCCCTCATCACCGGGAGAGGCGGTCAGGGTAAGTGTTTACTGTTACATTTGTAACGGTAAAGTGACACTATTGTAGCGATGTGGAGGCAAAGGGACAACAGCGGAAGAAAGCCGAACGCGCGCCTTTTCAAGCAAAAATCGAAAAAAAAGCCGAATTTTGCCAAAAAATGCTGTTACTGTGAAAAATATAACGATGTGTGGGTAAGGGGACTTGAGTTCGCGCTGTCGCAGGGGAAGCGGTTCTGCTCGTGCTCGTGTGGTATGGGCTGTCGATGGAGCTGGCGGCCTTTTTGCTCAGCTTTGGGAAAGCAGATTGGTCAGGGCGGTGACGGGTGCTACGTTTTCCACTGGCAGGGGGGCGGTCAGCACGGCGCCGGTGTAATTTACGATGCCCTTTATGCCGCTTTTTGCCAGCCGGTCAGCGGTTATCTGGGCGCTGGCGTCAGGAACAGCCAGCAGGGCGTACTCTATGCCTTCCCGGGCGATAACGCTTTCAAGCTGGCTTAGAGGGTAGAGCGGAAAGGTTGAGCGCAGCACTTCCGTGCGGTTTACGCTTGCGTCAAAGCCTGCGACCACTCTAAAGGGCGAGCGCTCGAAAATGCTGGCTTCCAAAAGAGCCGCGCCCAGACGGCCCAGGCCTACGATGCAGCACTTGTGTGCCAGCGCCCGGCTTCCTTTAGTGCCGCTTCCCTCCAGTCTGCTTTCGGCGGCAGAGCTTTTCATTCCGGCCTGTGATGTGCTTACCGGCTCGGAAGCCGTGCCGATGTGCAGCGCCTCGCAGATGGCATCGTGGAGCTGGCTCACCCGGTAGCCGTTTGAAACTCCCGCACGCAGTTCCAGCAGGGCGATGTCACGGCGGATTACCGACTGCGACCAGCCGGTAAGGCTTGCGATGGTAACCGAGGTGATTTTTTCTGTCTGCTGCTGGCTCAACAATGCCGCAAGCGTGACCAGGCGCCTGCGGGAAGGCTCGGGAATGGGCTTCATATCAAAAATGTATCAGGCGGTCTGCTTTCGCAGATGGGTTAGCTCGATGATGTGCTGGACGCGGATGGTAAGCAGCTCTGGCAGGAAGGGCTTTTTTATAAAATCCATGGCGCCAAGTGCCAGTCCTGTAGCGGCGGAGTTTGTGTCTTCGTCAGCGGTAAGGAAGATGACCGGAATGTCGCTCTTTCCCTGTTCTTTTTCCCATGCCTTAAGCTGTCGCATGGTCTCGAAGCCGTCCATTTCGGGCATCATGACGTCGAGCAGAATCAGGTCCGGCGTTTCATCCCGTTCCTGCTTGATAAAGTCCAGCAGTGCAGTTCCGCTTTTTACGGCAGAAACGCGCATGTTTGCCTTACTCAGGATATGACCTGCCATCTTCAAGTTTGTGATGTCGTCGTCAACAACAACTACCCAGTCTGCCATATTAGTTACTCCCTGCAGCAGCTATGCTTTCCGTCGTCTGCCTGTAGGCTTTCAGGAAAGACTCGTGATTTTGTGCTATGTAATGTGTATCGGCATTTTTTGCCGCTTGTTCCAACGCTTTTGCAAGCTCTGACGTCTCTGTAGCTCCAATCGTCTTGGAAGTGCTTTTAAGCGCATGAATCAGAATCTGGTAGTTGCTCCAGTCGCCGGAATCGAAATAGCCTGCCAGTTCTGTGCTTTTTTCATCAAAGCTGTTCCGGTAGTCATGCAGCATTTCTGCATAGAAGCTCCGGTCGCCGCCACAATAGCCTAATCCGGCCGTTGTGTCGATACCTGCTTCCGAAAGGGACGCAAGTGCGCTGTCAGTAAGGCTGCCGCGGCTTTCATCTGTGCCTTCTGGCTCCGGCGCGAATTCCAGTATGCCGCTCTCCGTGCTGTCAGCTTCTCCTGCAGGCGCAAACTCAAGCACGTCGTCATCCGCGGCGGCAGAAGGAGAAGCCTCTGGTACGCCGGTAAGTATGTCGGCGGGCAGGTACTGGGCGAGGGTTGCTGCAAGCTTTTGTATTTCAATCGGCTTTGAAAGATAGTCATCAAAGCCTGCCTGCAGGTAGCTTTCCTTTGCGCCAACGACCGCGTTTGCAGTCAGCGCGATGACGGCCGTGTGTTCTGGCAGCAGGTTTTCCTCGCGGATGTGCCGGAGCGTCTCAAGTCCGTCCATTTTAGGCATCATGTGGTCAAGGAAAATGATGTGGTAGTTCTTTGCCCGGACTTTTTCAATCGCCTCAGCACCGGAGGCTGCCATGTCGGGGACGATACCGCAGAGCTTCATCAGGTTTTTTGCTACCTTCAGGTTCATGTCGTTGTCGTCGACAACAAGGACTTTTGCTTTCGGCGCGTGAATGTTTGTGCCGTCAGCTTCGAGCCTGGCGGTTTTTGCCCGGCGCTCGTAGTAATTTCCCAGCGGCTGCGAATCTGTAATCTGCTGGCGCAGGGTAAAGGAGAAGCAGGAGCCTTTTCCGTATTCGCTTTCTACCTGCAACTCGCTTCCCATCATGGAAAGCAGTTTGGTGACAATGGACATGCCAAGGCCGGTGCCTTCAATGGTGCGGTTTCGTTCTTCATCCAGCCGCTCAAAAGATTCAAAGAGGCGGCCTAAATCTTCCTGTTTTATGCCGATGCCGGTATCGCGGACTTCGACATACAAATCGATGTCGGTATCTTTGCGGCCGTTATCCCGGATTGTCAGCGTGACGCAACCTTTTTCCGTGTATTTTACGGCGTTTGTCAGCAGGTTTACGATGACCTGGCTTAAGCGCACGTCGTCGCCGAAGAGCGCCACCGGCAGAGTCTCGTCGATATTCAGCTTAAGCTCCAGATTTTTCGCCTTTGCGCGCTCGGATATGGAGTTTACCAGCCCGGTAATCAGCGCCGTTGTCTCGTATTTGACGGGTATGATTTCCATCTTGCCGTCTTCAATCTTCGAGAAATCCAGAATGCTGTTGATAAGCGTAAGCAGCGTTTTTCCGGCTGTCTGGATGTTCGATGAATACTCGAGGATGTCGTTGTCTTTGGATTCGCGCAGAATCATTTCGTTCATGCCGAGTACTGCGTTGATGGGCGTGCGGATTTCGTGGCTCATCTGCGCAAGGAACTGGCTCTTTGCCTTGCCGGCGGCGATGGCGGAATCTGCTGCCGCCTGCATCTGCCGGGTTGTCTGATCCTGCCAGCGGATAAGGCCTGTCAGAAGCTGCCAGACCATCGCGATGCAGGACAGGAACGTCAGCAGGCAGATAAGGCCGTAGATGAGCATTTTGCCGTAAATTTTCCAGACGCCGGAAACGACGTAGATTGCAAACTTTGAGTCTGCGTTGCGGAGCGCAATCAGAATGCGGCGCGTGCCGTCGTAATCTTTGATGACAATCGTGCTTTTGCCGTTTGGCTTTACGCCGGCGTATGGCAGCTCCGAAATGTTCTGTTTCTGCCCGACGCTCATCTGGTAGCTGCCGTAGGGGTGGTTGATGATGTCGCCGTCGGTATCGACAAGGAAGGCGTAGCCGGTGTCGGTGTAGCTGTCGCCGAGAATGTCTACCAGCTTATCCATGAAGAAGTCTATGCCGAAGTTTCCGAGGAATTCGCCGGTGCGGTAGTCGTAGACGCGTTCCGAAATGGTGACGCAGTAGCCGCCGGTCTGTTCGTCGTAATAGGGGGCTGACATGCTCCAGCCGCTGTCAGAAGCAAGGGTGTCAATGTACCACTGACGCTCCTCAACGTGCCAGTCGGGAGTCGGCTGCCAGCCGTTGTTCATGTAGACCGTGTGCTCCAGGTTCGGGTTTGTCATGTAGGTTACGGAGATTTCGGGATAGCGCAGGGTAATGCGGTTCAGGTAATCGACGGTGCCTTCGTAGTCGTCGAGCATTTCCGGGTGCGTCGCTATGATGCTGCAGAACATGTCGAGTATGCTTTTCTGCGTGTTCACCCATTCCGAAAGCTGGAATTCGTAGCGCTCGGCCTTACTCTGCATCAGCTGATTTCCCCAGCGGTAGGTGGCAGACTGGTTTGTGTAAAAGCTGACGAGCATGACGAACGTCATAAAAAGAAGAATCAGCAGCCGGAAGCGCCGGTTCATGCCGCTGGTGCGTTCTTTTTTGCCTCTGGTCTTGTTTTTGTTTTCGGTGCGGACGATGTTCGAGTAGGAAATAATCTGATTGAGCATTTCCGAGAGTTTTTCGCCCGCGTTGTGAATGCGAGAGAACTCTTCGTTGTAATCTTCAATGTTTCCGGCCGTCCCTTTTGCAGAGCCGTCAAGAATGCGGTG
>JAILRG010000098.1 GCA_024698325.1 Treponema sp.
TTTCTGTTTTGCTACTCCCCTTTTTCTTGAAGCATGGTAAAGCATTCCGTCAAAGTAGATTCCCACGTGACTATATTTTTCGGTTGTCTCGATAATTGCTTTTGATAAGTCTGATTCATCACTCATAAAAAGCAGGTCACCATTTTTTAATACGCTTTTGTTCATTCTACTTTCCCACAACCACTTGTCCTGCAAAGGCCAGTCCAACTCCTGCAACTACGCTCAGGACAACATAAAGAAGAGCAAGCCCCATATGTCCTGTCTTTATGAAGGTTTCTGTTTCTAAAGCAAAAGTTGAGAATGTTGTAAAGCCGCCGCACAATCCAGTTTTGATAAAGAGCACTGTCTTTGCAGAAAGCGAACTATTCTTTACTGCCAGAGCTGCAACCAGTCCGATAACAAAACAGCCGAGAAGATTTATCATCAGAGTTTTTACCGGAAAGGTAAATGGTTCTTTGAGAGAAATCAGACCTATCAGATATCTGAGGCAGGCTCCGATTCCACCACCTAAAGCTACTACTAAACAATTCAGCATATAATCCTACTTTGCCACCTGCATGGTCATGTACATTTTCATCTTAACATCTTTGTTTGTTGTGTTGAAGATTCTTCCAAAATAACTAGAAGAGTGCTGTAAACAAGGCAGTGACAAAGCGTATGCCCTTTTAAAAGAGCCCGCAGTAAACAATTTGCCTGCCGCGGCCCTTGTTTTTATTTACCTTTTCTCCCCTGTATTTTGTGCAGCTGAAGTTTATAAAGCCCGTGCTGGTTGCAGTAAAACAAAATCTGACTTGTACCGCTGATTTTTAACCGGGCTTGTGCATTCTGCTCAGGATAAAGCTTTTTGATTTCTACACCGTCAGAACGGACTGCGTAAGTTTTTTTTCTTCGCGCAGGCGTTTTATCTTTGCGCCTGTAATGTACTGGTTTGTCATATAAATCTCCTGCAGCTGCAATTACACAACACATCCCGTCCGTGCACAATTCACCCTAGGCTTTGTAGAGTTTGATTTTTATGCTAAAATACATTCACAAGGAATCACTATGGCAAGTATTTTAATAAAAGACACCACCCGCGAGCAGCGTGAGCAGATTGTCCGCGAAGCACTGGGTGACGATTACGATGTAGGCTGTGGCTACGAATCTACAGGAATCAACTATCAGCTTTATATCGACGGCATCAAGGAACTGCGGGAACTCAACATGGAAGCAAACTGCGGTTTTGAAGTTGCTCATCCGGAAGAAAGAAAATCTGGCTGCGGACTGGTGTAATATGGAAATCAGCAAAAAGGATATGAAGGTTCTGCTGAAGTCCCAACAGGGAGAACTGGATGCAGTGCTTATGTACAACGCGCTGGCCAAAGTTGCAAAAATCCAGAAGGATAAGGACACTTTCCGCCAGCTTGCAAAGGAAGAAGGGCATCACGCGTCAGTTTTTCATAAGCTGACAGGCATCGTCCTGCAGCCAAAGCATACGAAAGAAATCTTACTCCCCCTGCTCTATCGGATTTTACCACGAAGCATTTTATATCCCGCAATTGCACAGGGCGAATATGCCGCGGTGAAAACATATGCACCAGTTGCAGAAAAATTCCCGGAAGTTGAAAGTGTCAGAAACGATGAAAAACACCACGGAGACACAGTAAAAGGCTTATTGAAGAAATAAAATTGGAGAACAACATGAAAGTAGCAGTAACTTACGAAAAAGAAACAGGAAAGGTCTTCCAGCATTTTGGAAAAACTCAGTTTTTTAAGATTTATCAGATTGAAGACGGAAAAATTCTTTCGTCAGAAGTAATTGATAACGGCGGAAACGGCCACCACGCCCTTCCTCCATTTTTAAAGAGCCTTGGAGTTGAAACTCTGATTCTCGGGAACCGCGGTCAGGGTGCCATCGAAGCCATTGCTGCAAGCGGATTAAAAGAAATGCCTGGAATTACAGGAAGCGCCGACGAAGCAGCTGAACTTTTTGCAAAAGGCCTGCTTAAGCCAAACTTTGAGGCTAAGTGTAATCACCACGGGGAACATCACCACGAATAGTTTTTTAATAAAGGATTGGGAAACAAAACATTAGAATTGTATAATACAAAATGACAGCTGCCGGCTATACGTTTCCCGCTGGCAGCGCTCAGCATACCAGCGAGAAAAAACTCTTTGTGGCTTTTGCTTACTTAAGGCAGTCCTTTATCCAGGCAATCAGGTTGCCGGTCGAAGTGCCTGTCCGCTCGGCTTCGGTGTGATACAGCCCCCAGACTTCGGTAAAATCAACGGATTTGACTTCGCTTCCATAGTTTTTAAGGGCAAGGGCATAATCCAGTTCCGTGCTGACAGCGGTGTCGCCCTGGAAGATTCCCGCATGAATGCGCCAGAACTTTGCGACGGTTGCGGTCTTGTAGCCTTTGTATGCGCTGCTCAAATAGTACATGGGATTGTACATATTGCTGCGCTCTTCCATGGTGGAACCAATGCTGTCTTTTTTTGCAAGGTCGGCCTTGTATTTTTCTGCAAGTTCCGGTGCCGCTTCTTTGAGAACCTGCGCCATGATTGCATCAAAATGCAGCCCTGTGCCGTCTCCCAACCCGAACAGTGTATTTTCCGGCTGGCTTCCGCTCATGTCGTCAAATGCCCCTACGCTTTTCTGAAGCTGCTTTACGTTTTTCATAAATGCTTCCACGCTGGTGATTTTTGCCGTATTCGTTTTTTCATCGTACATCACCCATTCTTCGTTTGCGTTAAGGGCTGCAATGTAATCAGACGCTGAATTGTAGGTGCCGCTTAAATCCACAGTTCCAGAAGCAGTTTTTCCCCTGTTTACACCGTCAAGGTCTTCTGCCGCGGGAGCGCGATTCTGCATTCCCTGGGGACCGCGTGGTGTCCAGCCAGCAGGAAGCATCATGTTCTGACCAAGGGCGGCTTTCTGAGCATTTGCGTTATACGGCCATGTTGTGTCCGAAAGGAAATTGTTCAGGGATGTTTCGATGGTCTTCTTCATATAGTCATAGTAGCTTCCGGCGTGGTAGAGTCCATCAGCTGATTCTTCAAGCGTAAGAGGATTCCCATTTTCATCGGTAAGACCCAGTGAATTGATGTAGGCGGCAAATGATTTTGCCAGTCCTTCAGAAATCGCCTTAGTTTTTTCATCGAGATTTGTGCGGGCACTTCCTAATTCCCATTCATAGGCGGCGTCTGCTACATTCAGATTCGTGATGGGACACCAGTCCATGCTTCCCATGACGGCATCGCTTTCTGTCATCACGGCTCCCAGCGCTTTCAGGTATTTTTCGTACTCAGGGGCATCGCCCGTCGCTCCTAAAAGCGCACTCTGTGCGCCGCCGCCAGACATGCCATAGGTGAAAAGCCGCTCTGTATCACCGGGAAGCAGATTCTTGTTGTAGCGGACATAGCGGATTGCGGCCTTAAAGTCAGTGACACCTGCAGGCGCGCCATGGTCTCTTCCTCTGGCACCCGCATAAATAAAGATGAAGCCTGCGTCTGTGTATGATTTTACATCGTGCGTGTAGGTAGTCGGAGCTTCAAGGGCGGCATAGCCCGGCGTCTGAACCGGAAGGACAAACGGAGCAGTTTTTGCCGTAAAGCCGTCTACATCCTTCGTTTTGTTTACGGTCACGGTATAGGTCCCGTCGCCGTTTGCCGTTGCGTCAAAATAGGAGCCTGGAACAAAAAATCCGAGCGTTTCGTAGGTTGAGTCGGCCGGATTTGCCACGTACTGAATGCCAAGCTGATAGTAGACATCATCATCTTCGTTGTAATTCCATGCCGTCATATCAATGAGGGGCAGGATGCGTGTTTCAGGAGAAGAAGCACAACCGGCCAGTGCGGTTACAGAAACAGAAGCCAAAGTCAAAGCAGAAAGAGCTTTTGTAAACATATTCATATAAAACCTCCAGAACAGAATGGCGCGCCTTGGTATGCGTATACTGTAGCGAGGCAAAAACAAAATGTACAATGCTAATTTTTAACTGCACTATAACTTTTATGCATACTGTGATACACTAAAGCATGTTTGAATTGCATCAACTTGAACAGTTTCTGGCAGTAGTGGACACTGGCACGGTATCAAAGGCCGCAGAAAAGATGAATATCACCCAGCCCGCATTAAGCCGTTCCCTGCAGAATCTGGAATACGAGCTTAAAACACCGCTTTTTAAGCGCACGAAGAACAAGGTCGTGCTTACCGAAACCGGGGCATTTGCAGCCGGGTATGCAAGAAAACTGCTTTCTCTTACAGAAGAAATGCAGCATGAGGTGCAGGCTTTTTACCAGACACACACAAACATTCTGATTGCATCCTGCGCTCCGTGCGAGCTGCTTTTTGAACTTCGTGATATCGTTAAAGACTGCTTTCCTGAGATTTCCTGCGAAACCGTAGTACTAGAAAGCGAAACAGAAATTATGCAAAAACTGCTGGACGGCACCTGCGCCATGGCACTTTTTGCAGAGGCGAAACAAAGCAAACTCGTGCTTGACGTGCCGCTGGAAAGTGAGCAGCTTTTCGCAATGATTCCAGACGGGCATCCGCTCGCCTCTAACACTGGAATAACATTCAGCGAAATAAACGGAGAAGCCGTCATCCCGTTCCCACTTAAGGGTCACTGGACCACGTTACTGGAGCAAAAACTCCCGGATTCGCAGCTTTTGTATCAGGCAAACATCGAAGCATTCGACAAAATTATAAATTCATCAAACCTTATCAGCTTTGAATCAGACATGCTGCGAACAGACCTGCCCAGCCACAAAAGCATTCCCATTCTCGACAGCGAAGCGAGCATTACCTATCACTTTGCCGTCTTAAAGACAAACCAGGAGCAGTATCGGTGTGTCATACAAAAAATGAAGGAGAGAGGGCTGCACTCCCTCTAAAAACTACCGGCTAGTCTACGCCCGACTGTACCAGTCGGGCTTTTTTCACATACACGGCGTTTTCAATCTTCCCTAGGTATACTTAGAACCGCATCTCGAACAAGGTCGTGTTCTGCCAGTTGCCAAATTTATCTTTTGCAATGCGTTCACGGTAGCCTATTTCGCGGAAGCCGCATTTTTTATGGAGCTTATAACTTGCTTCATTTACTGAAATAATTGCAGAATAAATGCTCCAGAATCCAACTCCCGGTGCTTTTTCTATCAGATGCCGTACAAGTTTCTCTCCAATGCCCTTGCGCTGGTATTTTTTGTCGATGTAAATGCTCATTTCCACGCAGCCTTTATACACGCATCTCTGCGAAGTCGGACAGACTGCTATCCAGCCAGCAACAGTTCCATCTTCTTCATACACAAACCGGCACTCTTTTGCATGAGCCTTGTCCCAATCCTCATAAGCCGGGCACACTGTCGTAAAGGTAGCAATTCCGCTGTCTATTCCCTGCTGATATATAGCAGAAACCATTGGCCAGTCATTTTTTGTCATTTCCCTAATCATTTTTTCCTCCCAGAAAGGCACCTGCTGCCGGGTTCTTGGCATACAGAATTCCAAAATTGCCGTTATTTGTAAAGCACTTAGTGACAAAAACGCAGAAGAAGACTGGAATATCAACCCGCTTCTTGTAAACATCCCCCGTATCTCTTTATACTGACATACCTCTACCACAGCATTTAGTATAAGGATTTGTATGAACACATATCAGTTTGCGAGGACTAGGCTCACATTCGGAAAGGAAAACATGGAAAAGCTCTACAATGCGCGTGTTATCGTTTTTGGCATTGGCGGAGTAGGAAGCTATGTTGTTGAGGCCTTGGTAAGATCTGGAATTGGTGCAATCGATATTGTTGATGATGATAAAATCTGCCTTACGAATCTGAACCGCCAGCTGTATGCGCTTCATTCCACAATCGGCAAAGACAAGGTTGATGTTGCAGAAGAGCGCATTCACGACATAAACCCAGACTGCAAGGTTACAAAGTGGAAGACCTTTTATATGCCAGAAACCGCCTCCCAGTTTGATTTTTTGCAGTATGATTATATTGTCGATTGCATAGACACAGTTACCGGTAAGCTTGAAATCATTACCCGCGCAAAAGCCCTTAAGAAACCGGTCATCAGCTGCATGGGGGCAGGAAACAAAGTTGACCCGACCAAACTTAAGGTTGCGGACATTACGCGCACGTCCGTCTGTCCACTTGCCCGAGTCATGCGAAATGAATTGAAAAAACGTAAAATCAAAAGGCTTAAAGTTGTGTTTTCAACCGAAACTGCCATCCCGCCAGTGCCAGATGAAACAGACGCAGAATTTGAGGATACAGCAGGAATTACGCCTGACCGACAAGGTACATCTAAAAAACAGACGCCCGGCAGCAATGCCTTTGTGCCTTCTGTAGCTGGAATGATAATTGCCTCAGAAGTGATAAAAGATTTGACTCAGTTTCATGTAACGGATGTGTTTAAAGAATAGCAGTCTTAGCCTGGGACACATCATTTTTGGATAACAACTACACGTCGAGCTAAAATTTAAGCATATTAACAGAGGATTTTCAGAATTTAACTAACGGCGTACATTATACTCACTTTCCTTATAAATATCAATGTTGTAACAGGAGTCTTTTTTTAAATGGATACCCACGTAAAATTTCCATTAAGGCACAAAATTCGGATTGCACTGGCCGTTTCTATTCTTCTTTGTTCTGTCACCACACTTACAGTCGCAATGGTTCTTTTCTCAAACGCTATCAGAACTTCAACACAGAACGGCCTAAAAACAACAATTGCCGGCTGGAATTCAGAAGTCACTCAGATGGAGACATTTTTGAAGGCAGCTGCCCAGTCTGTTTCAAACAACGCAATAGTAAAACAGGATATGGAACTGCAGGACTATTCAGTCATCAAAGAAATCGTTAAAACCGAACTCAGGAATTTTGATTTCGATTACCTGTCAATTGTTAATGCAAAAGGAACTGTCGTTGCAGCTGGAAATATGTACCATGCAGACAACAGACTTGGCTCTCTGTCGGTTATCAACAGCGCACTGCGGGGAAGCATCGCCGTAGAATTCGAAACTCCTGGCAATACGCAAAACTTTTCGCTTATGGCTGCCTGCCCTATCACAGAAGCCGTAACTGGCCGCGTGTTAGGCGCAGTGGTTACAGGGTACGACCTTGTCGCCAGAGATACTGCAGCGTCTATTAAAGCACGGTTCGGCTCTGAATGTACTATCTTTGAAGGCGATACGCGCGTCAATACAACGCTTTCAGACACAAGCGGAAGAGCGTTAACAGGCACGCAGCTGCAGAATTCCGCTATTCGCGAGCAGGTCATTACCCATCGTAAGAATTACTATGGCGACACCACGATTTATCAGAAAGAATACCTGGCCGCTTACAGCCCTATCATCGGTTCGTCAGGCGAGTTCAAAGGCATGATTTTTGTCGCAGATGACATTTCTATCATCACCTCTATCCAGAAAAAGGCACTGTCAATTCTTATTCCACTTATCGCCACAATTGCATTAAGCATTCTTATTCTGGCGACAGTCCTTATCAAAAACATGCTTCGTCCTATGTACGCCCTGCAGCAGTCATTCGGCAAAATGGCAAAGGGCGACCTGACCGAAAGAATCGATACCGACTCAAAGGACGAGCTCGGCCTTCTTGTAAAAGAATTCAACGTATTCTCAAGCGAAATCAACAAGACCATTTCTGAAGTAAAACACGCAAGAGATGCCCTCAAGCAGTCAGGCGACATCATGAACGGAAGCACAGAAAACACTGCAAGCGCAATCACGCAGATTGCTTCCAGCATCGATTCTATCAAACAGCAGATTTTCAGCCAGACATCGAGCGTATCGCAGACTGTTGGTGCAGTTCAGCAGATTTCCACCAGCATCACTACGCTGGAATCCATGATTGAAAACCAGTCTTCAGGTGTCGCAGAGGCTTCTGCCGCTGTAGAAGAGATGATTGAAAACATCGCATCTGTAAACAAATCTATGGATATGCTGGCTCTGTCATTCAAGGATCTGCAGAGTGATGTAGAACGCGGCTCTTCAAAACAGAAAGACGTTAACGCAAAAATCCGCGTCATCGAAATGCAGTCACAGATGCTTCAGGAAGCAAACAAAATCATTTCAAACATTGCCTCTCAGACTAACCTGCTGGCTATGAACGCTGCTATCGAGGCGGCTCATGCAGGCGATGCCGGCAAGGGATTTGCCGTTGTATCAGGAGAAATCAGAAAACTCTCCGAGACATCTTCCAAGCAGTCACGGACTATCGGTGACCAGCTTGCAAAAATCCAGGATTCCATTAAAGCTGTTGTCGAAGCCTCTGGTGACACCAGTGCGGCACTCACCTCTGTTTCTACAAGAATCCAGGCTACAGACTCCCTCGTCTACCAGATTAAGATTGCCATGGACGAGCAGAACGAAGGCTCCAACCAGATTCGTGAAGCACTCAAGTACATGAACGACAGCACCAGCGAAGTACGCAACGCATCAAAAGAAATGACTGAAGGCAACACTCTGATTCTGAATGAAATCCAGACCCTGCAGCAGAGCACCCACAGCATAAGCTCCAACATGAAGGAAGTTTCTATCGGAACTGACCGCATTCAGGAAGCCGGAGAATCACTGCGCAACACTTCAATCAATGTCCGCGATTCAATCCTTGCCATTGACAGAAAGATTGACGTATTCACTGTAGCAACAGCATAAAGCAGCTTTTGCTACAAAACATACGCCACCCGTTAACGGATGGCGTACAAAAAAGGCCTGCGATTCATCTGAACCGCAGGCCTTTTCGTTATTAGAAGCGCACTCTAGTAATTTTCTTCGCTGATTTCGAAGAAGCTCTTAGGATGAGCGCAAACAGGACATACTTCGGGAGCTTTTGTTCCGACTACGACATGTCCGCAGTTCCGGCATTCCCAGACTTTTACAGAGCTTTTTTCGAAGACTTCGTTCATCTCGACATTCTTAAGAAGTGCGCGGTATCTCTCTTCGTGTCTCTTTTCGATTGCCGCTACCCCACGGAATTTTGCTGCCAGAGCTGCAAAACCTTCTGCTTCTGCGGTCTTTGCAAACTCCTCATACATATCCGTCCATTCGTAGTTCTCGCCTTCTGCAGCTGCAGTCAGGTTTGCCTTAGTGTCACCAATACCGCCAAGTTCTTTGAACCACAGTTTTGCGTGCTCTTTTTCATTATCAGCCGTTTTCTGGAAAATTGCAGAAATCTGCTCAAAGCCCTCTTTTTTTGCCACTGATGCAAAATAAGTGTATTTATTTCTGGCCTGGCTTTCTCCTGCAAAGGCTGCCTGTAAGTTTTTCTCTGTCTGTGTTCCTGCGTACTTGTTGCTCATTTTTGTACCTCTAAAAAAATGAATTGTGTTTTCACTCTTACAGAGTGATTATAATGAACAGTCCGGGCATAAACCTTCAAACACAATCGCATGTGTAATCGATTTAAAACCAAGCTGTGTCATTTTCTCTTCTGCCGAAATTACTTCGGAAGGATAAAATTCCGGCACGTCCAGCACCTTATTGCATTTTTTACAAAAAAAATGGTAGTGCTCCACCAGTGTGCTGTCGTAGTGGTCGGCACCGTCGGGGACCGGAATGCGGAGTAACGCACCCGTTTCCACCAGCAGATTCAGATTTCTGTAAACCGTTCCCCTGCTTATGTGCGGATCTGACTTTCTGGCCGTTTCGTAAATTTCATCAGCGGTAGGATGACTTTTATTTCCGTCCATGATATTCAGGATTAAGGTTCTCTGCGCGGAATTTCTGTTCTGCATCGCGTTACCTCCTTGCTGTAGGTATAGTAGCACCAAACTCTTTGTTTGTAAATAGTAATTAGTCCTATTACTATTATTTTTTTTCTTAAATTTAGTTGTACAAAACCACATTTTCCAGTGTATCATTACATTTGTTCGGAACATGACAAACACCGATGCTTTGAATGCAGCTTCTGAACAAGTTCAGTAATACAGCAAGGAATAGGTACTCATGAAACAGAAGACAAGCGCAATTCAGGACAGCTATGATGCAGTTAAGTTCTTAGAGGCCATAAAAGAAAGCCAGGACTACAAAACAGCCACGGCAGTACTCGTCAACATCTTTACAGAACGAACGCAGGAAGAATATATCGCGTACATCTCCAGCATGGTTAGGACGAAGCTTGAAAAAGCAAAGATTTCCGGCCTTACCTGCCTGCGAGGCTTTGCCCAGGGAGAACGCGTAAAAAGGGCGACAATTCTGACAGTCTTCTTTTTCTTCAGCTCAGACATTGAAATTCTTGAATACGATTTTGATTCTCTTTCGATTCAGTCAGCCAAAGACGATTTTCTAAAAAAACTGACACAGTGTTCTGATTTAAAAGGCATTCAGGTATTCACCACTACCCTGAAGAATAACGTCACGAATGAATTTCTTTCCTCTATCAGTTCTGAGCTTGCGGAAATACCTGTCTTTGGAGCGGGGGCCGGCTATCCTGTAGGGTCTGAGACATCGGATCTGTTTGTTTTTGGCGAGAACATCCACGAAAACGGCATTGTCATCACGTTATTCCGCGGAAAAAACTTAAGGATTTATGCAGAGACAACCCTTGGCTGGACTCCGATTGGAAAAGAAATGAAAGTTACCGGCGTTCTGAATAACCGCATTCTAAAAACACTTGATGATGTTATTGCAGGAGACGTCTACAAAAACTATCTGGGAGTTTCTTCGCCTGAATACTTTGTCGAAAACACATGCGAATTTCCGTTTATGCTTAAACGCAATGGAAAATGGATTGCAAGGGTTCCCGTCCACAAAGATGAAGACGGCTATATTCATTTTACGTCGGACATTCACAAGGGCGAAAAACTCGTGTTTTCCTATGGTGCAAAAAAGCTGATTCTGCAAAAGGCATTCAACCTGGCAGAATACATGAGCCGCAAAAACCTGGAAGGCCTTTTGCTCCATATCTGCCGTAACCGCGTCATGTATCTGAAAGATGATGAAAATCTGGAGCTGGAGGCTTTCTCAAACTTCTACAGGGAAACTGCCGGCTGCTACGCCTTTGCGGAGATTCTGTACAAAAATAACAGTGGCGGCTTACAAAACAGCGCGCTTGTCGCCATCGGTTTCCGGGAAGCAAGCGAAACTGACGGCAA
Source organism: Treponema sp. (assembly GCA_024698325.1). Lineage (GTDB taxonomy): Bacteria > Spirochaetota > Spirochaetia > Treponematales > Treponemataceae > Treponema_D. The sequence continues at coordinate 11,099 of JAILRG010000098.1, forward strand.
CATGTATGCCGAGGATTGCTACGTCGAGGACTTTTTCTATGGGAACGACAAATTTGTTGATTTTACAAAAGTCGGTGAAGACATCATCCTGAACAAGAAAAACAAGCCGCTGCCTTTCGAAGAACGCCTTGTAAACTTCCTCCATGCAACCAGCCGCGATCTGTATCAGGCAAATCAGAAGCTGGAAGAAGCCGCGACAATCGACGCGCTGACAAAAATCTTTAACAGAAAGAAGATTTCCGAGCGAATCTCGTATGAGCTTAAAAAACGCGATACAGCAAGTCATACAAACCTGATAATGTTTGACATTGATAACTTTAAGCACGTAAATGACACCTACGGCCACGACATGGGAGACGAAGTGCTTGTGAGGGTTGCGCAGACAGCAAAACAATGCATACGCGAACAGGATTCCATCGGCCGCTGGGGCGGTGAAGAATTCATGATTCTGCTTCCCGGCTCCGCAAAGGATGATGCCGTCGCAATTGCAGAGCGTATCAGGAGTGCCGTCAACAGCCTGGACTGGGAACAGATGAATCATATCAGCATTTCTCTTGGCGTTACCACAGTGCGGGAAAACGACGACATACAGACAGCCTACAAGCGCGTCGACAGCCGCCTGTACTATGCAAAAACACACGGCAAAAACTGCGTCGTTTCCGAGGATTTAGATGAATAACGGCGGGAGGAAAGCCCGCTGAGTAAACGCAGTGCCGGCACCTGTTAAGCCTGCCGAAAGCGCTTACAGCGGCTCCCCGCCCCTACTATGCTGGAAGCGCTTCCGCCTGCAGCACTACAGTACAGCCTTCAGCTTTTGCCCGGCCCCACTGGAAGCGACTTACAGGCAGGCGCGCAGCTCCTTGAGCGCCTCTGGCAGAAGCTGCAGGTCAAGCCCGGAATAGTTCAGTATAAACTGATGCTTGTTCTGATTCTCGTCATTCATTTCAAAATCGGTTATGGAATTGATATGTATGCCTTTTTGTAAAAGCTGCTCCTTAACGACCTTGTCCGGCTTTTCTGTCGCAAGCTTCAGAATAAAATGTAGGCCGGAATCATTTTCAATGATAGTACAGGCGTCAGCTGGCAGCAGCTTTTTAATAAGCTCGATAACCCTCGCCCGCTTCCTGCCGTAATACAGCCGCATGCGGTTGATGTGCTTTTCAAAATAGCCCTGGCGTATAAACGCGGCAAGCGTAAACTGCTCAAACGTGGAAACCGTGCAGGAAAAAAAAGCAAGTTTCTGATAAAACAGTTTCGCAAGCTTTTCCGGCAGAATCATGTAACTGATGCGGATTGTCGCCGTAAGTGATTTTGAAAAGGTATTCATGTAAATCACTTTGCCAAATACATCAAGGCTAAAAAGCGGTGGAATCGGCTTACCGTTCAAACGAAATTCGCTGTCGTAATCATCCTCGATGATGTAATGGCCGTCGTCTTCATTTGCCCAGGCAAGCATTTCGTAACGGCGGCTTGCAAGCATACAAATGCCGGTGGGAAAGTGATGCGTAGGACTTATATGCGCAATCTCGCCCCGTACCTGACGCAGGTTTTCCACCGACAGGCCCTGCTCATCCATGTTGACCGGAGTGCAGCGGGCGGCATTGCTTTCGTAAATCTGCTTAAGCTTTTTGTAGCCGGGGTTTTCTATGCAGTACAGCTTTTCATTCCCCAGCAGTTTGATGAGAAGTCCGTACAGATACTCAGTTCCGGCGCCAATAATAATCTGGTCTGGGTTTACACGCATTCCGCGGAAAGATTCCAGATGTTCGGCTATCGCCTCGCGTAACTCGCGGACGCCTGCGCAGGGCGAAACTTCCAGCAGCTCCTTTTCTTTCTGGGAGATTGTTTCCCTAAGCAGTTTTGCCCAGACAGAAAAGGGAAAGCTTGTGTTTTCTATGCGGTTGGAGGAAAAATCAAAGAACTCTTGAGCGGACGTTTCTGTCAGCAGCTTTGACACGGGCTGCCGGGCTAGCGCAAGCGGCTTAAGTTCTGCAATGCTTTCAATCTCCGAAACAAAATAACCGCGCTTCGGCACAGAATACAGATAGCCTTCGCTTATCAACTGGTCATATGCATTTTCAATCGAAATGGTACTTATGCCAAGATTTCTTGCCAGCGTCCGCTTTGAAGGAAGTTTTTCGTTCGCCTTCAGCCTTCCCTGCCGTATATCCTGCAGAATAAACTGGTACAGCGACTTATACAGCGGCCCCTGACAGTCTGACAAATCATAACTCAACACAGCTTTTTTTCCTCTGGCATATTAAAAAATATCATTTTGAACATTTTGTCAATGCCAGAATAACAGTAGCATGGCGGCGTTCAGGAGGAACTATGAATACCAAAACACAGTATGAATTAAATAAAGGTTTGGCCCAGATGTTAAAGGGCGGCGTCATCATGGATGTTACTACCCCAGAGCAGGCGGTTATCGCGGAAAAAGCCGGGGCCTGTGCCGTTATGGCACTCGAACGGATTCCCGCAGACATCCGGGCGGCTGGCGGCGTTTCCAGAATGAGCGACCCGAAAATGATAAAGGGAATTCAGGAAGCAGTTTCCATTCCCGTCATGGCAAAATGCCGGATTGGACACTTTGTGGAAGCGCAGGTTCTTGAAGCGATAGAGATTGACTATATCGATGAATCAGAAGTCCTCTCCCCTGCCGATGATTTGTATCACATCAACAAGCGCGAGTTTAAGGTTCCGTTTGTCTGCGGCGCAAGAGACCTGGGAGAGGCTCTGCGGAGAATAAACGAAGGCGCGTCCATGATACGGACAAAAGGCGAGCCGGGAACAGGCGACGTGGTGCAGGCGGTGCGCCACATGCGGAAAATGAACGCGGAAATTGCACGGGTATCTTCCATGCGCGAGGATGAGCTGTATGAAGTTGCGAAAGAACTTAAGGTGCCGTACGAGCTTGTCCAGTTCGTGCATGCAAATAAAAAGCTTCCTGTCGTGAACTTTGCAGCCGGCGGCGTTGCCACACCTGCTGATGCCGCATTGATGATGCAGCTGGGTGCAGAAGGCGTATTTGTCGGTTCCGGCATTTTCAAGTCGGGGAATCCGGAAAAACGCGCACAGGCAATCGTAAAGGCAGTGACGAACTATACTGATGCGAAACTCATCGCAGAGCTTTCCGAGGATCTGGGAGAAGCCATGGTCGGAATCAACGAAAGCGAAATCAAGCTCATCATGGAAGCCAGAGGCCAGTAAATGAAAGTAGGCATTGTAGCAGTACAGGGGGCATTTATTGAGCATGAACGCATGCTCTCCTCCCTCGGCATCGAATGCGTGGAACTACGAAAAAAAGCTGACATACAGGCGCACGAACTGTCCGGGCTGGTGCTGCCCGGCGGCGAAAGTACCGTTCAGGGGAAATTGCTCCGGGAACTGGACATGTTTGACAGCATTAAGGCTCTGATTGCAGGCGGCCTTCCCGTTCTTGCAACCTGCGCCGGGCTTATCCTGCTGTCGAGCCACATCAGCGGAGAAAACACCGTGCATATCGGCACGCTGCCGGTAACGGTAAAAAGGAACGCTTACGGCAGGCAACTCGGAAGCTTTGTGACTGAAGAACGTTTTGGCGACCTTGATGATGTCGAAATGACTTTTATCCGCGCTCCCTACATCGAGAAAACTGAAAGCCCGGACGTCCAGGTACTTGCGCAGGTAGACGGAAAAATCGTGGCCGTCCGGTACAAAAATCAGCTTGCGCTGGCTTTCCACCCGGAGATAGGAGCTGACAGCCGCATCCACCGGCAGTTTGTCAGTATGCTCGGTGCTTAAAAAGCCCTACTGCAGAGCTTCAATAAAGTGCCGGATGGCGCATTCCCTGTCTCTGCCTCCCGAAGCGTACGAAAACACGCTGTCAGCAAACGCAGAAATGACAGCGTTGTCTTCCATGACGGGAATCATCGGGTTAATCGAAGCCGTGTTGAAGCGGATTTTCATCAGCGCCGTGTATTGCATGGATTCAAGCATATTGCTTTTCATAAGTGCCGTCAGGCTTCTGTTGCTTATCGGCACGCCTTTTTCATTCTTCTGCAGCAGGGCAAAATCCTGATTGTTCAGAAGATAATTTACGAGGACTGCGGCCTTTTCCGGATGGCTGCAGTCTTTTTTTATTGCATACAGGACCGCGGGTTTTAAGTACCAGCCGGATTCCGTTGCACCCGGCGTCATGATAAAATTACCAAGAACCGGCTTTCCGCCATTCTTTTCCGACTCCGAAATAAAGGACGTGGTCTCATTGCACCACACAACGGCGCCTGCCACCTGCTTTTTCTGCACGGCCGTGCGGCTGAAACCACCGTTCACCGAGTAAATGACATTTTCTGCCAACAGTCGTCGCGCAAAATCAAGCATCTCACCAACTTCGGCTTCTGACAGCGCTAAGCTTCCATCTGCCAGAAACACTTTCTTTGTGTGCGTCTGCTCAAACCAGGCTATTGCGACAAACAGCAGATGCCGCTTGCTGAGCGTAAACACACACATGTCGTGTTTCTTCAGCACCCTGCCGACAGCAAACAGCTCGTCCCACGTTGACGGAATGTCCAGAGCGTGTTGTTCAAGAATTTTCTTGTCAAAAACCGGAATCGCGGTGTTAAAGGCAACTGGAATTGCGTTGAGCTTTCCGTTGATAGTGCCAAAAGAGAGGTCGTCGAGCGTGTAATTATACAGCTCGATGTAACGGGAAAGCCGGTTAAGATCATAAAACGCGCTGCCATCGGGTGAATATCTTTCCATCCAGTCGAAATTAATCTGCATGACGTCAGCACACGTTCCGTCCGCAAGCTTTTCTCCAAAACTCTTGTCGTACGCTTCCCACGAATCATATTCTGGTTCGACCGTAATGTCGGGATACATGCTCTCAAAACGGGTAAGGCCCTCCAGCGTATACTCCGTCCGGGAGTCCTTGCCCCACCAGGAAAAGCGTACGACGCA
>JAILRG010000100.1 GCA_024698325.1 Treponema sp.
GTCCGCGTTACAAAAGAAGGCGAGTTTGAGTTCGTAAAGAGCTTACAGCCATAGTTCTTGTCTGGCAGGAGAGATTCAGGCTCCTGCCGGATTTTTACCGCAGTCTGAATGGAGGCACATATGACATTTTTAATTCAAAATATTTTTAATGCACTTCAGTGGGGCAGCTTTTATTCAATGATTGCTCTTGGATATTGTCTGGTCTACGGTGTTTTGAGGCTTATAAACTTTGCCCATGGTGATATCTTTATGACATCAACCTACATTGCATTTTTTATCGTAGCTTTTATTACGGCAAAGTTTGCAGGTATTGCCGGAGTCCCTTTGTTTATCATAACCCTGGTTGCGACAATGGCCCTTACAGCTCTTTTAGGCGTTACAATAGAAAAAATTGCCTATAAACCTCTTCGTGCCAAAGGTGCAAACAGACTTTACGTTGTTATCACAGCTTTGATGATTGGTTTTATTCTTGAAAACGGAAACCTTGCAATGCTGGGAGCTTCTGCCCGCAGCTTCCCGGATATTCTTCCAAAATACGTATGGAATATCGGGCCTGTTACAATCACAAGTCTTAAGGTTCTTGTTATAGTCAGCGCAGTTTTGATTTTTGCAGTTCTTCAGTTCATAGTTCAGAAAACTACACTGGGAATGAGTATGCGCGCCATTTCTTACGACAAATTCGCGATTCCTCTTATGGGAATCCCTGTAAATACAGTTATCACTTTTACATTTGCCCTTGGTTCTGCCCTTGCGGCAGTTGCCGGAATCCTTTTTGGTATGTCTTACCCGGTAATGGACCCTTATATGGGAATGATTATCGGATGGAAGGCCTTTATTGCGGCGGTTGTAGGCGGCATCGGCGATATTAAGGGTGCTTTTATCGGCGGCTTCCTGCTGGGATTTATTGAGATTTTTGTTACAGCCTTTCTGCCTTCAAGCTACAAGGATTTGATTTCCTTTGTAATCCTTCTGGTTATCCTGACTATCAAACCTACAGGATTTTTTGGCGTAGCTAAGAGTACGAAGATTTAAGGTTTTAGGAGGATTTTATGAGATGGACTGATAGAAAGCGAAAATTATTTATGCCCCTTTCGACAATCGTGACGATTCTGATACTTACGATTCTTGCTAAGTTCGAGCTTATCAACAATTACTTTCAGACAATCATCGTTACAATCTGTATCAACGCGATTATGTCTGCCAGCCTGAACATCGTAAACGGCTATATGGGTGAGTTCAGCTGTGGACACGGCGGTTTTATGGCAACCGGAGCTTATATTTCTTCTGTTGTTTCTTTGATTTTGTTCAAGGACGGAAATTCGATTACCGGCCATGCCCTTTTGCCGGAAGGTCTTTCAGTTCTGGGTTTTCCAATCTGCATTCTGACTGGCGGGCTTGGCGCAATGCTTGTAAGCCTTATTGTTGCAATCCCTTCTTTCAAAACACGAGATGACTATCTTGCCATTATCACTGTTGCGGCAAACTTCATCGTAACTACCGCAATAAACAATATTCCTCTGGTTGGCGGAAGCCGTGGTCTTATGGGAATGAAAAGTGTGATGAACTCTATGGCAGATGTAATTGATATACCATGGATTTTAATCTGGGGCCTTATTTTTGCAGTCCTTTCCATTGTTTCGATTCACTTTCTGATGAACTCAACTCTAGGAAAGGGAATAAGCGCTGTTAAATATGATGAAATTTCTGCTGAAATTATGTCGGTAAATACAAACAGCATGAAGCTGATTGCCTTTACCTTCAGTTCCTTCCTTGCGGGAATTGCGGGCGGTCTCTTTGCTCATCTTCTTGGCTTTATCAACCCTTCAAGCTTTGGAATTATGAAATCAACTGAGTCTCTGGTAATGGTTTACCTGGGCGGTATGGGCTCTTTGAGCGGTTCGGTTCTTTCAGCAGTTGTATTTACAATCCTTCTTGAGCTTTTACGTCCTGCCCAGATTTTGAAGTGGGTAATCATCCCTCTGATTCTGATTTTGATTATGGAATTCCATCCGGAAGGAATTATGGGCTCTAAGGAACTTACAAAGGTTTTCCCCTGCCTCAAAAAGCTTTTCCCGGTCAATAAAAATGAAGTCAGAAAGACAGAAGAATCGGAAGGAGGCGCAGCATGAGTGACACTTTATTAAAAATCAGCCATCTTACACACCGTTTCGGCGGTTTGCAGGCTCTGACAGACATAAACGTTGACATCAAAAAGGGAAGCATAAATGCCCTGATTGGTCCTAACGGGGCCGGAAAAACTACGGTTTTCAATCTTGTAAGCGGATTTTATGTACCTTCTGAAGGAGACATTGTTTTTGACGGTACAAGAATCAATGGTTTTAAGCCTCATCTGATTGCAGATTTACAGATTGGACGAACTTTCCAGAATATCCGCCTTTGGAGCGATATGACAGTTCTTGATAACATCTGCATTGCCCAGCATTCCCGCCTTGGTTTTGGAATCAAGGATGTTTTTCTCAAGACAAAAAAATATAAAGAGCGGGAGGCTCAGATTCATAAGGAAGCCTGGGAGCTTCTGGAAAAATTCAGTCTGGCAGATAAAGCTCTGGATTATCCGAAAAATCTTCCTTATGGAATTCAGCGCCGCGTAGAAATTGCCCGTGCTCTCAGCCTGAATCCTAAGCTATTGATGCTGGATGAACCTGCCGCCGGTCTTTCAACCTCCGATCTGGACGGTCTTATTTCTTATATTCGCTGGATTCACGATACTTTTGGAATCACTATCTGGATGATTGAACATCAGATGCAGGTTGTAAATACACTGGCTGACAATATTAAGGTTATCAACTTTGGAAAGGAGCTTGCTGAAGGCAGCCCCGAAGAAATCCAGAAAAATCCTGCGGTTATTGAAGCCTACCTCGGAAATGCGGATATAAGTATTAAGGATGCTTACTCGGGATTGCCGGAAAAAAGAAAGAGTTAAAAGGGGGAAAATATGCTGCTGGATGTAAGAAACTTAAGAGTTGGATATGGAAATATAGAAGCCCTTCACGGAATCAGTTTTAATGTTGATTACGGTGAAATTGTTACTCTGATTGGTGCAAATGGAGCTGGAAAAACTTCAACCTTGCTTACCTTGTCCCGCCTTCCAAAGCCGGAAGCACCGACAGTACTTGAAGGGGATATTCTTTATGAGGATTTGAGCATTCTGAAAACAGAGCCTCAGACCTTGATTAAGAAAAAAATGATGTGTCTGGTACCGGAAGGCCGTCACATTTTTGGAAACCTGACTGTTGAAGAAAACCTTCAGATGGCCTGCTACGGCCGTAAAGATGACAATATGCACGAAATGCGCACTATGGAGCTTTACGATCTTCTTTATGATCTCTTCCCGCGACTTTATGAGAGACGCAAACAGCGCAGTGAGCTTTTGAGTGG
>JAILRG010000103.1 GCA_024698325.1 Treponema sp.
GCATAGTTAATGATGCCGGTGGCCATAGCGGAGAGGCAATACCCGTTCCCATTCCGAACACGGAAGTCAAGCTCTCTTGCGCCGATGATACTGAGTTTTCTCGGGAAAGTAGGTAGCCGCCGGCTTTTTTTTGTTTAAATCTTGTTTCATAAGCCTGACGGCGTATAATCTTTATCTAAAGGCTATGTCCGTAAATAAGGTATAATATTTAAACTGGAAATGGTGGATAAAATGGAGTTTGATAAAGAACTTTGAAGAAAATTATGGATTTGACTTACGCAGATTACGTTCTTCTGAGCTATCTGGACTTCCCTATTTAGTACGTAATGGCACCCCTGGTTGGAATTATGCAGTTGAGCACAAAACCTTAGTGTCTTTTCAAGAAGGTTTTCAAGCCGTTTTAGAATCAAATCTGCCAATTTGGACTATCAGTGGAGACCCTATGTCAGACATAGTAGAGGGACTGTTACGCAAAGAGGGGTATACAAGTTACATTAGCAGGGATTAAGATTTTTCCTTTTTGAAACGCTTATCGCAAATTAACTTAAAGAATGTATGAGTGTAAGTTCGTTTTATACCCCCAGTTATACTTCGCTTAGTAAATTCTGGTTAGTAAAAGGGGGCAAAAGGTGGGCAATAAGTGTCAACCGTTTTTACGGACATAGCCAAGTTATTTGAGCCAGTGAATTGAAACTTTTAAACTTTTAAAATCATTGCCAGTTTTACAATCGCTTTAGACTATCGTCAAAAAAATGTGCGTCCAAAAGAAAAAGTGCAGCTCTGCTCCTTGTATCAGGCTGGGGCAATAAACTTCTGCTTCTTCTCATACAAATTACTTTCTGGTATACTGTCAGCATGAATGAGATTAGTCAGCTTGCTTCCGAAATCACGCAGCGGTTTGGCGTTATAAAGCGCGCCCGCGGTTGTTATATATATACGGCAAAAGGAGTCAGGCTGACTGATTTGTATCAGGAACATGGCCGGGCCATTTTAGGCTGGGGCGGTGGATCTGCGTTTACCGTGTTGAAAAATGTTTTAAGCCGTGGAATCACCGGCAGTTATGATACTGACTTTACGCCTCGCGCTGGCGGCTCTGCAAAAAGTCAGCTTTCGCGCGCTGTCAGTACGCTTCTTGCAAGCGAGCGTGTTGTGTATGTCTACAGCAGCAGAAATGCAGCACTTAAGGCCGCGCTTTCGCTTTTCCCGGAGAATACTTCTTTTTACCGGCCGTGGGCTTTAGATACGGACTGGCGCAGCGTAGGTGCTGTTGTCATAGAGCCGCCGCTTCCCTGGACGTCGTTTATGTGGATTGTCGCTGTAAGGCCCGAAGCGCCCGAATTGCAGGAACCTGCTGGCGAGCGCTTTTCGGCCCCGCTTTGTGCTGCTGTTACAAGAGCCTTGTACGACATGGTAAAGGCATTGCAGGAGCGCTCTGAAAAGGACTGGTTCATCTATGATACTGTCTTAACCCGCTACTGGACTCGGAAGGGGCCGTATCTATATCCAAAAATTGCGGAAAGCCGCTATCCTGATTTTGTCCTTCACTGTCTTGAACAGGGGCTTATCATTAGTCCGGAGTATAATCAGCCTTCAATTGTGCCCTTTGGAGCTGACCGGGGTGTTTTCAGAAAGCTGGAGGCGCATCCGTTTACTGTATGACGCAGCAGGAAATAACGCTCTTCATAATAAAACTTGCTCTTTCTGGTGTCGCGGCTTTCCTTGCCATTGCGCTCTGGAGTAAAACCCGGGAAGCTGCCTGGATGAGTATGGTTGCAGGAGCTGTCACCGGATATGCCAGCATGGTGTATGACTTACTGCTGAGGCTTGGGTTCCTGCATACAGACGGTGTGCAAGTAGCCGGAATCCCGCTGGTTACCTTACTTTTTACAGTTGTGCCGTCTTTCTTTTTTATCCTCGCCTTTATACTTATGTTGCTTCGGAAGCAATAAAAAGCTACAGTACAATAGCAGGAGATGAAATAATGACTATTTCTGAATATTGGGCAAAGTTTCTGGAAAAAACAGGCGTTAATGCTGATGAAGCTGTTTTTTCTGGTGAATTATGCTTTGAAAATACTGGGGCCGTTGGAATGACACAGCTTGCGCTCGTGCTTTCCGGCAAAAAAACAGCAATGTTCAGTGCATTTAATTCCTTTAGCGTTACTCATACTCCGCTGCCTGTTACTGGAGAGCAGTATATCGTTGAAGATGCTGACGGGGAGCCGAAAGGAATAATTGAAATCACTTCTGTTCAAGTTGTTCCTTTCCGGGATGTGACGTGGGCAATGGCTGCGCTGGAGGGTGAAGACTCAGATTTGGAATCCTGGAGGGAAAAACAGCGCGAATATCTTTCCGAGGATGCTGATTTTGGTGGATTTTCTTTTACCGAGGAATCAAAGCTTGTCTTTGAGGTCTTTAGACTGATTTATCGGTAAATACATATAGGAGGCATGATAAGAATGGGATCTAATCAGAAAAGAGGAATTGGGCTGCTTTTGGTACAGATAGCTCTGGCTTTGTATCTTGCGGTGACAGGCCTGTGTATGCTTGGAGTTGGCGGTACTATTAAGTCCGTGCAGGCGACAAGGGCTGTGTACGAGGTTTTTAACGGCGATATTGCGAAATTTGTAGCCATTGGACTGGGCATCGTGCTGCTTTTATGCGGGATTGTCCTTATCGTCCGCATGTTTGCGGATATGCACCAGATAGACAAGCTTTTGAAATTTGTTTCACTGATTGTCTGGGTTGCCATGGCTGTCATCATTGATGTGCTGGGATTTAGCGGCTTTTCACTTGAGTGGGTACTGAACCTTTCAAAAGACCTGCTGATTATCGGCGGGCTGATGGCAATAGCAGACTGACGTTGTATGCATAAAAAAACTGTCCTTAAGCGGACAGTTTTTTTTGGCCCATATGCGATTCGAACGCACCACCTGCTGCTTAGGAGGCAGCCGCTCTATCCAAATGAGCTAATGGACCAAATGTGCCTGCACTATACCAGAAATATCAGATTTACGCAATCGAAGGGGAGTTTTATTTGCGGCTGAATGTTACGACAGCGCGCCTTCCAGAAATTCCGGAATGGCATACACTTCTTCTACGCCAGAAACCAGAATTCCGCCCATACCCATTTTTAGCGGAAGCGCTATGTCTATATCATAGCGGTCTCCGATAGAAATGCATTCGCCGGCTGTTGACTGTGTTTTTTCCATGGCAAGTTCCAGCGGTTCGACGGCCGGTTTTGATTTGAAACAGGTGTCCAGTCCGATTATCAGCTGAATCTGCTCACTGACTCCGAGTGCGTCGAGCGTCTTCTGAGCCGGCTCTACCGGGTTATTCGTTACACAGACGAGGTTGTAATGAAGCGAAAGCTTCGTAAGTGTTTCTTTGAGCTTGCTGTCAGTATGCAGATAGTCCGCCGGATTAAAGAGCGTTTTTCTCCATTCGATGCTTTCTTCGATAGAGATGCCGAACGACAGGAGTAGGTTCCCCAGGCTGATCCTGGCTCCGTTGTGTTCCTGCGCCCACTTCTTGCGGTAATCGCTGACTAAAGCCCTTGCATCTTCCGGGCTTATATTCCTGAGCGTGGCAAAATACCGTATCTGGCTGTCAATCTGCTCGTGTGCGTATTCGGGGCAGGTGTAGAGCGTGCTGTCGATGTCGAAAATGAGTGTTTTGGGGTGCAGGGGAAACTGGTAAATCTGCATTACAGCTCCTGTGATGATGGAAAGTAGCTTTTTTCTATCTTTATCAGGACATTTGCTGCCTGCTGAATGCTCTTATACTCTTTCATACCTACGCGAGCAAGGATATTGTCTCCCATAAGCTCTGCGTCTGTGCAGAACGGAACCTTTCCTGTAATGTCTGCAACAGAGCATTTATAGCGTGACCAGACTTCGTTTGAAGCCTGCCCTCCCGAAAGCGTCATCTCATTGGGAAGCGGCACGGACTGGAAAGCTTTTCCTTCGGGCGTGTCGACATGTGTGCGGAATGCGGCATAGGTAAGCGTCGCTACCGCTGCCTTTAATTCCTGCGCAAGGCGTGAAATCAATTCCTGGCCTTCTACCGCTAATGGAATCGGCAGGTGAGCGCCACCGTGCTCAATGATTTCTTCTACCAATGCTTGATTTGAATAGGTTTTTCCGGTCTGGAACTGTACTTTTTCCCGCAGTTTTGAAAACAGTGTGCCACTGTCAGAAATCAGGTAGCTTGCATTCCACAAGCCGGGGATGATGGATGGCAGCGTGCGGATGTTCTTTCCGTAGACTGGAACTGATGTACACAGGTTTATGCCCTCGCTGGAGCCGGCTCTGTCGCACATGTCTCCAGAGCGCAGTGTGTTTGTTCCAATTAAGGTTGCGACGAAGTCCGGGGCGCCGCAGTAGACCTTTGTGCCGGCTTTTATTCCGGTGAAAGAAGCGGCTTCGGCCTGCACTTTGCCTGCAAAACCTGCGCTCGGCATAAACGGCGGAAACTTCGACATTTCATCGGCTGTAAAATCGGCTGCTGCCAGCGCAGGACCGTTCCAGTATGCTTCACGGAAGCGTTCTTCTGGCAGAATTGTCAGTGCATTTCCTGTCAGGCGCCAGATTACGTATTCAGGGCAGCCGAACAGGTGCTTTTCTTTGCGCCAGGTATCTGCATATTTGTGCTTAAAGGCAATAAGGCGCGGGACGAACAGTGAGTTCTGGCAGATTTCAGGAAGCTTGCTGAGGATACTGCGGCATTCTTCGTCAAGCGGCTCGTTCCAGAGCAGGGTTCTGCCCGTGTTTGATACAACGGTCGGACCGTTGCCGCTGACGCAGACTGCGTGAATCTTGCAGCGCGGAAAGCTTTTAACTGCAGACGCTAGCGCATGCATCCAGCTTTCTGCTGCAAACGAGCCGGAAGCGATAGCCTGTCGGCTAAAAGCTTCCACTTGCCCCCGCTTTGAAATAAGAGCCGCCTTCAGGGAAGACGTACCAATATCGACACACAGTACATTAGTATTCATGAACGCAGCACCTCATTATTCGCAGTATCAGACTTCCTGTTATCTTTGCTACAGTTCTTTTTTTATCAATTTGTCGATAATCGTACGATTGTCAAGCAAATCACTCATACTTTGGTTATGATGCACACGGGTGATGACGTTTGCAAACAAACCGCTTACATTTGTCGCAATGAACCATTCTTTGTCTTTCAGGCAGGAGTGGTATACTGCGTTAGTACCGATGATGCGGTAGAACAGCCCGTCCTTGTAAGCCTGATCAAATAGCTCGATGGCGTTTCCTGTAAAGAACGGAAGCGAAATCGCCGCTATGACCTTTGTGGCACCCAAATCGTGCAGGAAGCCCATAGCCTTAAGCAATGTGCCACCCGTTCCGAGCATGTCATCTGCAAGGAATGCTACTTTACCCTTTACGTCACCCAGAAGCTTGATGCTCTTGATGTTGGTGTTCTTCGCATCCTGCGTAACAACGGAATAGTCGCGCTCTTTGTAAATCATTGCGAGCGGCACTTTAAGTCCGGATGCGTAGAACTTGTTGCGGTCGATGGCTCCGGTGTCCGGAGAAACAACAACGAGGTCTTCCTTGTCGGGACCTGAAAGGTTAACGACTTTTGTAAGTTCGCGGATAATCTGATATGAAGCGTGCAGGTTTTCAAGCAGCGTTGTGTTGAAAGAGTTGACAATCTCGCGGCTGTGAATATCCAGTGTGATTACACGGCGCACGCCCATCATTTCGTAGATGTGACAGAGAAGGCTTGCTGTAAGACCTTCGCGGCCCTTCTTTTTGTGCTGGCGGCTGTAGGGGAATGACGGAAGTACCAGTGTGATGGTTTTTGCACCAGCCTGACGAACGGCATCAATCGTTACAAGCAGTGTCATCACATGGTCGTTTACTGAATGCGTTACCATGTTGCGGCCTTCGTTCATTGCGATTGGCTCATGGTTTTCTGCATCCTGGAAAATGTACACGTCTTTACCGCGGACGCTGTCTAAAAGCTCTGCCTTGAACTCACCGTTGGCAAACCAGGTAAAGCGGGTGTTGACCTTAAAGACTGGCGGACGGTATTTATCTACACTACCGCGGATACACAGGTCAGATGTCTGCAAATCATTATTGTAGTTGATTGTCTGGACGAGCTGATCCTTATCCATGTTATAGCGCTTTGAAATGACATCGTTCTTTAATGTAAACCGATGTTTGTACATGTGGCGCAGGTGTGTAATAACTTCGTCGGCAAACTGAGCGCCGCCCGGACATGCTACGACAGCTAAATCTGTCGGTTCAGAATAAGGCATTGTATTCCCCTTGACTTGTTTGAAGAGTAACCTAATTGTAGCTTATTTTATGGGGTGTTTCAAGTAAAGCAATCTTAAAGACGTGGATTGCCAGATGGGGGCGGGGGAGATATGTATAAAAAAACCCGCAGGTATACTGCGGGTTCCTGAAAATAAATCAGTTTAGTTTGCCGCTTTCGGTGCACCTGCGTTTGCCGGAGTTACATTGATTTTCTTTGTAACGAATCCGCTGCGGAGACAGCGTGTGCAAACGTTGATGGTAGCAGTCGTACCGCCGATTTCAGTCTTAATCTTCAAGAGATTAGGTCTCCATGTACGGCGGGTGTGGTTGTATGACTTACTGACTTTATTTCCGCTCATTGAGCCTTTTCCACAAACATCACAACTTCTGGACATATATTTACCTACCTTAAAAGTATTCCTAATAAACGTGAGTTCACGCATTGTAAAGAAAGGGGGCTTTTATGTCAATAGAAAATAGCCTCCAGCCTTAAAAAAGCTACGGTTCTTCGGCGTGCAGCCCTTCGTTTTCGCCGGCTGTCAGCACAAGTCCATCGTACGCTGGGGAGATGGTGCCGCCTGCTGCAAGAATCTTTTGGAGCGCCGGATGCTTCGGATAGATGGTCTTTAAGAACCGCAGAATCTCGGTATGGCGCAGGTCGTGGTTCAGGTGCGTAAGCCAGATATTGCGCGGCGAAAGCTGCTCTGCGTAGGCAAGCGCTTCTTCGTAGGAGCAGTGCGTGGAGTGCGGCTTCCGGCGCAGCCCGTCAATGATTACATGGTCAAGAATCCCGCAGTTCTGTTGTATCCGAAGCAGCGAACTGTCAGGAATCTGACTGCAGTCAGTTAAATAGGCAATGCTGTGCCTTTTCCCGTCGAGACCTTCGCAGGAAAGCAGCCAGCCTGTTGTGGGAATCGGGCCGTGCATCATCGGGATTGGAAGTACGTGTATGCTTCCAACCATGAGCGGCTGTTCCGGAGTGATGCTGTCGGCGTCTATAAGCCTGAGCTTTGGCATGCCGCCGCCGAGCTTTGGCGGGCCGAAGACATATGCGAACCGGTAATGTATGTCGTTGATGGCGGTGCTGTTTGTATAAATCGGGAGCGCGTCTCCTTCGGACTCTGTTACTTTAAGGTCCTGTGCGCTACCTTGGCTTGCCTGCCGTACGCCGCCTAGTTTTACATAGCTGAAAATGCGCAGATCGTCCAGCCCGTGCAGATGGTCTGCGTGGGCGTGGGTCAAAAGCACGGTGTCTATCTGTTTTATGCCGGTACGGAGTGCCTGCAGGCGGAATTCGGGGCCTGCATCAATCAGAATAGCCTTGTCCTGGTGCTGTACGTAGGCTGAGCAGCGCATCCGCTTGTCTTTTTTGTACGGCGAGCTGCATACATGACAGTCGCAGCCGATAACCGGAAGCCCGTGACTGGTGCCAGTTCCCATCAGCGTAATTTTCATACCGGTCAGTATACCCTAAGCGCTGACGTGCGTCCATGCCGCTATAATTTCCTGTTTTAAGTGCAGGACTGTTTGTTGAGGGAATGAAAAAATCCCGATACAATGCGCGGTATGAATGCTAGACAGGATTTTACTCAAGGCCATATTTTTTCAAAGCTGGTGGCGTTTATGCTGCCCGTCCTTTTTTCTCTTGTGCTGCAGTCGCTGTACGGCGCCGTTGACATGCTTATTGTAGGCAGATTCGGTACGACTGCCGGTATTTCCGGCGTTTCGGTTGGCGGCAATGTGATGAATCTTTTTA
Source organism: Treponema sp. (assembly GCA_024698325.1). GTDB lineage: Bacteria > Spirochaetota > Spirochaetia > Treponematales > Treponemataceae > Treponema_D. Next base: position 8,043 of record JAILRG010000103.1, read on the forward strand.
CCATGTTCCTGAATGCCATTACCATGGGCGTTACCGTGATAATGGGGCAGTATATCGGGGCAAAACGCTATGAAGCCGTGAATAAGCTTATCGGAAATGCGGTCGCTTTCTTTCTGACGCTGTCGCTGCTGCTTACCGTGTTCATCGTAATTTTTGCTCGTCCGCTTGCGCTTGCAATGCAGACGCCGGAAGAAGCCGTGGACCTTACGGTGCAGTACATCCGCATCTGTGGAGCGGGCTTTATCTTCATCACGTTTTACAATTTTATTTCGGCAATGCTTCGCGGCATTGGTGACTCTCATACGCCGCTTCTGTTTGTTGCGATTGCCAGTGCGGTAAACATCGCCGGCGACCTGGTGCTTGTAGCCGGATTTCACATGAATGTAGCGGGAGCAGCGATTGCAACTGTTGCGGCCCAGGCGGTAAGCGTCGTGCTTTCTCTGTGGATTTTGCGCAGGAAAAAGCTTTCGTTTTCGTTCCAGCGCCGGTATTTTGCCTTTGGAAGTGAGATACCGCATTTTGTAACGCTGGGCCTTCCGTTAACGGTGCAGGGCGTGCTTACCAATTTCAGCTTTCTTGCGCTCAATGCGTTTATCAACCGGCTGGGGCTTGCGGCTTCCGGCGGCTACGGAGTTGCTCAGAAGGTGCAGATGTTTATCATGCTGATACCCGGTGCGCTTATGCAGAGTATGGCGCCCTTTGTGTCGCAGAATGTTGGCGCTCAGAATGAAAAGCGTGCAAGGGCCGGAATGCTCTGCGGACAGGCGCTTGGAGCCGGCATCGGCTTTTTTATCATGATTGGCGTATACTTCTGCGGTGACAGCCTTGCCCGGCTTTTTACTGCAGACGAGGCGGTCGTCGCCCGCGCCTTTGAGTTTTTGCGCGGCTTCTCTCCCGAGGCTGTGGTTACCTGCGTGCTTTTCAGCTACTTAGGCTACTTTAACGGACATTCTAAGTCGCTCTTTGTTATGGTGCAGGGACTTTTGCAGACATTCTTGCTGCGCCTTCCGCTTTCGTACATCATGAGTATTCAGCCGGATGCCAGCTTAACGGGTGTAGGACTTGCGGCCCCTGTCGCAACGGTATTCGGAATCCTTTTGTGCTTTATCTATTACAAGCACATGGGGCGGAGTCTGGTGCGGAAATAAAAAAAAGCCCGGCTGCTGAACCGAAGCGAACTTAAAATCACATTGCATTGAATCGTTCGCGCTGGCAGTACCGGGCTGTATAAAAGCCTAGAGGCTTAGTCTTTCTTTTCTTCGCCTTTGAGCGCGGCAAGTGCTGTTGCCACGTGCTCTACATAAATCTTGCGGATTTCGGGATATTCGCCTAAGCCTTTGATGAGCGTATCGACCTTAAAGCCGGCTTTTGTGAACTGTGTCTTCCAGCTGTCATCTTCATCGCCTGCCATATCGTTGTTCGCGTGATCGCCTGCGACGAGCATGAGCGGAGTGAGTACGACACTCTTGTACTTTGCGGCCTTTACAAGGGCGATAACGTCTTCGCATGCCGGGAATGCTTCTACGGTGCCAACGAAGATGTTTGGATAGCCTTCAAGCTTTGCCTGGTAGTCAGTTGCGGCGTACAGGAAATTAGAGAAGTATTCAGTTCCGTGGCCCATAAGAACCAGAGCCTGTTTTTTTGCGAGCGGGTTTGCGTCAGCGAGAGCCTTCAGAACGAGGCTGATGTCTTCTGTTGTTGCCATGAGCGGCTCGCCGTACACGACTTTTTCAAACTTGCTTTCATAGGGAGCTGCAAGCTCTTTCATTTCGTTGTATTCCAGACCGTACATCATGTGTGTGGGCTGAATGATGACATTCTTGCAGCCTTTTGAGACAGCGTCTGCAAGCGCTTCTTCTACAGAGAAAACCTTTGTGCCGTCGCGCTTTAGGAGTTTGTTGCGAATCATCGTGCTTGTATAAGCAGATGTAACATGAGCTTCAGGATACGCTGCCTGAACTTCCTTTTCTACGGCAACAATTGTTGCCTGACGAGAGCTTTCGAATGATGTGCCGAAGCTCACGAGAATAATTGCAGTAAGTGACAGTAATGTATTCACTTTTTGCCTCCATATTTTTTACGCAGTCGCGCTGCGTTTATTCACTGTAGAGAATGCCGGTCAGAATCTGGTAGCAGGTGAGCCATTTTTCGCCGAGCGGCTTAAAGTGGAACAGCTCTCTGGGGAGAATGATGCAGTGGTTGTTGGTAACAGCCGTCAGTCCGTTCCATGCAGGGTGCGTTGCAAGCTTTGTCTGAAAGGCCTCGAGCGCTTTCTTTTCGTTCGTGCCCATGGTGGTGACAAAAATAAAGTCCGGGTCGCCGGCGATGATGGCTTCGAGGCTCAGGTCGCCGGTGGAGAACGAGCCGCTGTCAGCAATGTTTCTGGTGCCAAGCGCATTCAGAAGGTCGCCGGAAGCGAGGTCCTTGCTGCCTTTTGCCTGTACGCCGGTGCTGAACGCGCGCAAAAACAGTACGGTCGGTGCGTTTTTCGGGCGTTTGGAAAGCGCCAGCGCAATCTGTTTGTCGCAGGCGGCTTTTACCAGCGTACCATGCTTGTCGTACAGATCGCTGCGGCCGGTCAGGTGCGTGCAGACGTCCAGAATGTGCAGGTACTGGCTGAATGTTTCGTAATTAAAGCAGGCCGCGGGAATGTGAGCGTTTTCCAGAAGCGGCAGCAGTTTTTTATGCGCGCTTATGTTTGCCGAAAGAATGACGAAGTCCGGTGTGCGCGAAAGCAAAAGCTCGCTGTTGGGGGCCATCATTGAGCCTGCGACAACGGGGACTTTTTCTGCATTCTGCTGGATGCCCGCGGCCGAAAATACCCCGGCTCCATGCGCGCGGAATGCCTGGGTATGCCACTGCTCGTTCAGTGCGGCCGCCTGTTCTTCGGTAAGTGCCGGCGGTTCAGCAAAGGCGTCTTTGGTTGCGCAGTCTATGCTTCCGCCTGCCAGCAGCCAGAGTGCGGCGAGGCTTCCCTGCAGGACGGCTACGCGGTCCGTGTTCTGCACGGTAACAGTGCGGCCCAGGTCATCAATGAACGTGTAGGGAAGGGATGCTGCTTTTTTTGCATGCAATACTTGAGGAATGAGTACGGCGACCGCCGCAAACAAAAGCGCCGGGGCGGCTTTAAAGAATGAGTGTTTTTTCATAACAGAATCCATGCATCGTGAATCTTTTGTCTGTCGTCTGCACGGCGATCTGACTATACAGTGGCGGGACCGTGAGGTACTTGCCCGGGAGCGTGTCGCAGCTCCTGGCTCAACCTTGCTTCTCCGTTAAAGCCTCGTCATGCGGCGGCTTTACGCAGGCAACGTGAAAAGTGTAGCGAAATGAACGGTGCTGGGCAAGGTGTGACAAATGCAGCTCTGGGCCGGAAAACCGCAGCGGAGTGTGCGCGGATGGGCGGGAAGTGGGAAGAAAAGCCTGTAAATTCAAAAATAATAAAATGTTATAAAAAATACTCTGAAATTCTCTTGAATTAAAATGAAGAAATTAGTAAAAATACAGAACTTTAATAATAGTAAAAATGTATCACAGAACAGGAGACACTGTATGGCAAACAAAAATAGGGTTTCGCTTTCATCAAAGTTTTCTGCGTGCGTAATTCTGATTATTCTTGCGATTGTTGGTATTTCTTCCGTTACGACCAGTATCTTTTTTTCACAGAACTGCCTTGAAAATTTCTATGGAAATGCGGCGGTAGAGCTTTCTGAGTTTTCTGACTCGATTTCGATGTTTTTTTCTGCAAAAGAAGCCTCGTTAAATGTCTTTGCAGAATCCGATGCCGTAAAAGCGGCTGACGATACCATTCATTCATTTGTAAATGAGACGGGGTCAATCCCGATTCTCGGGTATGAAAAAAGTCCGGCAGAAGCAGCCATCAGAAAAGTTTGCAAGTTGTTTGCAAAGAGTGATTCTGACATTGCGGAAATCTATCTGGGAACGAAATGGGGCGGCTATGCCACCAATTTTGACAGCTCCATGAGCGGCGGGTATGATCCCCGTAAGCGCGGCTGGTACGAAACTGCCAGCAGGGGAAACGGCAGGGTTATGATTACGGATGCCTTTGCTTCTACGGTTGGCGCAACGGTCGTGGGCATTACCCGCTCGGCGTATGATGAAACCGGCGCTTTTATCGGAAATGCGTCGATTGAAGTGGCTCTCGATACGCTTACAGAAATCCTTGAAAGCCTGCATCTGGGGGAAGGCTCGTTTTATATGATGGTGCAGGCTGACGGAACTGTTCTTGCCGATACCGGTATCAGGAAGACTAATTTCAAGAACATTTCCGAGCTTTCAATTCCGGATCTTGTCGACTTCCTTCGTTCATCTGAAGAACACGGTGTTGTTTCCGTGCCCGGTGGCACCTACACTACCTACTTTGCCGCAAAGGTGACGAACGCTAAGACAGGGTATCAGATTGTGGCGCTTTGTCCGAAAGAAACCGTTTTTGCGGCTTTTTACAAGACGCTTTCCGGCATCATCTTAATCTGCGGCATTTTTGCCGTCGTTGTCGCCGTCTGCATGGCTGCAGGTACGCGCAAAGTCATTCATCCGCTGAAAGTGATTAGAAATGCAATCAGCGAGAATGCAGCCCAGATTGCGAACGGAAAGGCGGATTTGACAAAGCGTATTGATGTTACCTCGCGCAACGAAATAGGCGATGTTGCTGCAAGCTTTAACGTGTTTTCTGAAAAACTGCAGGATATTATCGGCAGCATGAAGCTTTCAAAGAATTCGCTTGCGTCTGCCGGAACAAAACTGCAGGGGACGATGCTCGGCGCAATGTCGGCGATTGAGCAGATTGGCTCAAGCATACATGCGTTCAGCGAGGCGCTGCAGAGCCAGACGGCAAGTGTCGGAAAAACTGCTGGCAGCGTAGATAAAATCCTTCGCAGCATTCATTCACTTGAAAGTCTGGTGCAGACGCAGTCTCAGGCTGTAGAAGGAGCGTCGAGCGCGGTAGAGCAGATGATTGGAAACATCGGCGAAGTGAACCGTTCTGTAGATAAGATGGCCTCATCCTTTGAGATGCTTGCGGCAGACGCGGAGGATGGAGCCAAGACTCAGAATGTGCTGCAGCAGGAAATTATTGAGATTGAAAACCAGTCAAAGCTGCTGAACGAAGCAAACTCTGTAATTGCAAGCATTGCAAGTCAGACGAACCTGCTTGCGATGAATGCAGCGATTGAGGCGGCTCACGCGGGCGAAGCCGGAAAGGGCTTTGCTGTTGTTGCGGATGAAATCCGCAAATTGAGCGAAACCTCATCTTCCCAGTCAAAGACTATCGGCGACCAGCTGAACCGGATTCAGACGACAATCGGAACGGTTGTTCAGGCGACTCAGCGAGGGGTGCAGGGCTATGCGCATCTTGCTGGCGAGATTCAGGAGACGGACTTTGTTGTGCGTCAGATAAAGGCTGCCATGACCGAGCAGCAGGACGGTTCCGTACAGATTACCAGCGCCCTTTCCCGCCTGAATGACAGTACGCAGCAGGTTCAGACGGCCTCTCAGACAATGACCGCCGACAGCCAGATGATTATGGATGAGATGCGCACTCTGCAGAAAGACACTGACGTGATGAAGCAGGGCATGGATGATATGGGCGCAAGTGCTGAAGAAATCACCTCGACAGGAGATGCGCTTTCTGAGATTTCCGTGCTGATGGAAAAGTCCATCGGAGAAATTGGCCGTCAGGTCGATCAGTTTACCGTCTAGACAACGTTTACGGTGCTGTGGCTGAAAAACGCGGCGCCGTAAAAAATAATGCTTTACAATTTCGTGTTAGTCCTTTAGAGTATGTAACCGGTTACATTATTACCGATTTGCTTTCTTAAGGAGGTATTTACATGAAAGTATCTGGAATTATTACTGCGGGCGTGGCTGCCTGCAGTCTGCTGGCAGTAACTGCGTGCGGAACAAGCAGAGCAGCTGCGGTGCGTCCTCACTCCGAGGTTGTGGCAGATGCAAACTCTCCGACAGGGTACACTGCTGTTTTTGTATATGACACATCTCTCGTGCATCCGGCAGACCTTGGCCTTAAAGATATTGCTTCTGTCACCCTGTATTCTGACTGCATGAAGCTCTATTCGTATGAGGAGCAGAAAGCCGGAACCATTAACGGTGCATTCGGACATGTGCCGCAGGAATACAAAGCCGGGCTGTATCCCGCAGGCGGCTCTGGCGACACACGGCTTGATGTCGCGCTCGAAAACATCGGTAACGGGCTTTTCCGCTGCAGCATACCGCTTTCAAGTGGCGCGTTTGTCTATAACTACACGCTGACCGACTCAACGGGAAAATCTGTCAGCCGCCTTGATGACCCTGCAAATCCCGCCGCTGTCAACAGCGTAACGGGCGTGCGCGATCTTTCATCCCTTGTATACGTTCCCTATGATGCAAAACGCAGCAACAAAGATACCTGGGCGGACCGGTCGCTGGAACTGCCCAAAACTTCCGGCGCAAAAGGTACGTATCTGACGACAGGATACACTGGAGCTGACGGTAAGACGCACGGACTTGCCGTGTATCTGCCTAAAGGCTATGACGCAAAACGCGCAAAGCCGTATAACGTGCTCTATATTTCACACGGAACCGGCGGAGACATGTACGGCGAGGAAATGCGCTGGCTGAACGAAGGCGCAGTCTGCAATATCAACGACAACCTTGGCGTGGATTATGTCGTCGTCGGAATGAACAATCAGGAATTTGCTGTGAGCGGAGCCGGTAAGCCGGACTGGGATTTTAAGAAGATTGCAGAAGACCAGATTTCATATATCATGCCGTTTGTTGAGTCCCATTACAATGTCTCGAAGGAAGCTTCGGGAAGGGCATATGCGGGGCTTTCGATGGGCGGCGCCACGACGTCTAATTTCCTGATGTATTACGGAAATCTGTTCAGTCACTTCGGAATCTGGAGCTATGCGAATACTGATTTCCCCGGCTACTGCCAGGTGGAAGGTCTGGTAAATAAGGACAATCAGGCGGCGGTGAAGGCATTAAAAGACCCGAAAATCATGATTGCCTATGGTTCATGGGATTTCGGCATGGAACCGTGCAAGCAGTTCGGCAAGATGCTCGGCGAGCTTGGCGTAGCGTACAAAGAGCTTGAAGTTCCTGCTGCCCACGACTGGGAAAACTGGCAGCTTACCTATGCGTGGGCTGCAAAGAACTTCTTCTGGAAGTAACTGACCGTACTTACAGGCGGCACTCAGCTGTTTTTCTTAACCAGATAGCCTGAGTGTCCGTTTGTGATAAGCTTTTCTTCAACAGCTTTCAGTTTGGCATCGGGTATGTTCTTGATGATGACGCGGGTGAGCGTGTCTGTTTTCTGGAAGTACACATCCTTAAAGCCTTCGCGGAGAAGTGACTGTGCAAGCTCGTTTGCGTAGTCACGGTTCGTAAAAGAGCCGACCTGAATGTTCCACGCAGCGGCTTCTTTTAAAGGTGCTGCTCCTGAAGCCTGGGCGCCTGAGGCAGATGAGCCCGAAGCGGTTTGCTGTACTTTGGCGGCAGCTTTTGCGGTTGCCGCACTCTGTGCGCTGTGTTCTGCGCTGCTTATGATTTCAAGGCGCACGTTTGCCGTGCCGCTTGAAAGCATGTCCAGCTGGAATGCAGCTGCTTTTGAAAGATCAATTTCCCGTCCGGCGACAAAGGGGCCGCGGTCATTGACGCGCACGTTTACTGAGCGGCCGTTTGCAAGGTTTGTTACGCGCAGCACGGTACCAAAAGGCAGCGTTTTGTGGGCGCAGGTGTAATCATTCATATTGAAGATTTCGCCGCTTGCAGTGGGTCTGCCATTGAATTTTTCTGCATAATAAGACGCATGTACATTTGCCTTGTACACGGACGCAAAGGACGCGCAGCTGAACGCGAAGATAAAAGCGAGAGTTAAAAGTTTCGTTTTCATGCTTACTGTATCGGCTGCGAAAAGAATCGGGTTAAGCTCTTTTTATGTCCGGCTTTTCCCGCTCTTCCCCCGCACGCACTTGCAGCGCCTCTGAAACATACGCACGCACTTGCAGCGCCTCTGAAACATACGCACGGAAAAATCCCTTTACTCTTTAGTTTAAATTGCATACATTCACTATATGGCAGAAAAGAATATTGTAACTATAGACAGCTCAAATAATACGCTGCGTCTGGACAGCGGATTGCGTGCCGCTGCATTTGGAAAAATCAGAATGCAAAAAGAAAACGGAATGGTCGCCGTGGTGCGCGCGGACGGTCAGGTTTCTTTTGAGGACTGGTCTTTTGAGGGGCCGGAACGGCTTGGAGAGTCAGAGGCTGACGGCATTGTCTGCTATAGCGGGCATTTTTCTGGAGCTACCCTGCTTACGCTGCTGGATTCCGGGGTGGAAGCAGCCTGTCGTGCTTCTCGGACGGTGTGCATGGCGCTTACCGCTGCGATTAGTCAGGCGGTGGAGCTTACCCCTGTGGGCGCCGGCGGCATTATTGTCGATGAGCGGGACGGGGAGAGCCGCGTGCTTTTCCTGCCGGCAGCCCTGTTTGAGCAGGCTGCGAAAAATCACGGCGAAAGCGCTTATGCGGTGGTGCAGGGCGCATACCTTCATAAAGGGCTTACCTCTGTTTCTGCGCTGGCTTTTACTCGTGCGGCAATTGTGTACCGTGCGCTTTCCGGCACCGATGCGTTTTCTGCCACTGACAGCACGCTGCGCCAGGCGGATATGTTTGACTGCAATTTTGTTCCGCTGGAGCTGGCTGTTCAGCATATTTCCCGGAAGACTGCGCTTGCAGTAAATGCCTGCCTTAGCATGCAGGCTGACCTTCGTATTTTACCTGGTGAAAAGCGCTCGCTTGCAAAAAAGCAGGCTGAGATACAGGCGCAGCGCACTATGGCACTGGATGCATTTGAAAACGGCGATGTCCTGGAGGCGCTTGCAGGCTTTGTCCAGGGGCGCGAAGCGGAAGAGTCGCCGGATTTTGCCGAGATGCGCCGTGCATGGCTTTTGCGGCAGGCGGGAAAAATTAAGCGCCGCCGGTTTCTGCGCAGAAACCGGACGCAGCTGATAGCCGGAGTATGTGCGGCAGCAGCAGTTGCGTGGGGCGCCGCCTCCTTTGTGCAGGAAAATGAAACGCTTGCAACTTCAATAGGACTTACGTCCGCGCAGACGGTTGAGACTTTGTATACCGGCATTCATAAAACTGATGTAACGGTTGTAAAGGAAGTGTCTTCCGGCCTTACAAACCTGATGACGATTGTCAGCGGAGTGTATGTTACAAATAAGCAGCGGCTGGCAATGGATCAGCAGAACGGAACGGTAAGTCCTGCTGAATGGCTTTTCTTTAAGAATACGAGCAATTTCTGGATATACGGCCTTACACAGTTTACCCTGGACGGAGAGGCTGCAGATGCAAGTTTTGACTATCCCCGGCGCCTTGATAAGAACGTGCCGCTTACAGAAGAAGCTGGCAGAGTGCTTAAAAAGGGAGATTCTGCAGAGCATACGGTTCGCTACAACCTGGTGCACACCGACAGTTCAGAGCAGATTTTTATAGATGAAGTAACCGATGTGGTTACGCTGACATGGAAGGGAAAACGCTGGCTGGTAACAGGAATCGAAAGCTCTTCGTCGCAAAAAAGCGTCAGAGTAAAGCAGTTCCGCCAAGACTATGCAGCTTCTCTTGAAACCTCTGGCGGCGATGTTGCTGAGGCTGTTGCTTCGCTTCGCTCATCATACAGCTGGCTTCCTACCGACGCAGAATTGCTTTCCGGTGCCAGAACAATGGTAGAAACCTACAACAACAGCGCGGCTGCCGCGTTTATGACAAAATAACATATTTTGTCATATTGACAGCAATCCCTGTCATCGCTACACTGCTACAATCTTACATGAGGTGAGGTTTTATATGGCATACGAGTACAATCTGGAAAAACAGCACGCTAAAGGCAAGCTGCACGCAATTGAACGCATTAATGCATTGTGCGACAAAGACAGCTTTATGGAAATCTACGCAGCTGCCCGCCATCAGTGCACCAGTTTCGGTATGGACAAAAAAGACATTCCTTACGACGGCGTTATTACTGGTTTCGGTACAATCAACGGAAAAAAAGTTGCCGTATATGCACAGGATTTTACCGTACAGGGCGGTTCTTTGGGAAAAGTTCACGGTCAGAAGATTGCTGAATTGATCAAAAAGGCTATTGAAGTAAAATGCCCCGTTATCGGCATTAACGATTCGGGCGGAGCCCGCATTCAGGAAGGCGTTGACGCACTCTGCGGTTACGGTGACCTGTTTTATCAGAACGTGCGCGCTTCCGGCGTGATTCCCCAGATCAGCATTATCGCAGGCCCCTGCGCTGGCGGTGCTGTATACTCTCCGGGACTGACCGACTTTATCTTTACGGTGGATAAAATCAGCCACATGTACATTACCGGACCGAAAGTCGTTAAGTCCGTTATGTTCATGGACATCAGCGACGATGATCTCGGCGGGGCTTCTATCCACAGCCAGAAATCTGGTGTTGCTCATTACCGCTGCGAAACAGAAAAAGACTGCTACGAAAAAGTGCGCCGTCTTCTGGACTATATTCCGCACTACGCAGGCGAGCAGAGCTGCGCTGATGACAAAAAATGCAAATTCGACGCAAAGAAAAAGGCAAAGAAAATCACCGAAATTCTGCCTGAAAACAGCCACCAGGGCTATGACGTCCGCGAGGTAATCGACTGCGTTGTTGACGACGAAAGCTTCTTTGAAGTCATGCAGGAATTCTCTGCAAATGCTGTCGTCGGTTTTGCAAAGATTGAAGGAAAGTCCGTCGGCGTCATCGCAAATAACCCGGGTTCACTGGGCGGCGTTTTGAACTGCGACGCTTCCGACAAGATTGCACGCTTTGTCCGTTACTGCGACTGCTACGGACTTCCGATTGTCACCTTTGTTGACGTTCCCGGCTTTATTCCCGGCCCGCAGGAAGAGCAGAAAGGCATTATCCGCCACGGCGCAAAAGTCATCTATGCGTACAGCGAAGCAAGCGTACCGAAGATTACGGTGATTATCCGCAAGGCATATGGCGGCGCATACATCGCTATGTGTTCTAAGCACCTGGGCGCTGACTTTGTCTATGCATGGCCGAAAGCAGAAATTGCCGTTATGGGCGCAGAAGGCGCTATCGGCATTCTGTACGCGAAGGAAGCAGATCCGAACGTAAAGGCGCAGAAGGCGCAGGAATACAAGGATACCTTTATGACACCTACTATCGCCGCTCAGCGCGATTACATCAGTGCCGTAATCAATCCTGAAGAAACAAGAGCGCGCCTTGTACAGTCACTTTCAGTGCTGGAAGGCAAAACCAACGCTGACGTACTTTGCCGCAAACACGGAAACCTGCCGCTGTAATCCAACGGTTCTTCCGTGAACAAGCCCGCACCTGTCGTGCGGGTATTTTTTTTCTGTCCCTCTATGGTGCGGATACGGTTTGTCATCATGATACAAGTATGGTTTGCAAATACAAACCCTACTTGCAACTGGCTATAGAATGTTATATATTGCTAATGATTAAAAGGGGTATGCAATGTTTCCTTTAAATTTTGCAGAGACTGGCGAAGAGCAGGTCATCAAAAAGGTAGGCGGTTCCGAAGAAGTTAAACGCCATCTTGAAAATCTCGGATTCACTGTCGGGGGAACTGTTACCATTGTGAATTCGCTTTGTGGAAACATAATCGTAAAAGTAAAAGAATCCCGCATTGCTATCAGTGAAGAAATGGCACGGAAAGTAATGGTCTAAAGCTGGTTTTTATTTTGGAGGTATTGTCATGAAGACGTTGCGTGAAGCAAAAGTTGGTGACACCGTAAAAGTTGTAAAGCTCCATGGAGAAGGTGCAGTTAAACGCCGCATTATGGACATGGGAGTTACAAAAGGTGTGGAAGTATTTGTCCGTAAGGTTGCGCCTCTGGGCGACCCTGTTGAAGTAACGGTCAGAAACTACGAACTTTCACTGCGTAAGGCAGATGCAGAAATGATTGAAGTGGAGTAAAAAAAATGGATGTAAGAATTGCGCTTGCGGGAAACCCGAATGCCGGAAAAACAACGCTGTTTAATGCGCTGACCGGTTCAAATCAATTTGTCGGAAACTGGCCGGGAGTAACGGTCGAAAAAAAAGAAGGTAAGCTAAAGAAACACGAAGGCGTTGTCATTACTGACTTGCCTGGTATTTATTCTCTTTCTCCATATACACTTGAAGAGGTTGTCGCCCGTAATTATCTCGTCGGCGAACGCCCGGACGCAATCCTCAACATTGTTGATGCAACAAACCTTGAACGCAACCTGTACTTGACGACACAGCTTGTCGAGCTTGGCATTCCGGTTGTTATCGCCCTTAACATGATGGATCTGGTAAAAAAAGCCGGTGACAAAATCAACACCGAAGAGCTTTCCCGCCAGATTGGCTGCAAAATCGTGGAGATTTCTGCACTTAAAGGCGATGGCGTTATGGAAGCCGCTGAAGAAGCGATTAAGGCTGCCTCCAATACAAAAACGGTACCTCAGCATACGTTTGCAGGTCCCGTTGAGCACGCGATTGCTCATATCGAGGAAGCTGTCGTGCACAACCTGCCGGAAGAGCAGCAGCGCTGGTATGCAATCAAGGTGTTTGAGCGTGATGACAAAGTCCTTGCTTCCCTCAATATTGAAAAATCAACGCTTGAGCATATTGAAAACGATATTAGGGGTGCCGAAAAAGAGCTGGATGACGACGCAGAAAGCATCATCACGAATGAGCGCTATATCTACATCGCAAGTATCCTCAAATCATCATACAAGAAAGCCGGTGCCGGTTCTCTTTCAAAATCTGACAAAATCGACCGCATCGTAACGAACCGCTGGCTCGGACTTCCGATTTTTGCTGCAGTCATGTTCCTTGTCTACTGGATTTCGATGGTGGGCATTGGTGCGGCTGCAACAGACTGGGCTAACGACGGACTGTTCGGTGACGGCTGGCACCTGTTCGGCATTGGAAACACGGCTTATGAAGAAGCTGCGGAAGAATACGGTGATACCGCTGCAATTCTTGAGGCAGTTGAGGCTGGTGAGACGTCATATATCGTCATTGATGAGGAGACGCTTGAACAGTCTGAGCCGATTGAAATTACCGAAGAGATGGCAAAAGAAGCTGCCGCTCTGGCAGAAAAATATGGTGACGAAGGCCCCTCTGCTGCTGACTACGGCATCTGGGTTCCGGGCGTTCCGGCTGTTATCGGCGCTTTGCTTGAAAAGCTTGGCACTGCCGAATGGCTTTCCGGGCTTATCCTGGACGGTATTGTCGCCGGCGTTGGTGCTGTTCTCGGCTTTGTTCCGCAGATGCTGGTGCTTTTCCTGCTGCTTGCCTTCCTGGAAGCCTGCGGCTATATGGCGCGCATCGCATTTGTCCTTGACCGCATCTTCCGCAAATTCGGACTTTCCGGAAAGTCATTCATCCCGATGCTGGTCGGAACCGGCTGTGGCGTTCCTGGAATCATGGCAAGCCGCACAATCGAAAACGAGCGCGACCGCCGCATGACTATTATGACGACAACGTTCATTCCGTGCGGTGCAAAAGTTCCTTTCATCGCAATGGTTGCAGGCGCAATCTTTGGCGGAGCTGCCTGGGTTGCTACAAGCGCTTACTTCATCGGTATGGCCGCAATCATCGTCTCAGGCGTAATGCTTAAAAAGACAAAGATGTTCGCTGGAAATCCGGCTCCGTTCGTTATGGAACTTCCGGCTTATCACCTTCCGACCTGCGGAAACGTACTTCGCTCAATGTGGGAGCGTGGCTGGTCATTCATCAAAAAGGCTGGAACAATCATCCTCCTTTCAACAATCATAGTCTGGTTCACCAGCTTCTTCGGCTGGACAGAAGAAGGCTTTGGAATGCTTTCAGAAGATCAGCTTGATTCTTCTATCCTTGCAAAAATCGGAAGCTGCATCGCATGGATTTTTGCTCCTTTGGGCTGGGGAAACTGGCAGGCAGCCGTGGCTTCAATCACTGGTCTTGTCGCAAAGGAAAACATCGTCGGTACAATGGGCATCTTGTACGGAAGCGGAGAACTTTCAGCTTACCAGGCAATGGCTCAGGCCTTTACTTCGGTCGCCGGCTTCTCATTCCTGGTATTCAACCTGCTCTGTGCACCCTGTTTTGCAGCAATCGGCGCAATCAAGCGTGAGATGAACAACGCAAAGTGGACATGGTTTGCAATTGGCTATCAGTGTGGATTTGCATATGTTGTCGCGCTTATGATTAACCAATTCGGTAAGCTGTGTACTGGCAGCGCAAATGTAATCGGCGTCATCTTTGCTGCAGCAGTCCTTGTCTGCATGGTATACATGCTGTTTGTAAAGAAGTACGAGGAAGCTACAACGCTGTCTGTCGGCGAAGGAAAGTAACATGGGAACGATGCTTGTTGGTGTTGTGCTGGCAGCGGTTGTCGCTGCTATTTGCAGAAAGCTTGTAAAAGATAAAAAACGCGGCCGATCATCCTGTGGCGGTAACTGCGCGCATTGTGCGGCCTGCCGTCATGAGTAAGTAATGGAAACCCCGGTGCTGAAGCATTTTTCATGTGCCGGGGCTTTTTTTTGAGCTAGTGATTTTTTTGAGGTAATGAATGATTACGACAATACTGGAAATTGACGGCATGGCGTGTTCTATGTGCGAGTCCCACATAAACGACGTTATCCGAAACACGTTCGCCGTAAAGAAAGTGAAGTCCTCGTACAAAAAGGGGAGAAGCGAAATAAAAAGCGTCGAGGCGCTTGACGAGGATGCCGTCCGGAAGGCAATTAGCGCAACCGGCTATACGGTAAAGAACATGACGGTCTCGGGCGTTTAGCGCATGTAGCGGAACGGGGGAGGCGGGAGCTAGCGGGCCTTACCGTACATACGCTCAATCTCCTGTATCTGGTCGCGGATTGCCGCGGCCTGTTCGTATTCAAGCCGGTCGGCGCAGTCGGACATTTCTTTCATCAGGGCAGCGACCAGCTTTTTGCGCTGTTTTGCGTCGAACAGATTTGCGGTCTTTTTAAGCACTTCCAGCTGGAGCGCTTCGTTTTCTTCCGCATCTTTTTGCTGGCGGATAAGAATGTCCTGCACCGCCTTGGAAACCGTATGCGGGGTAATGCCGTGTTCCTCGTTATATTTCTGCTGAATTTCACGGCGCCGCCGCGTCTCTCCGACGGCTTCCTTAATCGCATCGCTCATATTGTCGGCATACATGACGACATGGCCGTTTTCGTTACGGGCGGCGCGGCCTATAATCTGAATAAGGCTGGTCGCGCTTCGTAAAAAGCCGATTTTATCCGCATCCAGAATTGCAATAAAGCTGACTTCCGGTAAGTCTATGCCCTCGCGCAGAAGGTTGATGCCGATTAAGACATCTATTTCGCCGGTACGAAGGCTTTTAAGGATTTCCACGCGCTCGAACGTATCAATCTCGCTGTGAATGTACTTTACTTTCAGGTGCAGGCCAAGCAGGTAATCCGTCAAATCTTCCGCCATTTTTTTTGTCAGCGTAAGAATCAGGCTTCTCTCGCCCTTGTCGATGCGCTCTTTAACTTCGCGGTAAATGTCTTCCATCTGCCCTTCGCTGGGGCGCACGTCGATAATCGGGTCGAGCAGGCCGGTCGGGCGGATTATCTGCTCAACGACTTGCGTACTCTGCTTGATTTCCTGTGGCCGGGGAGTCGCCGTCACGTAAATCACCTGATTCATCTTTGCGGTAAACTCGTCGATTTTTAGCGGGCGGTTGTCCAGCGCGCTTGGCAGCCGGAAGCCGAAGTCCACAAGGTTCTGCTTGCGGCTTCTGTCGCCTTCGTACATGGCACCAATCTGCGGCACGGTTACATGCGCCTCATCTATCATGCAGAGAAAATCATCGGGAAAATAATGCAGCAGCGTTGCAGGCGGCTCGCCGCTTGCCCGTCCGGCGATGGGCGCAGAATAGTTTTCGATTCCGGAGCAGTAGCCCATTTCTTTCATCATTTCGATGTCGTAGGTGACGCGGGTTTTTAGGCGCTCTGCTTCCAGCAGCTTCCCCTGAGCGAGCAGCGTTTCGACGCGTTCTTCCATTTCTGCCTGTATGCGTTCTGTTGCGGTGGTAAGCTGTTCCGGCGGCACGACGAAGTTTTTTGCCGGGTAGATGACCGTCTCGTCAAGCTCTTCGGTCGTCTTTCCGGAAATCACATTGAAGCGTCGGATACGGGAAACTTCGTCAAAATCAAGCTCGATGCGGTAGGCTTCGTCAAATTCCATGTACGGCGGATAGATTTCGATGATGTCGCCGCGGATTCGGAATGTGCCGCGCTCTAAAATCATGTCATTTCTGCTGTACTGAATCTGTGCAAGCTCCAGTGCAAGCTTGTGTGTGTCGAGCATACTGCCTTTTTCGATATGAACACGCATGCTCTTGTATAATTCCGGCATGCCGAGGCCGTAAATGCAGCTGACAGTGGCGATGACGATGACGTCCCGGCGCTCCATCAGGCTGTAGGTGGCAGCCATCTTCATCTGGTCGATTTCTTTGTTGATTGCGGCATCTTTTTCGATGTACAAATCCCGCGCCGGCACATAGGCTTCCGGCTGGTAGTAGTCATAGTAGCTTACAAAATACTCGACGGCGTTGTTCGGAAAAAAATCCTTGAACTCCCGGTAGAGCTGGGCGGAAAGCGTTTTGTTGTGGCTGATAATCAGCGTCGGCCGCTGTACAGCCTCGATGATTTTTGCCATCGTGTAGGTCTTACCGCTTCCGGTTACACCTTTGAGGGTCTGATACTTGTCGCCGCGCAAAAAGCCGTCGGCAAGCTTTGCAATCGCCTGCGGCTGATCGCCGCTCGGCTCGTATGGACTGACTACTTGGAATTTTCTCATAAGAAAAGTATAGCGCCATGGACGGCGCATTAGCAAGGCAAGTTTGGGACAAGCCTTCAGTCGGGCAAAGTGCAGCCGGCTATTTTTTTGTAGCACGTTTCACTTTTTGGCCGTATCATGAATATATACTAAAAAGTGGGTGCTGCTGTTGCGCCCGCATGCTCTGCTTGCAGAGTATAAGGAGGTTTTATGACAGGATTATCATTAATTCTTGTCTTTGTTTTGGCGATAGCGCTTATGATTGTCGCCATATCGAAATTCAAAATCCATCCGTTTATTGCGATTATGACAATATCGCTGCTGCTTGGACTGGTCGCCGGTATTCCGATTACTGACCGCACTGTTGACGGAAAGAAAATTTCCGGCATCGCAAGTGTTATTGGCGCGGGATTTTCGGGGACGTTCTCCAGTATCGGCATCGTGATTATTCTGGGTGCGCTTATCGGCAGCATTCTTGAGGCGACAGGTGCCGCGCTCAAGCTGGCAGATCTGGTGATTAAGCTTGTCGGCAGAAAACGCCCTGTTCTGGCAATCGAGCTTATGGGCTGGGTAGTTTCTATCCCGGTTTTCTGTGATTCAGGCTTTGTCATTCTGAATCCAATCCGCAAAGCGCTGGTGAATCGTACCGGAGTTTCTTCTGTAGCAATGACCGTTGGTCTTTCCAGCGGTCTTTTTATCGCCCACTGCTTTATTCCGCCGACGCCGGGACCTATTGCCGCCGCTGCAACGCTTGGTATTGGTAACAACCTGCTGATGGTTATCGCGCTCGGTGTGGTTTGTTCAATCTTCCCGCTTATTGCCGGCGTTTTGTATGCAAACTACATCGGTAAGAAGGTAAAAGCAGATGATGAGGCGGATGCCGGTCTTGTAACGAAGAGCTACGAGGAGCTGGTGGCAGCGTACGGTAAGCTTCCCAACGGATGCAATGCACTGGCTCCGATTATCGTGCCTATCATCCTTATGGCCGCCTCTTCGATTGTCGCGATGGCAAAGATGAGCGGGGGACTGGCTAATCTGTTTACGTTCCTGGGTACTCCGATTGTTGCGCTTGCTGTAGGTACGCTCTTTGCAATCCTGCAGCTGAAAACGAGCGGCAAAATCGACAAATTCTACGAGCTGACCAACGATACGCTTAAGACTGTCGGCCCGATTCTGTTTGTTACGGCGGCTGGCGGCGTGCTGGGCAAGGTGATTGCTTCAAGCGACATGGTTACATACATTAAAGACCATGCGACCGTACTCAGCGCGATGGGAATCTTCTTCCCGTTCCTGCTGGCAGCAATCTTAAAGTCAGCGCAAGGTTCTTCTACGGTCGCGCTTACGACGACAGCCGGCATTGTAGCTCCGCTGCTTCCGGTGCTGGGACTCGGCTCTCCGGTGCGTATGGTGCTTGCATGTATGGCTATCGGAGCCGGTGCCATGACGGTGTCTCATGCAAACGACAGCTACTTCTGGGTTGTCACGAACTTTGGTGCCATGTCTCCGGACCGCGGCTACAAGACGCAGACGGTCGCTACGCTGGTGCTTGGGGTTGCGGCAATGGTAGAAATCTTTATACTGTCGATTTTCCTGCATTAATCGGCGGGAACAGGTAGTAAGGACATGAAACTTTTATTTGCTTCCGATTCATTTAAAGGCACGATTACCAGCGCGGAAAGTGCCGAAATGCTAGAAAAAGCCGCAAAGACGGTCTTTGGCGAAACGGCTGTCGTCTGTGACAGCATTCCTGTTGCCGACGGCGGCGAAGGGACGACAGATGCCGTCATCGCCGCACGTAACGGCTCACTGGTGTCTGTCGCCGTGCATGGCCCGCTCATGGAAAACGTGACGGCTTTTTACGGCGATTTGGGTACTGACAGCTCCGGAGCGAGGGCCGCGGTCATGGAGATGGCAGTAGCTTCCGGGCTACCGATGGTTCCGCCTGAAAAGCGCAATCCTCTCCATACCACGACCTACGGAACCGGCGAGCTGATACGGGATGCGCTCGACAAAGGCTTTACTGCCATTTCTATTGCAATCGGCGGCTCCGCGACGAACGACGGCGGTATTGGCTGCATGCGCGCTCTTGGCGTACGCTTTTTGGATAAGGACGGCAGCGAGCTTTCCGGTACTGGCGCTGACCTGGAGCTGATTTCGGACATCGATGTAACGGGACTGGACGCGCGCGTAAAAAATGCGCAGTTTACCGTTATGTGCGATGTGACAAATCCCCTGTGCGGTCCGGATGGTGCGACATACACCTTCGGCAGGCAGAAAGGGGCGACGGCGGAGATACAGGCGCGGCTGGAAAAAGGCATGCAGAATTACCGGGATGTTATAATCCGCACGTTCGGCATAAATCCGGACGACATTGCTGGTAGCGGCGCTGCCGGCGGTCTTGGGGCGGCGCTGCTTGTGTTCCTGAAAGCGCAGCTTAAGCGGGGAATCGAGACTGTACTTGATTTGACCGATTTTGACCGCCGGCTTGAGGGCGTGGATCTGGTGATTACCGGAGAAGGGCGCACCGACTGGCAGTCATGCTTCGGTAAGGTCGTGCAGGGAGTCGGCGACCGCTGCAAAAAAGCCGGGGTGCCGGCAGTTGCGCTGGTTGGCAGCATGGGCGAGGGCGCCGCTCAGATTTTTGAGCACGGCATCTGCTCAATGCTTCCCACCGTTGTCGACACAATCACGCTGGAGGAGGCGCTTTCTCAAGCAAAAGAAGCGTATTATGACGGCGCGCTGCGGCTTTTCCGCTTTATAAAAACCGGTATGGCACTTAAAAAGTAGCATGGTACCAAAAAAGAGGCGCTCTCCACGCAACGTGAAGGGCGCCTTTTTTGTCTGCGCAGCGTTTTGCTTACAGGCTATAACGAATCTACGCCGCTTGTGATGATTCTGTTCTTGAAAAAATCCACGACACTTTCTTTGATTTCTTCCGGTGACATGCTTTTTAAGATATATCCGTTTGGCTTAAGCGCCATTACCTGAACGATGCTTTCCTTGTCGTTCCTTGCCGTAAGGAAAATTACCGGAATGTTCTTTGTCTGTTCGTTTCTGCGGAGTACTTTTAGGACATCAGGCCCGCTTAAGCCCGGCATGCGGTGGTCAAGCAGCACAAGATCAACGGGGTGCACGTTCAGATAGCTGATGGCAGTTTCGCCCGAGTTTACCAGCGCCACGTCAAAATCATCTCCGAGCCAGACTTTTGCGCTTCTGAGCATAATAGGCTCATCATCTACCACCAGAATGCGTTTTTCGTCACGGCGGTTGTATTCAATCGCTTCGGTAAGAAACTGAATGTCCAGCGGCAGTCCTGAAAAGTATACGCCGGGCATCTTTGTAAAGCCGGACGGCTTTTCCGGGTACAGTTCGTCCAGGTTTCCCACGAAGTACAGGTGCGCATTCACAAGCTGTGCCTGCTCTGACCATGTTATGAGCTGCTGCAGCTCTGTATGCGCTGTCAGAATGATGATGACATGGGACTTTTCTTCTTCGACAGCCATCTGGGCGGATTCATAGTTTGAGATACTGCGCACATAGTATCCAAAATCCCTCAGCTGCTCCTCAAGCTGCTGAATGTCTGCATTCTGAAATTCGGCATATACGTACACTTCTTTTGCGTTCATTTTTTCTCTCTCCTATTCAATGATGTGTTTCTCCTTTATCAATTTTTTCAGCCCTGAATAATCAACATTCTGGACGCAGGTGCGCATTTTTTCGAATGTGTCTTTGAGTGCGTCCGGCATACGGTACGCGGACAGTTCGGCGATGGCTTCATCTGCGCCGTCTATGTTGAAGTCGCTTGCGCTCTTAAAGAGCTTTTCTGCCAGCGCCTTGAACGTGTTTTCTGGAATCAGCGGTTTTTCCGCGCTGTCAGCGGCAGTTTCCGCTTCCGTAACAGGCGCAAGCTTTTGCTTAAAGTTTGTAAAATGCTCCAGAAGCGTGGCGTGGCGTGCTTTTATTTCGTCCCAGTTTTTTTCATCGGCGCAGTGCTCAAGGAACTCCGCTTCTTTTGAAAGCTCCAGGGCGCCGATAAGCCGGGACGTGCTTTTAAGTGCATGCACTTTTATGCCGTAGTTGCGGATGTCTTCGCTGTCAAACAGGTTCTCAAGCTCTGCCGCCTTTTCGTCAATGCCGTTGCGGAACCTTGTCACCATGTCTTCCAGCAGGGATTCCGAGCCGCAGTTTGCAAGAGCCGCGTCTGCGTCTATGCCTTCGATGGCACGCAGCTTTTCGACAATCTCGCTTGTATCCCCGGAAAGAGACGCGCCTTCCGCCGCTTCTTCCGAAATCTCTTCGCTAGCTGCTTCCAGATAGTCTTCCGGCAGGTATTTTATGATGAGCGCCTCAAGCTTTTCCGGGTTAACAGGCTTTGAAAGGTAGTCGGTAAAGCCTTCGTTCAGGTACATCTGCCGCACCCCGCTGATGGCGTTTGCTGTCAGCGCGATGCAGGGCTTACCTGCGCTCTTGTTGTCGGTAAGCTTTTTCATGGCGTGCAGCGTCTGTATGCCGTCCATTTCAGGCATGCGGTGGTCAATGAACAGCATGTCATAGGTGTGCTGGCGGACTTTTTCGAGGGCTTCTTTTCCGCTTAAGACTGTGTCTATCGTAATGCGTGTCTTTTTAAGCAGGCCTTTGACTACTTCCAGGTTCATGTCGGTGTCATCCACGAACAGTATGCGGGCTTTTGGCGCGATAAGCTTTTCCTTGTATTTCTGCAGCTGGAGGCTGATTTGCTTTGATGTCTGCGTGATGTTTCCGACAGGCGTCCAGTCTATGACCGGCTGTTTTACGGTAAAGTGGAAATTGGAACCTTTGCCGTAGGTGCTTTCTACTTCCAGCCGGGTGTCCATCATCGCAAGGATTTTCTTAACGATGCTCATGCCGAGTCCGGTGCCTTCGATGGTCTTGTTCTTGCCTTCCTCGATGCGCTCGAAGGGAGAAAACAGCCGCTCCATGTCCTGTTCCTTTATGCCGATTCCCGTGTCGGTGACCGAAACTTCAAGGGCGATAAGGTTTTTGTCCAGCTTTTTGTAGCCGACCGTAAAGGTGATGCTGCCAGCCTGCGTGTATTTGACGGCATTTGTCAGCAGGTTCAAAATGCACTGCTTAAGGCGGACGCTGTCGCCGTGCAGCGTTTTCGGCAGTCCTTCATCGCTTTTAAGAATGAATTCCAGGCCTTTTTTCTTTGAACGCTCGTCAATCATGTTGACTAAATCGACTATGAGGGAAGAGATGTCGTAATTTTCTGGCAGCAGCTCCATCTTGCCGGCTTCAATCTTGGAGAAATCCAGAATGTCATTGATGATTGCAAGCAGGCTCGTACCCGCGGATTTTATGTTTGCGGCGTAACTCAGGATTTCCTTGTTGTCGCTTTCGCGGAGAATCATCTCGTCCATGCCAAGCACCGCGTTGATTGGGGTGCGGATTTCGTGGCTCATGTTTGCAAGGAATGCGCTCTTTGCCTGCGAGGCTGCGATGCTCTTTGCAACCTCACCCTGCAGCCGTTCGCGTTCGGCGCGTTCTTCATTGATGTTTTCTACTGCCCACAGCACATGATGCAGCGTGCCGTCCGGATTTCTGTCCATTGCGATAAAGCGGGCGCGGCACCAGTAGCCCATAATGCTGTAAAACTCGTGCGCGATGGTGATTCTGCTTTTTAGGCGTTCTTCGAGCGTGTCGAAGTTGATGAACTCCATAAAGTCTTTGCGCGCCTGCCCCTGATTCTGTACGCGCTCCTGCATGACGCGATGGACTGTCGCCCGCGCATTTGTCATTGCTGGTCCGATGTGCTTTGCGATATCCGCCCTGCTCGTAATTTCGAAGAACGTGTCGGTGTTCAGGTCAATTTCGTGCAGCGACAGGTACATGCTGGCAAGGAACTCGCTTTTTGCATTGCTTTCTGCCTTTACCTGCTCGGCTTCTGCTTCCAGGCGTTCCCGAGCCTTGCGCTCTTCGTCAATGTATTCAACAGCCCACAGTACGTGATGTAGCGAACCGTCTTCTCTGCGCGTCATGGTTATAAAACGACCGCGGCACCATTTGCCGCCTGCACCTAAGAATTCCTGGGCGATGGTGATTTTGTCGCCCATGCGGTCGTTCAGCGTCCGCAGGTTTACGAACTTCAGGATGTCTTTCCAGGAGCTTTGCGAGGCTGTTTTAAGCATTACCTGCTGGAGCACTTCGTTTGCGTTTCCGACAGCGTTGTGTACGGCGTCCCCAATGTCCCTGCGCGCCTGTACTTCCTCAAACGTGTTGTCCGTAAGGTTGATGTCGTGCATCGAAATGTACAGGCTTGCAAGGAAGTCGCTCTTGCTCTTGCTTTCTGCGAGCGCCGCTTCTTTTTCGGTGCGCTCTTTTTCGGCCTGCTCGCGGATGTACGCGATGTATTCGCCCATCTGCTGGTCCATTTTGCGCAGGTTGTGGGCAAGCTGCCCCAGCTCGTTTTTGGACTCATACGGAATCGGCACGTTAAGCTCTCCGCGGGCAAGCTTAAAGGTTGCGTCACTCATCTGCAGGATGGGGTTTACAATCCGCTCGACCGCGTAGGTTACCGAAAGCCAGGTCAGGATAGTGACAAAGGCAAGGACTAAAAGCAGCGAAATCTGCTGATGAATTCGCTGCTGATTAATCTTTGCGCGGGGAATGGCTACGACGAGCGACATGCCGTTGTTAAGCTTCCTCATGACGCCCATGTGCTCGGTTCTGTTCCAGGTAAAGCTCTGCAGGGATTTTTCCTTGCCGTTCATGAACTTGTCTATAAGGCTGCTTGTGTTTGCCGTCATCTCGACGGTGCTTACCTTTTCGGACGTCTTGTTGGCGTACAATAGGTTTCCCGATTCCCCGATAATCAGCCCAAGTGCGCTTGTTGCCGGCAGTGTGTTCACAATGTCCTTGACGGAAGCAAGGTTGATGTCGGTTCCCACGACGCCGAGCAGCCGGTCGTTCTTAAAAAGCGGAACGACATACGAAATCATATAGATGTTCAGGTTTTTGTTCAGGTAAGGATTTATCCAGACCGGAAGCTTTTTCCAGATGGGCATGTAGTACCAGCCGACATGTTCCGTATCTGTCGGCGAATAGTTGTGCAGATCCGTGTTTTTTACCGTGATAAAGCCGTTTTTGGGGCTGCCGCTTAAAAAAATGCCCCGCGTGCTTCCGAATCGTTCAATCTCCATGCGGAAATACAGGGAGACAACGCTCTTTGGAAGCGCCGGAAACGACGTCATCTGCTCGGAAAGCGCGGTCAGATACTGCTGCTCGTATTCGGCGTCGTGCAGGATGCGCTCTTCGTCCAGCGTTTTTAAGATGTAGTTTTTTGAGAATAGGACAGAGCTTTCCACTGCGCTGAAAAGCGTGTTCAGCTCGCCGAGTTTTTCATTTGCGATAAGGGATGATGTCTGTTCAAGGTCGCTTTCCATGTGCAGCGACTGCTGGAACGTCGAAATGCCGGTGGTAAGAAAAAATGTAAGGCCGACAAGGCTGGAGATGCCAAGCCTGGCCTTTAGCTTTAGGGAGTACGGGGACTTTTTTGATTTTATCATAGTTTTCTCCGTACTCCGTTACCGCCAGCTTCTTTTACTGCATAGCAGAGCTGTACTGCACGGTGATAATTTGTCTTTATGCTTTCTGCAAGGTTGATGGGGGTGATGCCTGCAGAGACTGTTACGTCCAGCTGGTCTTTGACTGTCTTGCAGAATCCCGTAAAGATGACTTCCGCCTCTTCTGCCGTCATTTCGAGGAATGCGACGAATTCATCTCCTGACCACCGGAACATAAGCCCCTGTTCGCCGATTGCCTCTGTCGCAAGCTCGACAATGCCGAGCAGGATGGCGTCCCCGTTTCGTATGTCATTGATGACTTTAAAGCGGTCTATGTCGAACATAATCAGGGACTTGTAGCGGGTGGTGTTGAATACGCCAAGCTCGCCAAAGGCCGCCTTCAGGTAGTTTCTGTTGGGAAGCCCTGTCAGCGTGTCCTTGGTGTTCTGGTCTTTTTCGTAGGGCTTGAGCTTTGCGGATTTTGCCTTTTTGATAATTAGGATTACAAGCACTGCCAGCAGCAGGTACAGCGCTGTTAGCACAAAAATGATGCTGATCCGGTAGCCGGTGTCTGCGAAGTGCTGCACGACTACGTACCATTCAAGATTTGCCATCAGGAAGGTGATGCGGTACCTGCCGTAACTTTTCGGCGTATAGACAAACTTGCCTTCGGTGGCGTTGTCGGCGATTGCCTCGGAAATGTAGGCGTTTTTTATGTTCGTGCCATCGGAATCAATCTGCACAAGCCCGTCTTCGTCGATGATGTTGATTTTAAGATTGAAATAGCGCTCCGTCTTTAAGATGATGTCCTGCAGCTCGTCCATAAAAAGTCCGACGCCGCAGACGCCGAGCAGGCTGCCGTCTGTGTCCGTAATGCGCACATTGACGAAAATCGTCCAGCGCCAGGAATTAACCTGATCTCTGTCGGTGTCCAAATCAATGGGGCGCCCGGATGTCAGGAACATCTGGTACCAGATGTCGTAGGGGTCATCTTTTGAATTGACGATTTTCGAGATGCCCTGGGGCGTGTAGTAGCGGTGCGTTTTGTCCGAGACGACAAAGGCTGCAGTGTAGCCGAAGTTTTTTTGAATGGACGAAAGGTAGGTATTCAGCGTCTGCTCCGTCGTCTCCCTGCTGACAGCGGTTTCTTCCCGCAGTGCCTTGAGCAGCATTGTGTTTGCCGCCATTGCTTTTGCCACTGTTATCGGATGGTCGAGGGCTGCATTCAGCGTATCGTTGATATGCATGGCGGTCAGCTTGTTTTTTTCTACGTCCGGCTGGCTTGCTTTTATCAGGGTGGGAATATTTATTGCGATTAAAACCGCTACGATGGCTATTATAACGGATGTGACAATTACATGCTTCATAAAAGAAAAGCCCCCAAAAAGCAATATTGAAAACCCATTTTTAAGATTGCTTTAGTATATCATGGCTTAATTAGAGTTGTAAAGAAAAAAGGCTTGCGGTGCCTGTGCCCGACTGGCCTTCCGTCTTGTGCCGCTATTTTCCGTATGCACAAAGATTCGGGAATCTGCTATACTTTTAAAGGGAGTTTTATCATGAGAGAAAGCGAATACAAGTATTGGTTTGATGATGACGGCATTACATTTCACAGCCAGCACAAGGTTCTGTTCAGCCAGAGCGCAGGAAACAAGGCTTTGAGTTTCTGCGAACTTCTGAAGATTACATCCGATATGGCGGTGGAGGATTACGCAGAGCAGGGGATGAGCCGCGATTTCCTTAAGGAAAATGGCTTTGCATTCCTTGTTTCCAGAGCATCATTCCGCTTCCACCGCATGCCCCGCGAAAACGAGCGCTTTACGTTCACCACATGGGAAGAAAAGCCCGAGGCATTCCAGCTTGTGCGCGCCTATGAGTTTACCGCAGAGGATGGAACTCCGCTTATCTCCGGATTGAGCAGCTGGATTCTTGCAGACCCGGTAGCCCGGCGCATTATTCCGACGAAAAACTTTACGCTGCGCCCGCCGGTAGAAATCCAGAAGGAGCATGACTGCCAGAAATACGGCAAGATTGCCATGCCGGAAAACCTGCAGCTTCTTGACGAGCGGAAAATCCGCTGGAGCGACATCGACGGTAACGGGCATACGAACAATTCCCGTTACGGCGCGTTTCTGGCGGATGCACTCCCGGAAGCGTACCGCACAAAGACATTTACGGACTTCCGCATTAATTATGCGAAGGAAGCCATGCTCGGCGAAACCATGCAGTTGCTCGGTTCGTTCGACGAGGATGCGCGCCGGGCTGTCATTATAGGCAAAGTCGTCCGCGATGCCGCCGGAAATGACACGAACAGCGTGTCTTTCGAAAGTGAGCTGAAGTGGTAAGGGAATGCGGCGTCCTCCGCATGCCGCATTGCACATTGTGGAGGCCTCGGTATTGTGTGCTGTGGCAGCCTCGGCATTGCGCATCCTCCGCATGCCGCATTGTGCATTACGAATTATAAATAATGTACAGAATTCTGCCGATAAAAATACATATGAAGCGTCGTAATTTGCCTGTACAGGTGTTTTTTGGCTGCGTTGCGGCCTGTCTCTGTCTTTCATTCGGCTCCTGCAAGAAAAAGCCTGACTCTCAGGAAGCGGTCATCCAGATTCAGGATCATGCTGCGGATCACTGGTGGTATTACATTACATCCCGGGGACTTACGCAGTGCGATTTGCCGCAGAATGCGGTGCTGCAGCTTCTGCGCCCGTGGACAGAAAACCTGCGTGTCAGCGATGCGGTGACAGACCGGAACGGTACGGGCATCGTGCTGGTGAACCGGCTTGGCGTGCTTGTATTTGACGCAGATAAAGGGCGGGACCCGCTGATTTTGCAGGATGTGCAGCTGTTCAGCTCTACGACAGCCGAGCATATTGTGTTCGACGGAAAAAATCCTTACATAACGCTCTACAAAAGCTCTTTCTTTAACAAGGACGCCTCTGTCGTGTACGGCGGCGCAAAGCCTGACGCAAGCCGGCCGTATCTTGTGCGCATTTCTGTCGCCAACCGGATGCTCTATCCGGTCGTTACCTACGGCGATCTGGGCGTGCTTGACGGCGGCGAGGTGACAAGCTCGTATTTTGACGGCTCAAAGTGGTTCCTGTCGGTAAAAACGACGAATGCGGAAAAGACTGATTTCCGCTACATCAGCTGGAAGCCGTCTGCTTCTCTGGAAAAGCTGCCGCCTTTTACAAAAGAGGGCAAAATCAACTACGAATACGTCACTGAGGATATGTACCGGGCGACAAGCATGGTGCAGCCGCTTTCGAATGCGCCGGAACGCCTGCGAAGGCTTCTCTCTTCGATATCCGCGGATTTTCCTTACGAGGTGACGTTCCGGAATGCGGGAACCGCCGGCGACTATGTGTACGCTAACACGGCGGCCGAAGATGCCGCGTCCCATGCCTACAGCATTATGGCTGACGGATGGATATGCACGATTTTTGCTGACGGCACCTCATATTTCAGCGGCGCACTTGACGGCTACCCGCTGCTTGCAGACGGCGCAAAGATTGCATTCCGGCTGCCGAAACTCCCGAAAAGCTATTACTACACGAATTTCTGCATTTCCGGCCACCAGCTTATCGTCGGCTGGGAAGAGCGGGATTTCTACAAAACAGCCCGGAGCGGCGTGCTGATTGTCGACATGGCCGCAGTCTTCTACCCGGATTCAGAAGGAGCCAAATGAAACACAAGTGGATGCACCTGCCTTTCTGTATTGCCTCGATTCTACTTTTGTCAGCCGGTTTGTTTGCCGAGTCAGCCCTTTCCGAGCCAGAACTTCCCGAGACAGAAGTGCCCGACAGGAGCTTCTTTTTTACGGCAGGACCTGTGCTTCTGGTGAATACCGATGCTGACAGCGCGCCTAGCCCGATTATGTTTTCCTTCGGGGGCGGCGTAAGCTGCTTCCAGAATAAGGTTGTCAGTTTTGTGTCGCGCATTTCCTTTTTTACCGGCTATTACCTGTGGGACGGAGAAGATGCCCGCCCAGCAGAAATTGAAAACCGCACGGCGCTGGTGATTTCTTCGCTGGTTGACCTGTGCGGCGTAAAAACCTGGGAAAAAAGCTGCAGCCAGATGCAGGCTGGAGCCGGCCTCGGCGTGCTTGCCCGCTTTGCCGCGCTTGCAGACGGCGTCTCTTCTGACGACAGCGGCGTCGTAGACAAAAACGGAACGGCCCTTTCTACCGCAGGAGACGATGTAAAAGACATCCAGCGCTGGCTCTGGTCAGATGTAAGGTGGCTGTACCCTGAGCTTTATTTTTCATGGATGCATCGCCTTCCCGGAAGTTCTCTAAGCGCCGGCTTTGAAACCCGCCTGTATCTTCCGCTCGGCTCCCTGCTTGCAGGACACGCGCTCGACGGTGCGCTTGTGACTGCGGCATGTAAGCTTGCCTTGTAATTATAACGATTTTTTCTGATACATATCAATTTTTTTTCTTGCTTTTTGAAAATTCATGCTGTAGCATTAGAGGGTGCGTGAACGTACACATTCAAATAAGTAAGGTGGTTTTTATGGGTGTAAAGAAAAGCATGCTCTGGCGTCTTGCGGGCGCCGGCGTCTGTGCAATGCTTTTGTGTGCATCGTGCAAGTCTTCAAGCGATGCTTCTGGCGACGACACTGGTTCTTCGAGTACTGTTGTGGTGGAAGGTTCTCCCGTTCAGGTTGATTACACCGGTCCTACCTACACAGATAATTATGTAGACATCGCAAGTTTTTCAAACAAAGACCAGTGGAATCTTTCCAACGTGCACGACCCGACTGTCTTTAAGTGGGAGGACGACGGCTACTACTACATGTTCGGAACCGATGCCAGCTACGGGAACGCCCACGATGACTACACTACCGGCGGCCACCACTTTCAGGGTAAGCGCTCAAAGAATCTGGTGGACTGGGAATGGGTTCCCGGCATCATGGACGAAGCTCCAGACTGGGTAGTCACCAGGTTGAATGAATACCGTACCGAAATGGGCGTTCCGACATTCAGCTCAAAAGATGATATCAGTTTCGGCTACTGGGCTCCCAGCGCCCGGGTCATCACGGTAGACGGCGAAACAAAAGTGCGCATGTACTACAGCATCGTAGTCGATAACTACATCAAAACTGGCGCCGTCAACACTACGGAAAACTTTGACAACAGCTGGACTGAGCGGGCCTTTATCGGCGTGGCAGAAACGACAAATCCCAATGGCGGCGCTGATGCTTGGGAAGACAAGGGCTTTGTGCTCTGCTCCTCTTCAGACCGGGGCACCGACTACACCAGAAGCTCCACCAGCGACTGGAACGGCTACTTCTACTTTAACGCCATTGACCCCAGCTATTTTATCGATGACGATGGAAGCCACTGGCTGGTATACGGTAGCTGGCATTCAGGTTTTGCCCTGGTGCGCATAAATCCTGCCACCGGAAAAGTCGCCGCTGTCACGGGAAGCGACTATCTTTCCGGTACTGTTACCGGCGATTTTGAGATGGGCTTACCGTGGTCGCCTAACGGCAGCATTACAAGTCCCAAACCGGAAGAGCTTATCAGCCAGGGCTACGGCACGCGCATTTATACGCGTAAGAATGGCTCAAGATGGCAGGCAAGCGAAGGCCCCGAGCTGATAAAGAAAGACGGCTACTACTGGCTCTTCTTTGCAAACGATGAGCTGTCAGTGGCTTACCAGACCCGCGTCGTCCGCGCGACAAATATTGCAGGTCCTTACACCGACATCCGCGGACACGACTTTACTTTCGGAACCTCAAGTGCTGATAATTACCCGCTCCCGATTGTAACGCACCCATACAAATTCCTCGACGAAGATAACGGCTTAGGTTCCTGCTACGGCTGGGTCGGTATCAGCCACTGCGCTCTTTTTCAGGATGATGCAGATGACTGGTACTACATGAGTCAGCAGCGCCTGCCGGTAAATGTCGCCGGTAACGCCTATTCCAACGCAATTATGATGGGCGGCGTACGCAAAATCGCCTGGACACCTTCCGATGTGGACGCTTGTTTGTGGCCGATTGCGCTTCCCGAGCGTTATGGCGGCATTCCGAAAACATACGGCGCCGTCGTAATAGCTGACATTCCCGGCACCTGGCAGCACATAAACCTTGTCTATACAAGCAATGGCGCAATGGACACTGCCAGCGAGCTTGTTCTTTCCTCTGACGGCACCATGAGCGGCGCATTTACCGGAACATGGTCATTTAGCGAATCGGCTCAGACGCTGACGCTTATTCCTGCAACCGGCACAAAGATGACGGTAACCGTTGCCCGCGAAATTGACTGGGAGAGAAATCCGCGTACGGCAACTATCGTGTATGCAGGCATACATGGAAACACGAGCACGACGAGCGATAATAAAACGTTCTGGGGAAAGAAAGGCGAACCGTACAAGGCAAGTGCATCTGAAAGTGACTGGACTGAAACGAGCACATCGCTTACCTACACTGGAAGCAGCACGTCAAATATCCTCATTCCGGCCTTCAGCGTTACCGCAAGCGAAGGTTTTACGATTGAGTTTACGCTGAATGATGCGCTTTCAAACTACAGCGATAATGACTGGACAACAAAGCTCCTTTCATACGAAGGCTGCTATGTTACGATTCCGAACCTTGACCCTTATAACAATACAATTTCTGGCAGTACGCTGACAGGAAAAAATGCCTATCCGACGGCAAATGGCGCTACGCTCGAAAGCGGCTATGATTACACATTCCCGTGGGGAGCTGAATACAAAATAAAAATCACCTTCAGCGCAGACGAAATCGTCTGGTACCGCGACGGAACGAAAGTGCTTACCTACAGCGCAGGCTTGTGGGGCAGCAGTTCTGATCTGGCAGAGTTTGTCGGCTATTATGCGACCGGACTTGCGGCAGAAGCCGTAACGTTCAACGCTGCCGGCATGAATATCACTGACCTAACCATAACAAAAGGTTGTAATTAAAAATAAGGTCTGGGTGGGAGGCCAGCCTGTCTGCAGGATTTTTGCAGGCAGGCTTTTTTTTGCTACAGCAGCTCGGAATCGACAAGCTTTATGTAACTCAGCCCGTCGACAGTTTCGACGTGGTAGCGGCCGACGACGGTAATTTCGGAATTTATCTGCGGGTAGTCGGCAGGGTAGGTGGCATCCGGATTTTTCAGCACGAACTCCATGCCCTGTGCACAGCAGGCGGTTGCATCCTGAATGATGCATGCATAGCTCCGGTGCTTTTTTCCGCCGTCTTCATATTCAAATACGTCGAAGGTGCCGTGCATTCGGATTTTTTTTCCTTCGTAGCGGTCCGGCTCCATCATCATGTTAAAGACTTCGGCATACACCATCGTTGCGCTAAAGCGGGTTAAGTCGATGTCTACGTCTTTTTTAGCCGTACCCGCAGTTTTTTTCTGTGCAAAGCACAAAGACAGGGTCAGACAGAGGCAGAGGCCTGCAGTAAAAAGCGCTTTTTTCACTGTACGGCTCCTTTGATGATTGCGCAGACAGTAAACACGACGATGTCGACGGCGACAATGGTTGCCCCGACCGGAGTTCCGGCACCGATTGAAATCATCATTCCGGTGAATGCGCTCACGACTGAAAGAATCGCAGACCAGACAGTAACTTTCTTAAAGCTTTTGAACAGGCGCATGGCAGTCATGGCCGGAAAAATCACGAGTGCGGAAATCAGCAGGGAGCCTACCAGATTCATTGCAAGCACGATGATGACTGCGATAACGACCGCCAGCAGCAGATTGTACGCTTCGGTGTGAATGCCTGTCGCCTTTGCAAAGTTTTCGTCAAAGGTGACAGAAAAAAGCTTGTTGTAAAACAAAACAAACAGCACGACGACGATTACTGACAGCACGATACTCAGTACCACTTCGTTTTTTGTAAGCGTAAGGATTGACGTTGAGCCGAACAGCGTGCTGCAGACATCCCCCGAAAGGTTTGAGGATGGGGAAAAAATGTTCATCAGCAGGTAGCCGATGGCAAGGGCGCCGACCGACAGCATTGCGATTGCCGCGTCTCCGCGGATTTTAGCTTTTTCGCCGCCTTTTAAGAGCAGCACGGCACAGATGACGGTAACCGGAAGCACCAGCAGCATGTCGTTTGTAAGTCCGACGACAGCGGATATTGCCATGGCGCCGAAAGCAACGTGACTTAAGCCGTCGCCGATATAGGAAAAGCGGCGTAGAACGAGTGTTACGCCCAGCAGGGATGAACACAATGCGATAAGGATGCCTGTAATCAGCGCGTACTGAACGAACGGATACTGCAGGTACTCCCTGAACGTTCCCAGTAATTCAATCATAGTTTCTCCGTAAAATGCTTTCCCTGTTCTGACTGCAGGAAGGCTTCTTTTGTGCCGAAAAAGCGGTTTGTTCCCATAAAAAGCACATGCGTCGCATATTTGACGGCGCTCATGTCGTGCGTAATCATGATGACGGTAAGCCCCTGTCTGTTGTATTCAGCAATGGAAGCGTACAATTCTTCCGTCACTTTAGGATCCAGGCCTGCAACCGGCTCATCCAGCACGAGCATGCTTTCTGTCGCGCACATAGCCCGCGCAAGCAGAACCCGCTGCTGCTGACCGCCGGAAAGTTCCCGGAAGCTGCGGTGCGCAATCGGCAGAATCGAAAGCTTTTCCATGACGGCGCGCGCCTGCTGTTTTTCTGCTGCCCGGTAAAATGGCCTGAAGCCGAGTCTGCTCTGGCAGCCGGAAAGCACAATCTCTTCAACTGTTGCGGGAAAATCTTTTTGTACCCGGGTCTGCTGCGGAAGGTAGCCAATCTGCGCCGTGGAAAATCCTTTTTTTAAGGTGATGGTACCTGCCAGCGGTTTTCTGAGTCCGACGAGTGTTTTTATAAGCGTTGATTTTCCGGCTCCGTTTTCGCCGAGGACGCAAAGATACTCGCCGTCATTCACACTGAAAGATATGCCCTGTGCAATTCCCGGCTGTTCATAGCCGATTGTCAGGTTGTCGCATTGTAAACAGACCATGCCGTTACTCCTGTACCATTTTCCGCAGAATGTTTGCATTATACGGATTAGTACGGCTCTGTCAATATGAGAGTGATTTTCAAATTCGCGCAGCGTGCGCGAAGTGCGTGGCGTGCAGGGGCGGTCGTTGTGCGGAGTGCGCGGTCTGCTGTGCTTTTATGGCGCCGGGCAGGTCGCTGTGCCGGGCTTACAGCACCAGATCGCAGGTTTCGGCTTTTGCCGCGCGCACCAGGTCGGCTGGCGCAAGCACAATCTGCTCTCCCCGCAGACCCGCGCTGATGTACACTTTTTCGTGCTGGAGAACGCTTTCATCGATGAACGTGCGGAATGAGCGTTTCATGCCGAGCGGGGAGCAGCCGCCGCGGATGTAGCCGGTAAGCGCAAGCAGCTCATCTGGTTTTACTGGCGTCACTTCCTTTGCGCCGCACGCCTGCCGCGCCTTTTTCAGGTTGATTTCGTGCTCTGCGCTCTGCAGAAATACAACGACTTCCTTTTTTTCCGTCCGCATGACGATTGTCTTGTACACGGCGGCTGCATCAATGCCAAGCTTTTCTGCGATTCCTGCTGCGGCTCCGCGACTTAATTCGTGTTCGCCGTCATCATCATAGCTCTTTGTTTCATAACTGATTTTCAGCCCATCCAAAATGCGCATTGCGTTTGTCTTCTTCATATTTTACTCCATGCTTTTTATTGTTACCGTTGCGTGCCGTAATCGCATCAGGTTATACAGCGTGCGCCGTTCCTCACCGCGCCCATACAAAAAATACGATGCAGGTTCCCAGAGCGCCACCCAGCCGATAATACCAAAACTTTCGCTTAATATGCTGTAGAGCGGGCGGGCGTCTGCATGTACGCGGCAAAAATGTGCTGCCCACAGAAAAGCTCCCAGCACAAGGATGCCTGCTGCCAGCCGTTTTAGCCAGCGGAGCATGGATTTGCGGTTCTGCAGAATCTGCTCCTGTGCACGGCGCGTAAAATGTTTTGCGCACGCCTGCCTCATAATCTCGCTGTCGTACAGAGAAACATCATCGGCCAAAAACGTAAGCGCAATGCGTGCTTTTGATGATTTGTAGGCAAGCTCCTTAAAAATGTATGCTTCGATTTCGCCTGAAAGCTCCCGTTCCTGAAGTGGCGAAGGATCGTAGGGGTTGTACAGTTCCTTCCCTGAATGCAGCCGGATAAAGACCGTGTCTTCATGGTAGAGCTGCGACAATTTTTTTATCAGATGTGCCTTTTTCTCGCGTTTTGCAAGCGCCCGGGCTGTGTTTCTGTCACTAAACATGAGCATACTATAGCCGATTTAAAAAAAATGCGCTATCTTAAATGGCAAAACAGTCAATTTGCATACGAGGTAAATATATGGCTAAGAAAACACCCATGACACTGTTGTGCGGGTATCTCGGCGCGGGAAAGACCACGCTTTTGAATCAGGTTCTGAACAATCAGAAGGGCTATAAAGTCGCCGTTATTGTAAACGACATCGGCGAAGTAAACGTGGACGAAAAGCTGATTGCAAACGGCGCTAAAATCACCGATACATCAAGCATCGTGCCGCTGACAAACGGCTGTATCTGCTGTACGCTCAAAACCCAGCTTGCGCAGAACATCGAAAATCTGATTAAGACCGGAAAATACGACTACATCATGATTGAGGCTAGCGGCGTGTGTGAGCCGATGCCGATTGCGCAGGAGCTTGAGACAATCAAAAATGGCGTTCTCGACAACGTCGTTGGCGTTGTTGACGCAGCCCGTCTGGTTGACGAGTTTGCCGGCGGCGACAAACTGCTTGCGAAGGAAAAAATCGGCGAGGAAGACATCGAAAGCCTGCTCGTCCAGCAGATTGAGTTCTGCTCTACGCTTGTCATTAACAAGAAAGACCTTGTTACCGAAGATCAGTTCAAGAAAGTGCGCAAGGTAATCGATGCGCTGCACCCCGGCGTACATATCATCGAAACAGATCACGGTAATGTTGACGTTGCAGAAGTGCTTGCAACCGGAAGCTTTGACTTTGAGAAAGTGTACGCAAGCGCAGGCTGGTGCAAGAAGCTCGAAGAGGGCGAAATCGACGACGATGACGACGATGAGCATGATGAGCACCATCACCACGAGCACGAGCACAATCCCGCACACGGCGAGGAAGGTCACGAGTGCGAGCATCATGCAGAGCATGATGAACATTGCGAGCATCATCATGACGACGATGACGAGCATGAGCACGGACATCACCACCACCATCACGAGCACCGCCACGAAGGCGAAAGCGAGGATGAGTACGGCATCGGTACTTTCGTCTACTACCGCAGAAAGCCGTTTGACCGCATAAAGCTTGATGAGTATGCAAACAAGTGGCCGCGCAACATCATTCGCTGCAAGGGTCTGCTCTGGTTCAGCGATGAGGAAGAGATGGCGTATGTGTTCGAGACGAGTGGCCGCCAGATTCAGGCTGGTTACTCAGGTCAGTGGGTGGCTGCAGCTCCTGCTGGCGAACAGAAAAAGATTCTTGCCGCTAACCCGCAGATTGCTGCCGAATGGGATGAAAAAGTCGGCGACCGCATGGTTAAACTCTGCATTATCGGTCAGAATCTGGACAAGGCAAAAATCAGCGCAGAGCTGGATGCCTGCCTTGCAAAATAAACGGTAATCGAAACAAAGAGAGCGGCCTTAAAAAGCCGCTCTTTTTTTAGCAGAGTTTTACCGCGTCCTCAAACGAAAGCGGTTTCCCCCAGACAAATCCCTGCACAAAGTCGCATTTATGTTCCTTAAGCACGCCTATCTGGTGCTCATTTTCTACGCCTTCGGAGATAACTTCGCAGTTCATGATGTGGCCCATGTAGATGACTGAATCCACCAGGTCGCGGATGTTCTGGTTGCTTTCGATGTCGTCAATAAGACTCTTGTCTATTTTAAGCAGGTTTATCGGAAGCTTCATCAGCTGCGCGATTGATGTGTAGCCGGTTCCAAAGTCATCAAGCGCAACTTTTACGCCGACGTTTCGGAGATTCAGAATGTTTGCGATTGTAATCTCCATTGAATCAGCAAGCGAGTATTCGGTGATTTCAATTTCCAGGCGGTTTGCCGGAAAGCCCGTGTTTTTAAGCATGGTTGTGACTCTTTCGGCAAAGTCTGCCGAGCCGATGTTTTTTGCGGAGACGTTAATCGAAATCATAAACGTGCCGGGCTTTTCTTCTATCACCGGCTTAAATTCCGTCATCGCCCGCTGCAGGACATAATCATCGATTTTCAAAATCAAATTTGATTTTTCGGCTGCAGGAATAAACGCTGCCGGGCTTATGACCGTGCCGTCGCTCCTCCTGCACCTGATGAGCGTCTCAAACCCCCGGAGCTTGTGGTCGGAAAGCGTATACTGCGGCTGGTAGACGAGGTAGAACCAGTTGTGTTCCAGCGCTTCCCGTATCAGGTTTTCGGCCTCGCGCTGCTGTGCCTCTGAATTCTCCAGATCGCTGGAAAAAAAGCAGAGTTTTTTCTGCTCTGTTTTCTTTGCGGCATTGAGTGCTGTGTCGGCCTTTGTGATGAGCGAAGTCCCGTCTGTCGCATCCTGAGGAAATGCCGCTACTCCTGCCGCCATGAAAACTGTCGCTCCGGGCGCCGTTGCTGTCAGCTCGCCTTTTTTTAGCGGCAGCGTAAAGTGTTCCGGTTTAATCAGCTCTTCGATAATTGAACGGGCAGTGCGTTCGTCCTCAAAAAACAGCATGAAGGTGGCGCCTGTAATCTTAAAAATACGCTCTCGTTTCCCTGCCGAGCGGATTAAGCGTTCGGCGGTTTTCTGGAGGATATAGTCCCCCATCTGTATGCCGTAAGTGTCATTTATGTGCTTAAACCCTTCGATTTCAAGGCTGGCCAGAAAAAACGGCTTTCCTTGCAAAATCTTATTGTCGAGGTCTTCGCTAAATTTCCGGCGGTTGTACAGTCCGGTGATGAAATCTGTCTGACTGCTGACGGCAGCCCGCTTGTAAAACTTGTAGACGATAAACAGCGTAAGAACCGAAATGAGGGAACTGAGTATGGCTGGAAGCGGGGCAAGCGAGCGTTTGCAGAGGATGTCAATCAAACTGCTCGTCAGATTCAGGCTGATGATGATAAGCGCAATGACTAAACCGATGCTGTAGTCTATAAACAGCATGACGGTGCAGAAAAGGGAGCGCAGGCCGGTAAGCACCCCCTGGATTGAGCTGAGTGGAATGGAGAAAGAGCCGAGAGACAGTACGTGTTCGCTTGATTCTGCAATCTGATGGACGAATACGCTGCAGACAAAGTTTGCCAGAATACAGAGCAGCAGCAGCCATGTCTTTCGTACGCTAGATTTCACTATGCATTTTCTCCTTAATAAAAGGTAAAGGAATTATAGCGGACAAGACCACAAAAAACAAATAAAAAAATTAAAAAAATAACTTGCATTATTGGCAGCCTGTGGTATCATAAAAACGTAGTCAGGAGCGAGATGAGGACGCAAACCGGCTGCACGAACAGGAGGCGTTATGCAATTTCCGACAAAAAGAGCCGACCTTTTTAAGGTCTTGTAACTGACAAAATCCACCTGCGGTAATGCAGGGCTACATACAATGCCATTCAACTGCGGTTGAATCGAGGCAACCTATAAACCGCCAGAAGCTGGCGGTTTTCTTTTTGCTCCGGTGGCTCGAGGGGGGGCATTCCTGTTGTATAAAACAGATTCCTCCCGTATACTGCGCGGCGGAGTAAATGGATGATTCACATTTTTGGAAATACGGTACCTTCTTGCCGCAGTGAGACGGCGAATTTTTTTAAGTCGCTGTTTAAAATCGTCACCCCCATAGCGCTGCAAAACCTTATTTCGGCAGCGGTTCATTCCGCAGATGTCATTATGCTCGGATATGTAGGTCAGACGGCGCTGGCGGCGGCATCGCTTGCCGGTCAGGTGCAGTTTGTGCTGCTGCTTTTTTTTGTCGGAATGTCCAGCGGCCTTATCATGCTTACCGCGCAGTATTGGGGTAAAAAGGATGCGGTCTCTATCGAGACGCTGACCGGCATTGCTTTTAAGCTTTCCTGTTCTGCCGGGCTTATCTTTTCGCTGGCAGCTTTTTTTATGCCACATCGGCTGATGCAGATTTTTACCGGCGACAGCGCCATGATTGCAGAGGGGGCAAAATACCTTAAGCTCGTGGCTCCTTCCTATTTCTGTATGTCGGTGTCGCAGGTCTTTCAGGCGGTATTCAAGAGCATCGAGCGCGTAAAAACGGTCACGGTGCTTACAATCAGCGCTTTGCTTCTGAACATCGCTCTGAATGCCGCTTTTATTTTTGGCTGGGGCATATTCCCTGCGCTTGCAATTCGCGGTGTCGCTCTGGCTACAACCATAGCCCGCATTATCGAAATGTGTGCCTGTATCTGGGTTGCCTCCCGCTTGAAGGAGCTGCATCTGGGGCTTTCCATTTTGCTCAGAAAAAACAAGCTGCTCTTAAAGGATTTCTTCCATTTTGCACTTCCGGCGCTGGGAAACGAGTTTGTCTGGGGCGCCGCCTTTGCGATGTACTCTGTCATTCTCGGGCATCTTGGCGAGGATATTGTTGCGGCAAATTCTGTTGCGGGCGTGGTCCGTAACCTTGCTTCCGTGCTGTGCTTTGGCATGGCGTATGGCGGTGCCATTCTTTTAGGAAAAGAAATGGGGGGCGGAAATCTTGAGAAAGCAAAGCGTGATGCCGGACTTTTGTGGCGCATTACGGTACTTGCAGGGCTTGCCGGTGGCATTATCATTGCGCTGTCATTTCCGGCCGTGCAGCGGATTGCCCGGCTGAATGCGGCGTCGCTTTCGATGCTGCGCTGGCTGCTTTTTGTAAACGGTGCAAGCGTTTTTGGCGCTTCTGTAAATACGGTGCTTATCTGCGGTATTTTCCGTGCTGGAGGGGATGCCCGTACGGGCTTTATCATTGACAGTATCTGTATGTGGCTGGTATCTGTTCCGCTGGGGCTTATCTGTGCATTTGTGCTGCACCTGCCGCCGGTTCTTGTCTACTTGATTCTGTATTTAGATGAGTTTGAAAAGATGCCCTTCATCATAAGCCATTACCGCAGCGGCAAATGGCTTATGAATATCACGAGAGAGTTTTAAAGGGCTATCTTCTGTGGATGTTTGCAACTTCGTCGAAGAATCTGCCGCCGCGTTTTGCTGAGGCAGAGGTTCGGCGAACGCTGAGCACTTTTGATTCAAACTCACCCGTTTTTTTCATTGAAGCAACAAGGCTTTTTCCGGCAGAAGAAAGCCGGTTGTATTTCATCTGATACTGGTACGAATGAGTGACGCTGTAGTTAAAAATGGTGCTGGAAAGCGTCAGAAACAAAACTGCCGCAGCTGCGACCATCACAAGTGAAAAGTGTTTCACTTTATTCACAAGCAGAGCTTCTTCCTGTTCCTTTGTCATCGTTTTCCTCCTTAAACTTTGTGTAATCATGCCGTTACAGGCATCCTGTTTTTAGTATCGGAAGTTTCACTTTATTTGTTACAGTTATTTTCCTTAAGCAAAACTTGCAAATATCACATACCGGTGCGATAATATGTCTGAGGGGGGCAGACTTGATGTAATTTTGACTGAGGAGGTACCGATATGGCAAAGATGAGTAGAGAAGAGAAACTTGTACAGACGGTGAAGAAGATTGTCATCGGCTTAGTGGTGCTTGCAGTTCTGGTGTTTTTGACAATGTCCGCACGCATCTTTAATGTGAGTGTCTCAAATTCCGACCGGTATCAGAGTAATTACAACAAGCTTTCATCGTCAGAAAAGAGCATGGTAAAATCCATGAAGAAGACTGGCGAGGTTCAGTCAAAAGTAATGGGAAGCCGGCGAAGTACCGGTGGTAATGGCAGGTTCCTTGATGAAGTCGAGAAGATTCACAGCAAGGATAAAAAGAACAAATAGCAGATTGCAATGCACGGACAGAAGCATAGCTTGTGTCAAAACAAAAACCGGCACGGAGGCCGGTGCACGGCGCCACGGATGGCGCTTACAAAAAAGCACGGACAGAAGCACAGCTTCTGTCGACAAAAAAAACGCCACGGATGGCGTTTTTTTTGTCCTAGTCCATATAGTACGTTTTGATTGGCGGGAAGCCGTTAAACGCTACGCTTGCGTAGGTTGACGTATAGGCTCCCGTCGAAAGCCAGTAGAGCCTGTCGCCGGCTTTTAGCGAGAGCGGCAGCTTGTACTTAAAGTCTTCGTACATAATGTCGGCGCTGTCGCAGGTGGGGCCAGCCAGAATCACTTCGCCTTCTTTTGCGCCCGGCTCGTCCTTGCTCGAAATAACCGGGTATTTGATGGACTCGTCCATCGTCTCTACAAGCCCGTTGAATTTACCGGAATCCTGATAGACCCAGCGCTGCAGGGCAGTATTGTTCTTGCGGCTTACAAGCACGACTTCGCTCGTTAAGATGCCGCAGTCACCGACTAACGAGCGGCCCGGTTCAAGAATGATGTGCGGAATTTCGTCACCGAAGTCATCATGCAGATACCGGGTAATTTCAGACGCATAGGTTTCAAGCTCGTTTGCCGCCTGAATGTAGTGTGCGGGAAATCCGCCGCCCATGTTAATCATGGTAAGGCGAATGTCTTCCTCTTCCTCGAGTGAGGAGAACAGGTATTTTGTTTTTGCAATTGCGTCATTCCAGGCGCCTATGTCACGCTGCTGGCTTCCTACATGAAAGCTGATGCCGTACGGGGTAAGTCCCAGATCCCGGGCGAGCACAATCAAATCGTATGCCATATCCGGATGGCAGCCGAACTTGCGGCTTAACGGCCAGTCTGCGCTTACGCTGTTGTCAATAAGCACGCGCACGTATACGCGGCTTCCCGGTGCCTGTTCAGCAATGTTCTTCAAATCATCCTTGCTGTCAGTGGCAAACATGCGCACGCCCTTATCGTAAAAATACTTAATGTCGCGGGCTTTTTTAATCGTGTTGCCGTACGAGATGCGGTCGGGATGCACATTCAGTGCAAGGACTGCGTCAAGCTCATAGCGGGACGCAATGTCAAAGCATGAGCCAAGCTCGGCAAGCATGGAAACGACCGGACTTCCGGGGTTCGACTTGACGGCATAATAAATCTGCGCATACGGAAAAGAATCCCGCAGCTTGATGTAATTTCGTTTAATCTGGTGAAGATTTATAACGACATTGGGTGTTTCCAAATCCTTTGAAAACTCCAGAAAGCGATTCCACTCGGAATCAGAAATAAAGTCAGCACGATTGAACAAACCGGTACCACCTTTATGAAGGGAATGATAGAAATCCGCAAAGGGATAGGAACGCATAATATAAAAAAATGCTCTATGGGGCTAGTGTTTTTTCAAAAATAATTTGTTTTTTTTGCGCTAGGCATGGGGCTTGCGCGTGTTTTTCGGCATTGCATTTTTCCCTTAGAACCGCAATAATACGCCCATGGAAACACGCAATATTTTTGAGAATTTGTCTTGTATCGACCACCGCTATTCACTTTCTGAGGCGGCTGTTTTTGAGGGGCTTTCACGCCACATTTCCGAACAGGCTTCCGTCCGCTCCTGTGCTAAGTGCGAAGCCGCTCTGGTAAAGGCTCACCTGGCTATCCGTGGCAAGCTGACTGACGAGCTTGCAAAAACACTGGATGAAGTTGCTGCAAACATAGACCCGGAAGAAGTCTACAAGGAAGAAGAGAAGACTCAGCATAACATTCGTGCGCTGGTAAATGTGATGAAGACAAAAGTCCCGGCAGAAGTTGCGCCGCTGGTACATCTGGGTGCTACCAGCGTGGATATCCTTGATACAGCGCTTTCTATGCGTATGCGTGATGCGGTGCAGCAGGTTGTGCTTCCTGAACTGAAAGAGCTTGAAAAGGCGCTGTGTACGATTGCAGAGCGCGAATGTGAAACACCCCAGGTTGGCCGCACTCACGGTCAGCATGCTGTTCCGATTACATTCGGCTGGACTATTGCAGAATTCGTAAGCCGTCTGGGTAAATCAATCCTCCGCATTGAAGAATTAAGCAACCAGCTTAAGGGTAAGCTTGCCGGTCCGGTTGGCGCATACAACGGTCCGAGCATGATTGTTTCCGACCCGGAAGACCTCGAAAAACGCTACCTTTCATACCTGGGACTTGAACCGAGCGAATACTCAAATCAGCTGGTTGAGCCTGAGTATCTTTTGCGTATGCTGCTTGAATGCAATGTGGCGTTCGGCATTATCGCAAACCTTGCGGATGACCTCCGCAACCTGCAGAGAAGCGAAATCGGCGAAGTGTTCGAGTATTTCAGCGCAACACAGGTCGGTTCTTCTACAATGCCTCAGAAGCGCAATCCATGGAACAGCGAGCATGTAAAATCACTGTGGAAGGCAATGGCTCCGCGTGTAATGACATTCTACATGGATCAGATTTCAGAACATCAGCGCGATCTTACAAACAGTGCAAGCCAGCGCTTTATCAGCGACTACATTACCGGCTTTACGATGGCCGTCGCCCGTATGAAGAAGGTCGTTAGCGGACTTCAGGCTGATAAAGAATCTATGGCCCGCACGCTTGCTGCTGCCGGCGGTAAGGTAAAAGGTGGCGTGCTTGCAGAACCGGCATACATCCTGCTTGGAGAAGCCGGAGTAAATGACGGACACGAAGTCATCAGAAAGATTACGCTTGAAGCAGAGCAGACCGGAAAGACGTTCTTTGAAGTGCTTAAGACTCATACCGAGGCATTCGCAAAGATTACGGCTCAGCTTGAAAAGCTTGGCGTAAAAGACGCTGCAACATTCTTCGAAAATCCGGCCCGTTACCGCGGTCTGGCTGCAGAAAAGAGTAAGCGCCTGGCACAGAAATACGCCGCTTTAATGCAGTAAGAAACAATCTGTCTGGACGAAATTTGCTTTGTACGTGATTGCAGCGTTCGTCCAGAACCAGCATACGAGCGCCGGCTGCTGCCGGCGTTTTTTTATGTCTCATGCGCCCGTGCTCTGCGCAGCCGGCTTTATCAGCAATTTCCCAAAAATCGCTTTTTCCGTTTTATGCTTTGTGGTATGATTCCCGCCATGAATCCGATTTCTAATTTTCACACGCATACGTATTTGTGTAAGCATGCTGCAGGTCATCCTGCAGATTATCATAAACAGGCGCTTCTAGACGGCTGCACTGCGCTCGGTTTTTCTGACCATTGCCCGTACCCGGACGCGATGCCCGATTTCTGGCCCCATGTCCGCATGTCGCTTGAGGAAGCGCCCGGCTATGTCCGCGAGGTGCAGGCCCTGAAAGCGTCTTCGCCCTTTCCTGTGTATCTCGGTTTTGAATGCGAATGGGACAGCCGGTATGCAAGCTGGTATCAGGATGGCTTAAAGGGCGAGTTCGGCGCGGACTATCTTGTTCTTGGCTCTCACTGGCTTACAAAAGGGGATTCTCATCTCTATATCGCGGACGAAATGGAAAAAGCGTCGCTTTTTACCTATACCGACCAGACAATTCAGGCGATGCAGTCCGGGCTGTTTGCCTTCCTTGCGCATCCTGACCTCTGCATGGCGTTCGGACGCGCCTGGGATGCCGATGTGGAATCCTGCATGAAAGCGCTTATTGCCTGTGCGAAAGATTTGAACATGCCGATTGAGGTGAACGGGCTTGGCATGCACAAAAAAATGTGCCAGACCGAAAGAGGCATGCGCTATGCCTATCCTGTTGACGAATTCTGGACGCTGGCGGCAGAGGCGGGGGTGCCTGTCATCTGTAATGCGGATGCTCACGACCCGAAGATTGTTATGGCATGGGCTAAGGAATCCCGGGAGTATGCCGCCCGCTTTGGTATCGTGCCGGTAGAGTCAATTTTTGCCTGATTTCTTCAGCTGCCAGTGAACCGCAAAAAAAGTGAAGAAAAAAACAAAAACATATTGACTAAGTAGGTAATATGCTGGTATATTCAGCACATAAACAACCTACTTGTTGGGTAGGTATTAAAAAGCTGTAAGGAGGCATGATAAAAATTACGTCCGTGTAATTTTTATCATTTGCAGATTTTGCCGTTG
Organism: Treponema sp.; assembly: GCA_024698325.1. Classification (GTDB taxonomy): domain Bacteria; phylum Spirochaetota; class Spirochaetia; order Treponematales; family Treponemataceae; genus Treponema_D. The sequence goes on from JAILRG010000103.1 coordinate 52,405, forward strand.
GCAAAACTGCGATTCCCTGCCTCCATGCAAGGCCGCTAAAGCGGTTTTTATCAAGGAGGCGCAGAATGATACTTTACTTTGAAAAGCTTGTCCGTGAAAATTTCCGCAACGGACTCATGCGCCGCTGTTGTCTCTGCTAGGCTGAAAGTCCTTCAGTCTTCAACCTTTACTAAAAACAAATATCTCATATCAATTTTATAACATGGGGAAAGGTATGCCCCAAAAAGAGGAGACAGCACTATGGCACAGTACAAATTTGAAACATTGCAGTTACATGTAGGACAGGAATCAGCAGACCCGGCGACAGACGCCCGCGCGGTTCCGATTTATCAGACGACATCGTACGTTTTTCATAATTCAAAGCATGCGGCAGACCGCTTCGGGCTGGCAGATGCAGGAAACATCTACGGCCGTCTTACAAACTCAACGCAGGATGTGTTTGAAAAGCGCATTGCCGCACTCGAGGGTGGAAGCGCGGCGCTGGCAGTGGCTTCTGGAGCCGCAGCCATCACTTACACGATTCAGGCGCTGGCAGCGAACGGTGGCCACATTGTAGCCCAGAAGACAATCTACGGCGGCAGCTACAACCTTTTGGCTCATACGCTTCCGCAGTACGGCATTACAACGACATTTGTGAATGCGCACGACCTGAAAGAGGTGGAAGGCGCCATTAAGGAAAATACCCGTGCCATCTACCTTGAGACGCTCGGAAACCCGAATAGTGATATTCCCGACATTGATGAGATTGCAAAGATTGCCCACAAGCACGGGCTTCCGCTCGTCATTGACAACACGTTTGGAACGCCGTATCTGATTCGTCCAATCGAGCATGGAGCGGACATTGTCGTTCATTCTGCGACAAAATTCCTGGGCGGTCACGGAACGACGCTGGGCGGCGTCATTGTAGAAAGCGGTAAATTCGACTGGAAGGCAAGCGGAAAATACGCAAATATTGCAGCTCCCAATCCCAGCTACCATGGAATTTCATTCTACGATGCGGTAGGACCTGCTGCTTTTGTAACCTACATCCGCGCAATCCTGCTCCGGGACACAGGCGCTACGATTTCTCCGTTCAATGCGTTCCTGCTGCTGCAGGGCGTGGAGACGCTTTCGCTCAGACTTGACCGCCACGCAGAGAATACGAAAAAGGTGGTTGAATTCCTGAAAAAGCATCCTAAGGTTGCAAAAGTGAATCATCCGTCTCTTCCTGAGCATCCGGATCATGCGCTGTATCAGAAATACTTCCCGCAGGGCGGCGGTTCAATCTTTACATTCGAGATTAAAGGCGGCAGGGAGGAAGCATGGGCATTCATCGACAACCTGCAGATTTTCAGCCTGCTTGCAAATGTTGCAGACGTAAAATCACTGGTGATTCATCCTGCAAGCACAACCCACAGCCAGCTGAATGATGCGGAGCTTGCAGAGCAGGGAATCTCTCAGAGCACAATCCGCCTGTCCATTGGTACCGAGCATATTGATGACATCATTGCTGACCTGGAGAGAGGCTTCGCTGCAATAAAGTAGTTGGAGCTTTTAGCGGCTTACATACTCAAGATTCGAAAAAGGAACGAAAGGCGCCTGTGAGGTTTCATGGGCGCCTGTTATTTTTTCCATGTAGAGCAGGTTGTACCATCGGTTGAATTTGTATCCGCAGGCCGTAAGTCTTCCGACTGTGCTGTAGCCGAGCGCCGTATGAAAATGCTCGCTGTTTCTTGAAAGGTACTCGTCATCTTCCGTTTTTGGCTCGGCGATGCAGGCATACAGGTTTGTCACATGCTGCCGCGCGAGAATCTGTTCCAGTTTAGCATACAGAAGCTTTCCTATTCCCAGCCTGTGATAGTTCCGGTCGATGTAGATGGACGTTTCTACTGCCCAGTCAAATGCGGCGCGGCTTCTGAATCTTCCTGCGTATGCATAGCCTGCAATTTTTCCGTCGGCCTCTGCGACTAGGTAGGGGTAGTTTTTGAGCGTGGTGGAAATCCGCCGGGTAAACTCATCCAGAGTCGGTACTTCGTATTCGAATGTGATGGCAGTGTTTGTTACATACCATGCATACAGCGAGCGCAGGCTTTCTGCGTCTTCTTGCGTTGCGTTTCTGATTGTTACGGTCATAGTGTCAGTTTTCAGCTTCGCGGGTAAAAAGCTGCCTCCGGATTATAAAATATGCAGCTGTCATGGATATGCCGCATATGGTCCAGGATGCGGGGTATACTGCCATTAAGGCGGTGAATGTGTGAAGCTTTGTAAAAACGGTTGCTACCCAGGCAAGGCGGAAGACGCAGGTTCCGAAAATCGTGATGATTGCGGGCGTCATTGATCTTCCCATGCCGCGCAAGGCACCGCCGCTTATCTCGTACGTACACATAAGCCAGTCAAATGGCAGGATTAATGCCATGCGCATGATGGCAAAGCCGGCTACAGATTCTTCCGACGTGTAGACTGCGACCATCGGGTGACGCAAAAGCAGGAAGCTCCCGCACAAAAGCATGTTCAGGACGATGCCCGAAAGAAATGACTGTGAAAAAATCTGCCTGCAGCGCGCGAATTTATGTGCGCCGAAATTCTGGCTTGTAAACGTAACGCATGCCTGCGTAAAAGCGCTGACGATAAAGTAGCCGAAACATTCGTAGTTCAGGGCGGCAGCGCTTCCTGCAATGGCGTCAGCTCCAAAGCCGTTCAGTGCAGTCTGAATGCATACGTTGGAAAACGAGAATACCATGCCCTGTAAGCCGGCAGGCGCTCCAATTTTTATGACGCGTACCAGATGCTCTTTTTTTACGCAGAGGTGTCGGGGCGAAAGCTTAAAATCCCCGGTTTCTGTCAGCAGGAAGAAGACAATCATGCTGGAGCTGACGACGTTCGAGATGACGGTGGCTATGGCGACGCCTGCAACGCCCATCCGGAATACGATTACTAAAAGCAGGTTCAGGAGGACGTTTACGATTCCTGCGATGGTCAGCGAGTAAAGCGGGCGTTTTGAATCTCCCTTTGAGCGGAGAATTGCGGAGCCGAAGTTGTAGAGCATGATGAACGGCATGCCCAGAAAATAGAGTTTCAGGTAGAGCACTGCCAGATCGATGACATCGTCCGGCGTGCGCATGGCTGTGAGTATTGCGCGTGCTGCCAGCTGGCCCAGAACGACAAGAAAGGCGCCGCTTGCAAGCGCTATGGAAATGACTGTGTGTACAGCGTCGTTGATTTTCCGCTGCTCGCCTTTTCCGATAAGTGTTGCAATGACGACATTTGCACCTACAGAAAGCCCTACGAACAGGTTTACCATAAGGTTTATGGCGGAGCTGTTGGCTCCGACTGCTGCCAGCGCCTTGCTGGAAGCAAATCTGCCTACAACGGCGACGTCTGCTGCGTTGAACAGCTGCTGCAGTATGCTGCTTGCGGCAAGCGGCAGGGCAAAAAGACAAATCTTCCCCAGAAGCGGTCCAGAGAGCATGTCTATCTGGTGAGCATTTTTAGTTGCATTCATTCTGAAAAACCTGAAATTGTAAAGAAGTGGCCGGAGCCTAGATTACTGTGCAGTACGGCACACCCGGAAGCCTAAGCTGGAGCTTTTTCCGGTAGGTGCACTTGCGCTTCTGAAAAATACTGTACACTGCTCTGCATCGTCAAGCCAGCTGCCGCCGCGTTTTACATGCATGGCGCCGATGTTCGGCCCGTGCGGATTTTGCATTTCCTGCATGGGAAGCTCTTCCATGTAGTCCCAGCACCATTCGGCGACGTTTCCGCACATGTCGTACAGTCCGAGCGCATTCGGCGCTTTTCCTGCGACATCGTGGGTTGTTATGCTGCTGTTTTCTCCGTACCATGCGACCTGGTCAATCAAATCGCTTCCGGCAAACTGGGTTGGCTTACCGGCTCTGGCGGCATATTCCCATTCTGCTTCAGTGGGTAAGCGGTAGCCGTTTGCGAGAAAATTACAGGAAACCCGCTTCCAGACTGCGCTTGAGGTATCGAATGTCATTAAGTTTGTTTCGTTTCCGATGTAGTAACAGGGCTTAAGATTGTGCAGTTCGCTCAATACATTGCAGAAAATGAGTGCCTCGCACCAGTTGACGGATTCTACGGGGCGGTTTTCGCCGATAAGCTTTGACGGCTGTTTTGTCATCACAAGGAAGTACTGTTTCTGCGTGATGGGCGTCTCCGAAATGTAAAACGGCGCGAGCGACACCCGGCGGGTGGGAACGCCCTGTCCCATAATAAAGGTGCCGCCGGGAACCGGAATCATGCGGGGGTATTTTCCGAAGTGAACTGCTGCCCCTGCTGACGGGCCTGCTGCGGGGCTTTGTGCTTCCGGTATAATCTGTGTGCCGCAGTATGAACAGAACCGTGAATTATCCAGGATTGATGCGCCGCATCTTTTGCATGTAATCATTGAAATACCCTCTTTCTATATGTGAAAGTATAGCACACAGGTGTTAAAAACTAAAGAAAAAAATCAGAATACAAGGGCTGACGCGCGGGGGGCTGACGCGCGGGGGGCTGGGGGCGGCTGGGGCTGGAGGCGTTTCTGAGCGTAGTGCTGCTTTCGCCAAATGGGGCGTGCGCTTTCGGAAAAAGTTTGACTTTTTATGATAAAGTGAGAAAATGAAGGTCAGTAAAACATGCAAGGGGAGTCTGTATGAGTATTGAAGAGCTGAAAAATGGTGAAGTGACAGAGCTGGTTGTCAGCGGCAGATTGGATACGGCTACTGCGCCTCAGCTGGAAAAAGCAGTAAAAGAAGCCGTAAAGGGCATAAAGCAGCTAATCCTGAACCTGGGTGCTATAGACTATATTTCCAGCGCAGGGCTTCGCGTCGTGCTTGTGGCGCATAAGCTTATGGCCGGGATGAGCGGAAAGCTGATTGTCAAAAATCCGTCGGCGTTTTGTATGCAGGTTTTTACTGCTACCGGCATGAACGGCGTTTTGACGATTCAGTAGGCATTATTTTGCAAGCTTCTTGGAAATAGTAAGCTTATTCTGGTTGTTTTCCCACCGGTAGGAAACGCTGTCCATACATTTTTTGGTAAGGAATATTCCCAAGCCCCCGATGTCGCGCTCTTCTGCGGAAAGCGTAATGTCGGGGTCTTTTTTTGCCAGCGGGTCAAACTGGCGGCCGCTGTCAGTAAAGGTAATCGTGATGACAGGCGGTTCTCCCTCGACAGTGCAGTCAATCGTCACGTTTCCTGTTGCCGGAGCATACGCATAATGCGCAATGTTCACGTAGATTTCCTCTACGGCAAGGTCAATCTGATTCAGCAGGCCTGGCGGGCATGTTTCGGGCAGCTGCCCGTGAATGAAGTTGTTTACGGCCTCAATGTTTGCATCGGTGGCTGGTACTGTCTGTGTTGCCATGTCTTATCCCCTTTCCCGTTACGGTCTTTTCTTTATGCACATTTCGAGCATGGTGATATCGTCAAACTGCGGCGCAGCCTGTACGAAACTGTCTATATCCTTGCGAATTTCTGCAAGCACTTCTCTGGAGGTCATGCCGGCTGTCTTCGAAATTGCATCGAGCAGCCGTTCCTCTCCGTACAGCTGATTTCCGGCATCGGTAGCTTCGGTAACGCCGTCGGTGTAGATGAATATCCTGTCGCCTTGCGCGAGCGTCAGGCGGTGCTCGGTGTACGGCATGCCTTCCATGGCGGCAAGCATCAGGTTTGGCTGCGTGTCCAAAAAGCGGAATGAACCGTTCTGGCAGACAATCGGCTGGTTGTGGCCGGCGTTGCAAAAGACAAGCTCGCCTGTGCTTAATGTCAGGATTCCCAGCCAGCAGGTGACGAAAAGCCCCGCGTCGTTTCCTTCGCAGAGCTGGCTGTTGATGTTCTGGAGGATGTCGCCGGGGCGTAAGGAGTGCATGGCCGCGTTATGAATCAATGTTTTTGCAATGACCATAAAGAGCGAGGCCGGAACTCCTTTTCCGCTGACGTCTCCAACGACGACTGCAAAGTGGTCATCATCTGCCAGGAAAAAGTCATAAAAATCGCCGCCAACTTCTTTTGCCGGCTGCATTGACGCGAACAGCTCTATTTCCGGGTGATTTTCGTAAGGCGGGAACACCCTCGGCAGCATGTCGGCCTGAATCTGCGTCGCAACGTTCAGCTCGGCCCCGATTCTTTCTTTTTCTGCCGTTATATGCGTAAGGTCTTCGATGTACCTTTTTGTGTCCGCGCTCATTTTCTCGACGGAGCGGGCTAGTACTGCCAGCTCGTTTTTTCCGCGGATTTTTGCCAGCGCTTTTGAAACATGTCCCGGATGCTGCGCGAAGTGTGACGTCTCCTTTGTGACGACGGTAATCGGCCGCACGACCCGGAACAACAGCATCAGCACGAAAATTGCGACAAAAAAGAGCGTAATCAGCGTGGAGGACAGTGCGACCGTGTTTCGGTACGTTGCCTTGAACGACCTGACTTCGCTCAGCGGTTTAACGATGCTCATGATGGCGACGATTTCTCCGCCTGCAGTACGGACGGGAACTGAAGTCGTGACATGGCCGCCTGTGTTGTTGTAGGTAAAGCGGATGTAATTCTCACCTTTTTCCATAACGTTTTTCAGGTTCTGGATATAGTCGGCGTCATAGGATTGTAAGCTGTTCACCTGCCCGAGCGCATACTTGTGGCCTTTTTTTATCTGTGAGTTGACCGTGTCGTAGATGTAGACTCTTGAGGTATAGGTTTCGTCGGGAATGGTCACATAGATGTAGGCGATGTCGGCGGTCTCCGTCAGTATTTCAAGCATGTTGTCACTTTGCCGCCATGCATCGTCAGACATCCCTGTGCGGGCGTATTCGGTAATGCGGTTCGTGTCGATGTAGGAAAGTGCAGTTCTTGCAAATTGCTCTGTAACGGTGCGGTACTGCCGCTCATACAGCTTTTGAAAAACCCGGTAGCCGATAATGCCGTTTGCAATGCTCAAAATGATGCAGAAGAGCGCAAGACAGACCGGAAGCTTGACGCTCAGGCTTGCAAGGCCGGGAAAGTTTTTTTTCGGATGTTGTGTGGTTTCCATGCTGCTGACAGTATAAGCCAAAATAGTCTGAAATGCCATAAAAAAAAGGCACAGCGCTTAAAAAAGGCTGTACCTTTAGGATTAGGCTTCGACGGCTATCATGGAGCCGCCTGCGGTTTTTTCTGCGTAAATGCTGCGCCGTGCGCGGTACGGATTCATGACGCGCATGTCCGTCATCTGCGTCCTGATGGCGGTCAGGCGGCTTGCAAGCAGGCTGCGGTTCTTTTCGTTCTGTGCGAGTACCCGCTGCTGCAGTTCCTGAAGTTCTGCCTGCATGGTTTCGGCGCCTTCGATGCCGGCCTTTTCGTACATGCGCTGTATCGGAAGGATGACCTTCTGCAGCCCGGCAATGTTTGCCACAATCTGGTTTTCGAGCTGTGCGTGCATTTCAAGCGCCTCGCTGTCGTCGGCCTCGATTTTTGCTTCCTGTTTTTCCAGCACCATCAGGTACTCCCGGAATTTGTTGCGCTGAGCTTCCAGCAGCGTGCGATATCTGCGCAATACAGCGATGCGCTCGTTCAGTTCTTCCTGTGTCAGTTCCATGCCGGGCCTCCTTTAGCCGGTGATGTTAAGGGTCGGCGTAATATTCTGCGCCGGTGCATTTGCGGTGCTGTTGGATGCGGTTTCCCATGCGAGACTAAGCTGCGTCATCATGTTAAGTACAAAGTCAAGCTTCTTTTTGTCCCTATTGATAGTAGCGTCCATCAGTTCGCGGTTAAAGTAAACGTAGAGCGCCATCAGGTTCTGTGCAATCTGACCGCCCTTGTCCATATCCAGAGATGTCTGTAATTCTCCGATGATTTCCTGTGCCTTTGAAATGTGCTTGCCGTATTTTTCGATATTCCGGGCTGCGATTTTTTCTTCTGCGTCAAAACATCCCTGTGCAGCACTCAGCTCGCGGCAGGCTCCCTGGTACAGCATGACGACAAGTTTTCCCTGACTTGCCGTTTTGACCGCTGTGTCGCGATACGCACTGTACGGATTTGTATATGCCATTATCTGCCTCCGATAATCTCTCGACGATTCCGCTTTAAATTTCGGCGGGGAAGTAAAAATCTTAATGTTTTTTATCGACTATTTATGAAAAAGTGAGTATATTTTGTACAACGTATTTACATAGAGGTTTTCATGAGCGACGAAGAAAAGAAAGAGCCGGACAATAAGAACGAAAAAGACCCCTACAATTTTTTCAAATTATCAACCGAAGAGCCAGATGACAGCAATGATAACCGCAGGCCGCACCGATTTCCGTTCTGGACATTGATGCTGGTGGTGATTGCGGTTTTTGCATTTATAAATATGTTCATGGCATCAAAGCCAGATGACCTGATAGACTTTTCTGTATTCCGCCAGCTGATTAGCGATGGAAAAATCGTAAAGGTTGAGATGGGCGAGAATACGTTTGTCGGCTACGGCCCGGAAGAGCAGGTGGAATCTTCCGGAGAGGAGCAGCGCGTGCTTCCGTGGATGAAAATCCCTGTCGGCATGCAGGCTTCCCGCCGCCAGTACAAGACGACCGGCGTGCTGACCAACAGCTTTATTGAATTCCTTGACAGCAAAAACGTAACGTATCGCTTTGTTTCCAAGCAGAACGGCTACCTTATGCAGATTCTTCTGAATCTGATTCTTCCGTTCGGCATAATCTTCCTTATGTACTTCTTTATCTTCCGCAAGATGAGCGGCGGCATGGGCGGTATGGGAAGCATTTTTGGCGCCGGTTCTTCCCGCGCAAAGGCAATTGACGAAGGCAAGGTAAAAACCCGCTTTGCCGATGTCGCTGGTGTGGACGAAGCAAAAGATGAATTGATTGAAGTTGTTGACTTTCTGAAGAACCCCAAGAAGTACACCGACATCGGTGGAAAGATTCCCAAGGGCGTGCTTTTGGTCGGCCCGCCCGGAACCGGTAAGACGCTGCTTGCCCGCGCTGTCGCAGGCGAGGCGCAGGTTCCGTTCTTCCGCATTTCCGGCTCGGACTTTGTCGAAATGTTCGTCGGTGTAGGTGCAAGCCGCGTGCGTGATTTGTTCCGCCAGGCGCGCGAGAAAGCGCCGTGTATCATCTTTATCGATGAGCTTGACGCCATCGGAAAAAGCCGCGTGAACAATTTAGGCGGTAACGACGAGCGCGAGCAGACGCTGAACCAGCTTCTGGTCGAAATGGACGGCTTTGACAACGAAAAAGGCCTTATCATCCTTGCAGCAACAAACCGCGCCGACATCCTTGACCCCGCGCTTCTGCGTCCCGGCCGCTTTGACCGGCAGGTACCCGTCGAGCGCCCGGATGTAAAGGGCCGTGAGGCAATCCTCAGGATTCATGCAAAGAATGTAAAGATTGACGGCAGCGTCGACTTTGACTCGCTTGCGCACGGAACGACCGGTTTTGCGGGCGCCGACCTTGCAAACGTCGTAAACGAAGCGGCTCTTCTGGCAGTACGCAACGGCCGTACGAAAGTGAGCATGTCTGACTTTAACGATGCCATCGACAAGGTGAGCATCGGCTTAAAGAAAAAGACGCGCCGCGAAAACGAAAAAGAGCGCCGTCTGGTTGCCTTCCACGAGACAGGACACGCGCTTGTCGGTGCCTTTACGCCCGACTATCCGCCAATCAACAAGATTACGGTCATTCCGCGTTCGCACGGCGTGGGCGGCTTTACACAGTACCGCGAAGAAGAAGAGAAGACGCTGCATACAAAAGGCGATTTGCTCCGTGAAGTTGACGTGCTTTTAGGCGGCCGCGCGGCAGAGCAGGTTGTGTTCAATGAGATTTCTACGGGTGCTTCGAATGACATCAGCCGAGCAACCGGTATCTTAAAGGATATGATTACAACCTACGGCATGAGTGACCGCTTTATGAACATGACGCTTGGAAAGAGCGGCCGCGGCTATGGGGCTGCAGAGCCTGAGCTGGTGCGCGAATACAGCGAAGAAACGCAGAAATATATCGACGACGAGATTGCGCGCATTATGGCTGAGCGCTATGAAAATGCAGTCCGGCTGCTTACTGAAAAGCGCACGCTCCTGGACTACATCGCAAACCGCCTGCTTGAAGAAGAAACGATGTATGCCGCTGAGTTCAACGACATCATCAAGGGACAGCAGCATTGCGAGGCGCTTACCGCGGCTTCTGCAGGTACGGCAAGTACTGACAGTGCCGCGGCTGCTGCCGGCGACAACGCATAGATTGACGATATAGGCTAAGTTTTCTACAATAACAGCGGACGGGGCGACAATTGTCCTGTCCGCAAAAGGTGTTTTAATTGATGAAAAAGACAGTGCTTGTCTGCACGCTCGTATGCGCGCTTACCGGAATTGCCCGGGCGCAGTCCATTTTAACAGCGGCAGCTTTTTTTCAGACCGTGTCAGAAGAATACGGAAAAATACAGGATTACGAAGCGTCTGTTGACATAAAGGCGTCAAAACTGAGCATGGAGGGCCGCGTTTCTTTTAAGCGCCCCGACTTACTGCGCATAGATTTTTCAAGTCCTGAAAATCAGGTCATCGTGTTTAACGGCGATCAGCTGACGATTTACCTTCCCGGTAACGATGCCGTTCTGAATCAGTCGGTGCAGAACAACGCTTCTACGCCGAGTGCAAACCTTGCGACACCGCAGGGGCTTTCGCTTATGAGCCGGTACTATTCCGTGGCATACGAGGTAGGGCAGGACCCGATTCCGCTTGAGGAAGGTTCTGACGACATGGTTGTGCGTCTGGTGCTGAGCCGCCGCAATACCACCGAGGCATTCCGCTTTATTAAGCTTTCAATTCTGCCTCACAACAAACTTATCCGGCGTATCGAAGCGGTTACCCCCCAGGGTGAGACGTTCCGCTTTGATTTTACGAACTATGTAATAAATCAGGGGATTACCGAGCAGCGTTTTATTTACGATCCGCCGTCCTCTGCCAACAACTACAACAATTTCCTGTTTTCGGAGTAATATCAGATGGAAAGCTATGGTGCGCTTTTAAAAAATGCCCGCGAAGAGCGGCAGCTGGATTTTGAAACAATCTCCCGGGATACTACTATAACCAGCCAGTATTTGCAGGCTCTGGAAGAAGAAAACGAGGCTGCGTTCCCCGGTGAGCCCTATCTCGTTGGCTTTTTAAGCAATTATGCCGATTATCTGGGGCTTGATTCTTCAAAGGTAACCGGCTTGTACCGGGCAAAGCGCATTCAGGAATCTCCGATTCCTACAAATCTTATCATAAAGAGAAAGCCCGGCTACTTTATTCCGCTGGTGATTGCAGCCTGTGTGCTTGGAGCTGCGCTGGTTGTCGCCATAGTCCTTTTGACGCTGCACATTTCTGAGATGCGCCGGATAAAAGTTGCAATGGCGGTCGAAGAGTCAACAAAGCACACGATAGAGCTTTCTGACAAACCGTTCAGCGGCAGAATTTACAAGGGTGATCAGGTGCTCTTTATTTCTCCGGCGGGTAAGATCATCATCACGGTCGCCCAGACGCAGGGTAAGCTTGCGCTGGAAACTCCGGTCGGCATGCAGGTGATAGAGCTTTCGGAGGAAGTTGACCTTGACGTTGACGGCGACAATGTTGCCGACATGATTCTGTATGTTTCTGACATTTCTACGACGGATACAGACCGCGGTGCTGAAGTCCGCATCCTGCTTAAAAACGGGGCGTCTGTCATCAACCATGTAACTGATACGAGCGAGATTCCGAACATTGAGGATTTGCCGTCAGAGCAGCAGCGTACGGTCATTCTGGAAGACAGCAGGGCCTATCCGATTACCGTGCAGGCAGCGTTCCGCGCCGGTTGTGTATTCCGCTACCGCCCGGACAGAAAAGAGACGACAGAGGATTATTTTGCAAGCGGCGACATTGTAAATATCACGGCAAATAACGGTGTGCGTCTGTGGATGAGTAACGGAAATGCTGTTAAGATTCAGCTGATTGCAGCCGGAAAGACGTTTGACCTTGGTGTGGCTAATCCCGGCGAAGTTGTTGCTCAGGATATTCGCTGGATAAAAGATACGGACGGCAAATACAAGGTTGTTATTTCGGATGTTCCGTAAGGATGAACCGGCGGATGAACGCCGGTTTTTTTTATGAGGAGACTGTTAGCATGACATTTTTTTTGGATCAGCACGGATGTGCAAAAAATCAGGTAGACGGCGAGCTGATGATAGCTCATCTTGCAAAACTGGGGTATACGCAGGTTTTTGACGCCCTTAAGGCGGATTTGATAATCGTAAACAGCTGTGGCTTTATCGAAAGCGCAAAGACGGAAAGCCTGAATGCCGTCTTGAGCGCCCGCAAGCAGTATCCCCATGCAAAAATCCTTCTGGCAGGCTGCCTTGCAGAGCGCTATGCTGAGGATTTGGGCGAGAACCTTCCTGAAGCCGACGGTATTTTTGGAAACGGCGACCTTGCCGAGCTGTACCGCGTCGTCGAGCCGCTTATGCAGGGAAAGCGTGTCGTGTTAAAGCCGGCGCAGAAAGGCGTGTGCGGCGGAGAACGCAACCTGCTGCTTTCCTTTGCGGGAGCTGCCTATGTAAAGATCACCGAAGGCTGTAACAACCGCTGTGCATTTTGTGCCATTCCGATAATCCGTGGAGAGCTGAGAAGCCGCCCTGCCAGCGAAATCATCTCGGAAATCAAGACGCTCATCTCTCAGGGCGTGTACGAAATAAACCTTATCGGTCAGGATTTGGCCGCCTACGGCACCGGCCGTGAAGATAACGTATTCGGTACTGGCCGTACGCTTTTACCGGCAGGCACTCCTGGCAGCGTAGGCCTTTCTGCTGACAGCACATCTGCCGAAAGCTCTGAAAGCGGACTGGCAACGCTCTTAAAGCAAATCTCTGCTCTGGAAGGCACGTTCCGCCTGCGCCTTCTCTACATTCACCCGGATCACTTTAACGCCGACATTCTGCCTGTCATCAAAGCAGACAGCCGCTTCCTGCCGTATTTTGACATTCCGTTTCAGTCAGGCGACGACGGCATAATCCGGGCCATGCACCGGACGGGAAACGCAAAAGCCTACCGGGCCGTCATCGAAAAGATACGCGCCGTATTCCCCGAGGCTGCAATCCGCACGACGTTCCTTGCAGGCTTCCCCGGAGAAAGCGAAGAAGCGGCAGCGCATAGCATGGATTTTTTGTGCGCCATTACACCGGACTGGTCCGGCTGCTTCCCGTACAGCAAGGAAGACGATACGCCCGCCGCAAAGCTTAAAAACCAGGTGCCCAAAAAGGTAAAGGAAGCGAGAGCTAGCGCCCTGGTTGAGAAGCAGGCAGAAATCACCCGCGAGCGCCTTGCTAAAAGGTGCGGCAAAGAGTACGACGTGCTTGTAGAAGAAGTGCTTGCAGAAAGCTCCGAAAATCCTGATGACGGACTTGCCATTGGCCGCGCATGGTTCCAGGCGCCGGAAGTTGACGGCAGCGTCGTAATCCGTTACGACCGCTCCGATAAAGCTGCCTGCGAAGCTGTCCGCACCGGCCGCCTAGTCCGCGTGCATGTTGACTCCTCTGGCGATGTTGACCTGAACGGCAATTATACCGGCGACAGTCCGCTTAACGCCAGCATTGCTAAAAGCTCTCTTGTGTTTGCGGAAGACATTGCCCACGCAGAGTAAAGACAGAGCCGCGCCTTTTCTGGTATGCTGTGCGGCATGGAGATAGAAGACGAGTTTTTTGCTGCGATGGAAGCGCGGCAGGCAGAAACTGGCGGTGCGGGGGAGCAGGAGCTTCCGCCGCAGGTCCAGCAGTATCTTTCCGTGCTGAATCCGGAGCAGTACGATGCGGTCGTTCATGAAGGAAGCCCCCTTTTGATTCTTGCCGGGGCTGGCAGCGGAAAGACGCGCGTTATTACGACAAAGATTGCGTACCTGATTGCCGCCCGGCATGTTGACCCGTATTCGATTCTTGCCGTTACGTTTACGAAAAAGGCTGCGAACGAAATGCATGAGCGCGCCGTTAGTCTGGAGCCTCGTGCCGAGCATGCTCAAATCCGTACATTCCATTCTTTTGGCGCATGGTTTTTGCGCACTAATGCCCAAGCGGCTGGCATTTCGCCCAATTTTACCGTGTATGACGATGACGACATGGTTACGCTGCTTTCTAAGGCTGTCGTCGGCCTGACCCGTAAGGAAGCTGCCCGCTTTGCGCATAAGATTTCGCTTGCAAAAGATTACTGCCTGCTTCCCGATGCGCCGACTCTAGACGACATTGAAAGCGACCCGCAGTTCCGCGCCGTGTACGATGCCTATCAGAAGCGCCTGCGCGAGACGGGAAACGTTGACTTTGGCGACCTGATTATGCTTCCGACTCTTGTGCTTCGCTCGAACGAAACTATCCGCCGCCGCATGCACCAGCGCTTCCGCGTCATCATGGTTGATGAATACCAGGACTCGAACGTGGCGCAGTTTTTGTTTCTGCAGGCGCTTTCGGGCATCGACGAGGGAAGCGGCACCTACGTGTGCGTTGTCGGCGATGATGACCAGTCAATCTACAAATTCCGCGGTGCCGAAGTAAAGAATATCCTGAATTTCCGAAAGATTTTTCCCGACACGAAGCTTATCCGCCTGGAGCGCAATTACCGTTCAACGGCAGAAATCCTTTCTGTCGCCGACAACGTGGTGCGAAATAACGAAGGCCGGCTTGGTAAGACGCTCTCTGCTGAACGCGGAAGCGGAAAAATCCCCGTTCTTGCCTTTCTACCCAATCAGGATGAAGAAGCGCAGTTCTGCGCGGATTTGATTGAAAAGACGCATGAGCGTGGTGTTCCATACATGGACTGGGCAATTTTGTACCGTACGAATGCGCAGTCGCTGGGCTTTGAAAGCGAGTTTCTGCACCGTAAGATTCCGTATACCGTTGTCGGCTCGCTCAAATTCTACGAGCGCGAAGAAATCAAGGATGTGCTTGCCTACCTTGCGCTCCTTGCAAATCCGCGGGATGAAATCGCCTTTGCCCGCGTGGTAAACAAGCCCGCGCGCGGTGTCGGCGGCTCGACGCAGGCTAAGCTTATAGAAGCCGCGCGCTTACCGGACGCTGGCAGTGGAGAACAAGCGTACAGCCTGCTGGAATCTTCGCGGCGCCTTGGCCCGTCGCTTTCTAAAAAGGCACGCGAAGGCATTGCAGGCTTTGTTGAGAAAATGGATGAGTTTACGGCGCTCATTAGCCGGACAAGCGCTGATTACGACACGGGCGTGGAAGATAAGCTTTCGGTACTGGTCGAAGCCATCAGCGAAAAAAGCGGGCTTCTTGAATATCACACCTCGCAGGACGAAGTGCAGGGAACCCAGCGCGCGCAGAACATGCAGGAGCTTGCAAACAGCGCCGTGCTTTATCCCTGCACGCGCGAGGGCTTGCTCGAGTTTTTGGACCACATAGAGCTTGACCGCACGCTTGACCTTGCCGACGAAGAGGCAAATCCTGACAGTGTCACGCTGATTACGCTGCACAATACAAAGGGCCTTGAGTTCAACCGCGTTATTATGACCGGCATGGAGCGCGGAATCTTCCCGCGTGCGGAAAAAAGCGGCTCCGAGCTGGAAGAAGAGCGGCGCCTGTGCTACGTCGGCATTACGCGCGCAAAGGACGAGCTGTACCTTACGAGCTGTGCGATGCGGCGCATGTACGGCCGCACTGAATACATGGAAATAAGCCCGTTCCTGCTGGAGCTGGGCGCCGGGGCGGTAAAAGTCATCGGCCATAAGCCGTACGGCTTCCGCATGGACGAGGATGCTGACAGCACGGCCCTGCATGGCGGCGATTTTGGTGCAAACGGCTTAAGTCACCCGGAGCTTTCAAGCGATCCGCTCAGGGCTAAGTATGCGCGTGGCGTGCGCATTTATCATGATGATTACGGATACGGGATGGTGACCGCCGGTCGGACGAGCGATGACGGCGAATATGTGATTACCGTGCAGTTCGAAAGCGGCGGCTCTAAGCGTTTTATTCCCAGGTATCAGGAACATGCGCTTATGGTTGTAAAAGATTGATTCCGAAAAGGCAGTCACCAGTTGACGATTTCGTCTACGATACTTTGCTGTTCTTCGGATGTTTTTCGGAGATAGATTCGGGTCGTCTCGATGTTTTCGTGTCCCAGTAAATCTGCAAGCAGGGCGATGTCCTTGTGTTTTTCCAGAAAATTGATGGCAAAACGGTGGCGGAAGGAATGCGGATGCATGACGCGCTTTTCAATTCCATAGCGGTCGGCAAATACTTTCAGCTGGGCGGCAATGCCCCTGGTGGTAATCCGCTTGCCGAATCGGTTTAGGAAGAGATAGCCGCTTGACCTGTTGCTGCGCTTGAGCCATTCTGCCGCTTCTTTTCGGAGCAGCTGCGGAATGTACAGGCGGCGCTGTTTGTCGCCTTTGGAATACAAATCAAGATAGCCGATTTTTATGTGCTCCACCTTAATCTGTACCACTTCGCTTACGCGCGCTCCGGTCGCTGCCAGAAACCACACGAGAAAATACCAGCTCCAGTTTTTCTGATTCTTCAGCTGATTCTTTAAGAACAGGTAATCAGCATTGCTGATGACGTTCTCCAGAAAACTCTGCTGCTGCTCCTTAAGAAAATGCAGCTTCATCTGCGCCCTGCCGCTGTATTCGAGATACTTGTTGATTCCCTGCAGCCGCACATTCACGGTTTTTGTCTTAAAATGCACCTGCAGGTGCTCTTTATAGGCAAGCAGGTTTTCCATCGAAAGAGACTGATAATGATTCTTGAAGTAGGCTACCGACCACACATATGAGCGTCTTGTGTTTTGTGAAAGATTTGTTCGTTTAAGAAACTGGTCGAATGTTTCTTCTGTTTGTTCGTGTTTCATACAACACCTCCTCCTTTACTATCGGAACGAAAGAAGAAGGGGGCTCAAGCCCGGCGGTGAGCCACTGACAGCGGCGTACAAAGCTGCGCGCCGCCGTCAGAAAAAGCGGCTATTTTTTTGCTTTTTTCAGGTAGCAGGGCTGATAGTCCCAGTAGGGATAGCTGTAGGTTCCTTTTACCAGCTTGTCAACGCAGTCGAGCATGTACTCTGCAAAGACAACGCCGAGCGTTGCGTGGTAATGGTTCTGGTCAGCATAGTAGCCGTGTTTTACCATGTCGTAAATCGTTGCAAAATCAGTTTTGTTTGCAGCATTAAAGGCCGCAAGGCTGTCAGCGGTAAGAGACTGGAAGAAGCCCTCGCCCCAGATGCCTAAGTCGATGACCTGCAGGCCGTAGTTATTGGCGATGTCATACAGCTTGATGTTGTAGGCACCAGAGTGGCGGCTGTTGCTCCAGGTGTTCGCCGGAACAGTCTGTCCGGGAGCGTAGCGTTTTCCTGCGACAAAGCGTTCTTCGTCAAGCTTTGTCTCGCTGTTGTAGAAAAGACCGCCGTTGTCGTCGGGGGTGCCGGCTCTGTCGTAGGGGCCGCGGGCGGTAATGGTCGTGATGACAGGAATGCCGCCGCGCTGCAGAATGCCTTCGACATAGTATTTTTCCATAAGGGGAAGCGTTGCAGCGCGGGAATCAGACTTTGTAATCTCCATAAGGCCGATTTTGTATTTTTTTGCCTGATTGATGCCCATGTTAACCGTTACGTAATCACCGGGGGCAGTGTGGAGCAGCGCGTCCTCGAGACGGGTCCATGCGATAAAGTTGACGGTGTCCGCACCGCTTGCGCCTGCGTTAAAGAATCCGCCGAGGCTTTCCGGCAGCTTGACCATGCCTTTGTCGACGACGTTTCCCCATGAGCATTTGTCCTGATAGTCGAGGTTTGTCGTAGAGTCGCCGATTGCAATCAGCCAGGGCTTTTCGCGCTTGGGTACGGGCAATGCCTTTATCGTGATCGAAGAAAGCGTGATGTCGCTTGCGTCGCGGATGAATGTCAAATCAAGAACGCCGTCACAGACAGCTACGCAAAAGCTCTTTCCGGATTCAATTGTCTTGGGTACGCCAATCAGCGGAATGCCCGTTGCCGTATCTGTCGGGGGCGTGTAGCTGTTTTTTGCCCCGGTTTCGTCAATGTAGAATACCGGTTCTGTTATCGCTTCGGAGATGATGTCCTTTGCTGTGGTAACAGCGGTCACCTCGTAGTTGCCGTTTTCTGCTGCAATTTTGAACTGAAAGGTTTTTGTTGCCTTAATGCCGGTCTCTTCCGCTTTGAGGGAAAGCATGTTTCCGTTAAAGACTGTAAAACCGATGCCTTTTTTTGCGGTGTACTCGCTTACAGCGACGCTGCCGGAAGCGGTTCCGAATGTCCAGGTGCCTGTCGCATCAGCTTTTTTTTGTACTTTGCTGCTTTTTGAATCCGCTGTTGACGCACATGCGACAACGCCCATCATACATACGCCGCCCAGTGCGGCTGTCAGTATTGTGTGATAAAACTGTTTGTTCATAAAAACTTCCTATGCTTCCAGTATGAGGCATAATGTTGTTTTCTGCCACAAATATTTATCCGGTACTGTGATAATGTTACATACAGGAACGTGGTAATCGGGTATAATGCTTGCGAGGTATGAAACTATGACAGTACAGGAACGGGCGGACACAGCCGCCCTTTATAAAGCACAGGGAGTCTGCAACTGCTGCCAGGCAGTTACAAAGGTTTTTGCAGATACCGTTTCTGCAGACGAAGCGACGCTTATGCAGCTTTCGTCCGGATTTTTAGCCGGAATGGGCTGTATGGAAGCAACCTGCGGCGCGCTTATAGGCGCAAACATCATCGCAGGCCTGCGCAGCAAGGGGCAGGGCACCGCAAAGCTTTCCCGCGAGCTGCTTGCATCTTTTAAGGAAAAATGCGGTGCGACGATTTGCGGCGACTTAAAAGGCGCAAAGACAGGCACCGTCCTCTGCGAATGCCCGGAATGCGTCCGGAATGCAGTTCTGGCGCTGGAGTCCACGCTCGAAAAAGCAGGACTGTAAGCCCGC
>JAILRG010000030.1 GCA_024698325.1 Treponema sp.
GACATAAACTCGCGCACCGTCCATGTAACGACAAAGCAGTAAACGCGCCCACAGAAAGAAAGCGCCCGCCGGGCTGTATGCCAGGCAGGCGCTTGTTTTTTTCACCTTGAGCAGAAGCGGTTAATTAAATGTCGGCGCCACAGCTACATGGTACCAATAGTAACACCAGGTACCTGCGGTATACACAGTATCTTCAAGATACTCCTGGCAGTTGTACAAATACTGAGGATTATTACCACTTGCAGGCATTGAAGTAAGCGTTGAAGGCGCTGCACTTATACCCGTAAAGGTGATGGTTGCATTGCGTCCGATAAAGAAGAACGCATACGGTTCCATCGTCATCGCACTGCTGTCAGCCGCTTCGATTGTGAGCGCCACATCATCGTTGTAGAAACAGTTTGCGCCAAAATAGACAAGCGTGTCTGGGCAGGTAACGGCAGTAAGCGCCGTACAGTTTGCAAAGGCCGCATGGCGCAGGTACTTAACGCCGGTTAAATCTACGCTCGTAAGCGCCGTACAGCCCCTGAATGCAGCCGCATCAATCTCTACTCCGCCAGTTCCGTTAATCGTGAGCGTGGTAAGCGCGGTGCAGTCTGCAAAGGCAAGATCGCCGATAAGTACAACTGATGACGGAATGGTAACAGAGGTGATGCTTGTATTCTTCCAGAAAGCAAAGTCGCCGATTTCGGTAACAGCTGCGCCGCCAAGCGTTGCAGGGATTTCGATTGCACCGCCAGTGCCGCTGTAACCGGTAATCACATAGCCGCTTGTTTTTGTAGACTGGTAGCCGGTAAAGCCGTTTTCAGTTACGGCGCTGCCGCTTGTGGCGTTGTTTCCGTTGCCAGCTGTGCCGTTTACGATGTTCCAGATGCCAGCTGCAGTACCAGTGTAGCTAGAGCCTTTGTCTGTAACGTATGAAGGCGTACCGCTTTCAGTGTACGTATTGTAATTTGCACACATATAGGTGCGTTCGTTTACCGTTTTGTTAAAACCAGTAAACGTCAGATTCTGGAACGTATTGTGGTATTCCGGCAGGTACTGGCTCGATGTTGCTGTCGTCAGCAAAATAGCTTCGCTTGTTTGCGCAGTCTTAGTTGCTGTCGCATAGCTTGCAGTATTATTTTCCACGCTGGAGTCATAATAATTGATTGTGCCGCCATTAGTCTGAATCTTACCAGAGCGAATGTCGATAAACTCGCAGCTGTTGTACAAAATGCCTTGCACCGCGTTCAGCACGTTCACTTTATCGATGGTAACGCCAGTGATTGATGAAACAAAGAAAAGACCGCGGCCGCAGGCTTCGCTGTAGACGTAGTGCACATTTACATCCGGGCCGACGTCGTTTGCACAGCGGAATGCCGCATAGCCGCCGCCAGTACAACAGCGAATGCCGGTAATGGTGCCGATGGTTGCGCTGTAGGTGCCGTTAAGCAGGACTGCGTTACCACCGATGTCTACGCCCTTGATTTCGTCCATGTAGACGTTGTATGCGTTAAAGGTTTCGACAACATGCTCGCCCATGCCGTTACCGCTGATATTCTTAAAGTACAGGTCGTGACTCCAGCGGTCGAGCGCAACATTAGCCTTGGCATTATCTTGACTTTGCGGACGAATACCAATACTAGGGCCAACATTTTCATCTTTTGCTTTTGCAAAGTGAATGTTTGCACAAACAATATTGTATGCCTGAGCCATAAAAATGCCGTAGGACGGCGAACCTGTCAAAAACAAATTGCGGATTGAAATATCATGTGCACTGCGCTCCATGTCTATAAAAGCCTGAATGTTTTTTCCACTAGAATTAGCCTCGCTTGTATCGACATAAATGGTATTACCACCAAAATCAAGGATGATGTTGCTCATGCCATGCATATCTATCGTAGGAGTTCCTGCAATTCTTGTTGTTCGATATGCCGCTGAATTAGTGTTTATTGCCGCAGTTCCCGTACTTCCGCTTGCCTCAACAAGCACTTTTTCTTTGCTTGTGCGTCCGCTTGTCAGGTAGCTAAAGCTCTTGTTTACTGCATCCAGCAAGCCCGCATAGCTTTCAGTTGCAAGCGTGTACTCGCTGCCTGCAGTCAGCGTGGCATCAGTCGTGTAGAAAATCACCCACTTGCTCGCGTTATTGTCGTACGTCACTTTTACTTTCGGCAAAAGCTCGTCTTCGTCGTCAAAGGTATCAAGCGTTGCGCGCAATTCTGTCATATTTACGCTGCAGTTTGCAAGGTCGGCAGGTTCAGTCGTATCAAGGCTTCCAAGTGCACTGCTTGTACCAGAAATTGCTTCTGCCCATTTGTCGAAGCTTGAAGAGGTCATGTACTGCGAGGTTATCTTTATGGAAACAGAGCCGCCTGCATATACGGTTGCGCTTGTGTCGCTAAAAAGGCCTCCGGTAAGCGCAAATGCGCCTATCGTTGCAGTAAACACGCCGCTGGTGCAGTCAGAGCTGGCTGTGGCTTTATCAGCCGTGCCGGTTACGGTAAGCGTAAGCACGGTGGCGCTTGTGCGCTCAGCTGTAACAGCAGTTACGGTCGC
Organism: Treponema sp.; assembly: GCA_024698325.1. Lineage (GTDB taxonomy): Bacteria > Spirochaetota > Spirochaetia > Treponematales > Treponemataceae > Treponema_D. The sequence goes on from JAILRG010000030.1 coordinate 2,536, forward strand.
ATATTTTGCAAGAGCCGTCTTAATGGCTGCAAAAGTCTCCGTCTGGTCGCTTGCAATGCTGCTTGCATACGTAATGCTTGTATTTCCCTGTGACAGCGTGAGCGTTGCTGTTGCAAGCGTCACCTCTGCGTCCGAAGCCTGCACACCTGCTGGCGTTTCCGAGCTTATGACAATGGACGCGCCGGCGTAGGTAAATTCAAACGGAACGGAGCCGCTTCCAGAAAGCGCAGTTCCAGAAGCCAGCAATGCAGCAGGAATTGAGCTGATGGAAATGCTTCCACTCTGCGCACTGATTGCAGAGCCGCCGACAGTAAGCGTAAGCACGGTTCTGTCAGTGGAAACAGAACCTGTAAGTGCATAATTTTTCAGATAGCCGCTTACCGCAGTTCCGACAGAAGTAAAATACGAAGAAAAATCAGAAGCGGCTGCTGCCGTATCAGAGAATGTTTCGCCAGAAAGCGTGATTGTAATTGAGCCACACCCAGTTTGCGTGCCGTCATTCACTAAAGAGCCGGCGACAGTATATGACGCCGGTGACGCAGGGGCACTCTCCTCAGATGATGAAGAGTGAGTACAGCCCACACTTCCCAGCACCAACAAAACGGCGCTTACAGTAGCGAATAATGGAAACAGTCTTTTCATAAAACCTCCGCTGTCAGTAGAAACGGCAAAGCTTCTCTTTGCCGGCCTCAACTCCCCGCCTGATTAACAGACGGACTATATACACGACAGACACTCACTGCACATAGGCTCGCATGCAGGCCTGCCCCCCGGGGAGCGCAATGCGACAGGCACGCACAAAGGCCCGCACGCAGGCCCAAAGCCCGGGGAGCGGCGACCAGGCAGGGAATGTCAGAACTTTAATTTTCCTTTCAGCAGGTTTGAGGCCGCTTTTTTTGCTGCCTCGGCGGCTTTTTCTTCAGCTTCTTTCTTTGCCCGTTCGGCGGCAGCTTGAGCTTCTGCCTTTACTTTCTCTTCGGCGGCTTTCTTTGCCTTGTCGGTAACAGAGCCAGAAAGCTCGGCTTTTTTCTCATTCAGGACAGAAAGCGCGCTGTCAACGGAAAGGCCTTCTGCACCGATTCTGATAGCAAGCTCTTCAAAGCCTGCAATCTCCGAAAGCGCGCTGCCGCTCCGGGCTTCCAGCTCCGCCTGCACCATGGCGCTAAGCTCTTTCTGAAGCGCCGAAGCTTCCTGCGAGAGCGCTTTTTTAAGGGCGGCGGCAAAGCGGCTGTCAGCGTCCGAAGAAAGCGAAAGTCGAATGCCCGTTTCCGGCGCAAAGGAAGCCGTTCCTGTAACCTGCATTTCCGTAACCGAAGCAAGTACCTTCTGATACAGCGCGTCAATGCGCTCCATCGAAAGCGGCGTTGCCGTAATGGTCACCGGGTTACAGCTTACAGAACCGGAAAGCGCAAAGGCGCCGTTCTCTTCTGCAGCAAGCGAAAGCGAAACATCGCCCCTTCCGGTAAAAGACGGAATGCCGCCTGCAGAAACAGCATCAGAAAGCTGCGTTACCGAAATCGGACAGCCGGCGCCATTGTACCCGGCCTCGATAAGCGAAGCGGTGCTGTCGTAGCGGGTATCGACGGTAAGCGAAACATTGTGGCCAGGCCCCTTTTCGGGGGCATAGCTTCCCCAGACCTGTAACGGGGAACCATACATGTTCATATCGTTTGAAATGCCGGTCGCTTCAACCTGTAAGCCTGCGCCAGAAGCCAGCGCATGCTCAATCAGAAGTGACGGCGTGCGCTCTTTGCGCCAGTATACGTCACGGCCGCTCTGGCGGCGAAGCTTTTCCTGCGCGGCTTGTTTTCCGGCAGCTTTTTTTGCCGCCGCCTCACGCTTTGCTTCCGGCGATGTATGTTTCTTCATCGAGGCGGCATAGGAAACAGCCTTCTGCAGGTAGGGGTAGTATGCGCCAAGAGCTTCGTAAGCGGCGCTGTCGAGCGCACCAGAAAGGAGCCGCTTACCGTCATCGAGAGAAAGCGACGTGTACAGATTTACCTGCGACGAGACAAGCTTTTTATCATGGCTGATGGCAGCAGAAAGCGAATCCGAAAGCTTCTGCACCTTGCGCCTGTCAGACTCGACGGCAGAAACTGTCTCTGTCACCGTCTTTTTAAGCTTTTTCCCGCTGGAAACCGCCTCGTTAATATTCTTTAGCGCAGCCGCAATTTCTGAAGGCGTTTTTACATCTTCCGGCCGCAGCGCGGCGAGGGATTCAACACTGTCCTTAAACGAGCTGACCTGTGTTTTAAGCTCGTCCGGCGTGTTCTTCCACTTTTCCCGCAACGCCTGCACCTCCGCTGCCACATCTTCAGCAGCTTTTTCCGTCCGCATGGAATCCTGCATTTTTTTAAGGACAGCGCGCGGGTCATAGCCGGAAAAAGCCTGTTCGAGAGAACCGGTCAGCGCAGAAAGAGACGCGGCATTCTTTCCCTGGAGCGCAGAAAGGAATGCATTTTCTGTCTCCGGCTTTTCTTTTTTAGCCCGTAACGCTTTCTTTGCCCGCTGCTTTTTTTCTTTTGGCGAAAGCTCTCCGCTTACAGTACGGGCCGTCCCCCACGCTACTCCTGCTATCTCAAGATTCTGCGCATTAAAGCGGCCGCGAAGAAGCTGGGTAAGGTTAAAATCAACATCAAGCGTCTCAAACGAAAAGAGATTTTTCATCGGGTGATTTTTATCCGCCTGCGAAAGCGAATGAACCGAAATGTGCGCGTCAAAAAAAGAAACCGAAACAGAGCCGACATCGCAGCGGGCAGAAAACACCTGCTCCATGCCGCTCCTTAGGGCGCGTTTTGCAAGCGGGTTTTTAAACAGCGTGATGAAAATCCCAGCCGCCGAAACAAATACAACGAGGGCGATAAACGGGACAGCCTTAAACCGCGCCTTGTTTTTCTTTATGGACGCGGCGATGCCTTTCAGCTGCTTCAGCTCCGGCTTTGTAAACACGCGGGTTTTGGGAACCACAACAAGCGTGCGGGGCTTTTTCTTTCCTTTTGTGACGTTCTCTGAAAAAAGCGCGGCAATCAGCTGCCGGTCTTCAGGAATATACACTTTTTTAAGGATTTTCTTTTCGAGCGCATCCTTTGTATACGCTTTTTTGAACAGCCCCGGCAGTTTTTTCGCCGGGAATGTCTTCTGCTTTTTGGCTTTCTTTTCCTTTTCAGCTTTCATCATTCATCTCCCAGCAAATCTGCAGCTTTAGAAATAAGAGGAAGTTTTCCCAACACCTTGCTTACAAAGTTGTTGCGCAGAACGGGAACCAGAAATCTTCGCCACAGGGCAATCAGCACGCGCATACACACATACACCGGAATGTACGCTACAAGCGCGCAAAGCAGGGAGCCCATGACAATGCTGTTGTTAAAGCGCGTAAAGGCGACAAAAGGCACATCAAGCAATGCGCCGAAAGCGCCGGAAAGCGCAGGAATCGTCAGGAACCAGTAGCCGACAGCATCAAGCACGCCGTCAAAAAAAGGCGCGATGGCGGCCCCCGCAAGCACGAGCAGCGCATACGCAGGCTTATTGATGCGCATGAACAGGATAAAAATCAGGATAAGATACCAGAGTATGTTGTTCTTGGGCATCAGCCCAAGTAAGAGGCCGCAGGAAGCGGCATGGGCAATTTCACCGGGATTTGTGTTGGCGCCCAGAGCTTTTAGCAGTTTTGTCAAAACCTTAATCATAGCTAAAAGTGTATCACAAGTTGGATTTTAATGACAGCAAAAAAAAGCCCGCCGCTTTCATGCACTAAAAAGAAATGCACAAAAGCAGGCGGGGGCTTCTAGTCAGCAACGCCGAACGCAGAGGCAAGGCGCGCGTACTCGTCAGCAGTGATTGCAAGCACTGAGCCGTGGCGTTTTTTTACGCCGCCCATGCTGTAGCTTCCGGGAGCTGCGGGGGTAAAGACTGCTTTTGCCACGTCTGATGTCATAAGCGGCAGGTAGCCTTTTCCGGTCGCAAACTGGTCTACCATCAGGCAGAACGTTCCGTCAGGAAGCAGGTATGAAGCAGGGCCTTCAACGCCGCGGATGGAGTCGAGGCTCGGGCTGTTTACGCGGGTAAAGGTGCCGAGCAGGTCACTTCCCGCATCCATGATAATGCTTTTATTTGCGCTTTCATCCTTGGAGAAGCGGTAGTAGGTGCCGCCGACATTGATAATCGTCGTATCAATGACATGGTCCGGGCGTTCGATATAGCGCACAGGTTCTGTGAACGTGCGGAAATCTGTCGTCTGGCTTGCATAGATGATGTGCTTGCCGTCGGTGCCAGCCGTCTTGGTAAATGACGCCCAGAACACAAGGTAATTGTTCCGCTGCTCGTCGTAAATCGCTTCCGGCGCCCATACGCAGCCGATGTCAGAAAGCGGCACATCGTATGTCCACGGCTCGCTCCAGTGCACCAGATCTTCCGATGACCAGATTACCATTTTTGTACTGCCCTCGCGCACGGCGGCTCCCCAGCCATACCCGTTTGCGATGCGCAAGTCGGTTGCGATGATGTAGTACTTGCCGTCAATCCGTGACTTTGTGATGAAAGGATCGCGCACGCCTTTTGTACCGATTGAAGAAACCAGCACCGGCTTACCGCCATTCGTGTCGTGCCAGTTAAGGCCGTCCTTGCTTAGCGCAAAATAGAGCTGCTCGCCAATCTCGCTTTCTCCAGTAAAGTGAGTGAGCAGATAGGCTGAATCAGCAGAGCCGGCAGAGTCTTGAGCCTTTTTTGTGTTGTCCATAGTTACATTTACCCCTTTTTGTGATGTACACGAGACAGAAAGCAACAGCAGAGCCGCTGTCACACCTGCAGCAATACGTTTCATAGTATCCTTCCTACCGTTACCGGGCCTCTACCGTATATGCGATAGAAGTCTCATTCCCGATTATATCTACCGCCACAAAACTGACGGTATTGCGGCCTTTCGGCAGCATAATTTCACCTAAAAGCATCCTGCGGCTGTCCGGGTACAGCTCCTGCACAGAATAGTTCTTTGCGCCACTCGTGCACAGGCGGTTTTCAATCTGCACAAGCCTGTCGTACGGGATGGTCTGAACGGCAAGTCCGTTCACATACACGGTCGTGCTGTACGGCACCGCCTTATCCTGCCGCTGCTTGTACACGTAGTACATGCCGGAAGGAACAACCCGCTGAGTTCCCAGCGTATATTCAGCGCCTTTCTTGCTGACAGCGGTTATGCCGCGAAGCGAAAGCTCCAGTTCCTCGCCAAAACGGGGCATAAGCACGCGCGGATTTACAAAAGAGCGGTCCTGCGTGTCCAGCACCTGAAATTCAAGGCAGCCCTGTCCTTCCTGCCAGCCGGAATTGGAGCATGTGCCCAAATCTGCGCCAGCTTCGACTTGAGTCAGCTCCTCGCGCATTTCCTGTTCGTCTGCAGACAGGTTTGCATACACGGTAAGCATGTTGTCTTTATGCGCAATGACGACAGCGTTACCGAGCGTGCTTTCGAACATGCAGCTGCTCTCGTCATGCTCGCTTATGGCGACAATCACCCGGCCGCTGTCAGCAGCCTTAATCTCGTCGCTGTCAGTAAATACGAGGGAAGAGCTGATGGTTCCGCCCCGCAGCTGCCCGAAATATGAATAGAATGAAGAGGACTCAATCTCAGCCTGAGGCCATTCAAAAGCCGCAAGCAGGGCAACGGAAGCCGCCGCAAGCGCAAACGCCGAATACTTTTTCTGTCGTGTTGTCATACTAACAGCCCCTATTTTACGATGATGTCAAGTCTGGAAATGGAAGAATCCCTGCCGATAAAGAGTGCGTCGCCCTTTACCGCCATGAATGCGCTTGCAGCAGAGAACGTAAACGAACCGGCATGCGTATCAAACGGCTGGATAACAGAAATAGTGCAGTCATCCCCGGAACGGCTGAACGCGTACACGTTTCCACCCGGATACGCTTCTTCAAGCGACAGAATCTTTCCGGGAAGCGCGATATGTGAGCTTTTATGAGAGCCGGTGCGGACAACGCCCAGCCCGTCAGCCTCGTGATAATACACCGTCTTTTCGTCGCCGCTGAACAGCACCGGCACCTGCCGGGTAACTTCATGCTTAAGGTATTCGTGATAGATGATTTCCGTGTGGGTACCGGCTTTTTTTGCAAGCACAAACCGCTGCCTGTCCTGACCTGCCACGCAGGCAATCATCGAGCCTGACGCCGACATGGCGATTCCGAGAATGACAGGGTACTTGCTGCCAGTGGGCGCAAACTGCTGGTCGATAACGCCGTCGTTTGTAAAGGAAAGCACCGTACCGTCAGCAAAACCGGCCGCGCAGCCTGCAGGCGACGTTGCAAATGCCGTCACCGGAGCGTAGCTTTCGTACGTCCAGAGCACGGCGCCGTCATCCCCCACGCGGGAAAAAGAGGAGCCGCCCGGCAGGAACAGGTACATGCCGTCATCAGTAAAAAATGGGAAACCTGTATGCGCAATTTCTGCAATCCGGCTTCCTTTCGGGCTGTAGACTGCAATATTCTCAGAATGGGTGCTGTAAGGCGCATAGCAGGCAGAGCCTACGGTCGCCTTGTAATCAAAACTGGAGCTGAACAGAACCTTTCCCTCTTCAGTAAAATAGCCGAGCATCTGCCCGAGCTTAAAGGGAATCGCATCGTCAAAAAGATGGTCTGTTTCGGGGCTTGCTTTAGTCGGACGGGAAATATCTATCGTCCACTGAGGAACAAAATGCAGTTCCTTTCCAAGCGGACGGGCAGAAAGAATGATATATGCAAGAATAAGTAATACTGCCAGTGGTATAAACGACTTTAATTTTTTATTCATATTTCGTTATGGTATAATCATAAAGCATGGCTGTCAAGCAAAGCGGCGTACGGCAAAGAAGAGACTCAAACGCGCAATGCGCACTAAATTTAAAAATTACAACAGAATCGTACTATATCGAATATTCAGACGGCATTTTTTGTAACGAATGCGAAAAATGACAAAGAATGACAATAACCTTCAAAAAATCTTGACAAACAACCGTAAAGCATGCAAAATAAAGCATAATTTGACAGTAAAAAATAGGAGTATTGTCGTGGAAGACGATATCTTAACCATCGAAGAAATTGCAAAATACCTGCGCGTTTCAGAAAGAACCGTATATGACTGGGCACAGAAAGGTGAAATCCCTGCCGGAAAAATCGGAACAGTTTGGCGCTTTAAGCGCTCAGAAATAGAAAAATGGGTCAATGAACGGCTTTCAGGCGCTTCAAAACAGGAAGACCCGCGCGAAAGCGTACATGTACGCAACATTCTTTCTCCCAGCAGAATCGTGTTCATCAATCAGTCCACAAAGCACGACGCTCTTGTTGAGCTGGCTTCAAACCTTGCATCTGCTCCGCAGGTCAAGAACGAGCAGGAGCTTGTTGCGGAAATCTTAAAGCGCGAGGAGCTTATGTCCACCGCCATCGGCCGCGGCATTGCAATTCCTCATGTGCGCCTTGCGTCAGTAACAGACCTCGTCATGAGCGTCGGCATCTGCCGCCAGAATCTGATTGACTTCCAGACAATCGACGACACTCCGGTTCGCCTCTTGATTATGATTGCAGCCGCTTACAACCAGCACGCATATTACCTGCAGACGCTGAGCTACTTCAGCTCAAAGCTTAAGAATGCGGAGCTGCTTTCTACCCTGCTGCAGAGCAAGACGCCCGCAGAAGCATACGACATTCTTACCCGCGACTAAAAAGCGGCATACATAAGAACGATACAAGCGCAACCGGAAGGCTGCGCTTTTTTTTTCGGGAATCGTCAGGAATGCATGTAGTGCAGGGAAAGCATCGTAATGTCATCGTACTGCGGTTTTTCGTCGGCAAAAGCGCGGACAGAAATCAGCATTTCCTTTAAGAGCTCTTTTGGCCGCGTCAGCAGGTTGTGGTTCAGCACGGTAAGCATGCGGTCAAGGCCGAATTCATCCATTTCTGCATTTTTTGCTTCGGCAAGCCCGTCTGTATACAGAAACAGCCTGTCGCCGGAACTCAGCATAAAGGTGTATTCGACATATTCGACGTCCGGAATCGAGCCTAAAGGCGGATTGTGCTCCGTAACAATGTATGAGTACATGCCGCCGGCGCGCTTAAAGGCGGGCTTTTCGTGCCCCGCGTTCACGCCCACCAGCTTACCGGTAGAAAGCTCCAGGATTCCAAGCCACGCCGTTACAAAAAGCTCCGACTTGTTTTCTATGCAGAGAAGCTTGTTCACGCGCGTAAAAATATCCGCGGGAGAGCCGCCTGCAAGCGTCTGGCTTTTTATGAGCGTTTTTGCCGTAACCATCAGCAGAGCCGCCGGCACGCCTTTTCCGGCAACGTCCGCAATGACGAGCGCCAGATGATCCGAATCAATCAGGAAAAAGTCATAGAAATCGCCGCCGACTTCCTTGGCACAGGTCATCGACGCGTCCAGGTCAAAGTTCTTGTTTCCCCGGGGAAATATGTCCGCAACATCCGGAAGCATATTCATCTGAATCCTCATGGCGATTTCCAGCTCCGTATCGAGGCGCTCTTTTTCGAGAACGATGTCCGTATACGTCTGCAGGGCATCTGCCATCATGTTTATGCTTTCCGACAGATCGCTGATTTCGTCATTTCCAATAACATCCGCACGATGCGAAAGCATGCCTTTGCTTATCATCTCAACATCGCGCCTTAAATGATTTACCGGATTTGACACCGTTACCGAGAAAATGCCGGCTGTAATGCACACGACAAAGATGACGAACAGGAAGATGAGCAGAAACAAGAGCATTGAGGTAAGAATCGTATACTGAATAGGCTTTGCCGCATTAAAGACGAGTGACTGCGGAACGGCAAAACAGAGCGTCCAGCCGGTCGCCGCAATACGCGCGTGCGCATAGAACGTCGAGCCGAACGCCGCAAGCTGGTTTTCTGTCGCCCGCAAAAGCGAAGTAAGTTCCTGAAGTTCCAGCTCTGAGGTAATCACATCTGCCGACGGCGAAATAACCGTTCCCGACGCATCAACAAGGAACGCAGAGACGCCCTCACCAAGCTTTACGATATCATCATACAGGTCGGTAATCAGCACATCCATCGCGACGACGCCCGCAAAAACATCGTTTGAGTCAAAGAAAGGCACGGCACAGGTAATCATAAGCCCGCGGCCAAAAGCGTCCTCATACACGTCGGTAAAAAACGGCTTCTGGCTGACAGTTCCCCGTGAATACCAGTCGCTTTCAAAATAATTGTAGTAACATTCTCCATTGCTCTCGAGCGAGCAAATCGAAGCCCAGGCATCATAGGAAATCATGACGCCGCTGGTCGTCGCCGCATAACAGGTCGTAACTACAGCCCCGTTTGCCGCCATGAACGGTACCAGAAACTGCTCCAGATGACTGAGCATTTTAATTTCCTTACGGACAGCGGATAGCGAGACATGCCCATCAGAAAACGTGCGCTGCATCGTATACACGCCGGCGGCAGTCGACGTCACAGGCGGCGGCACAAGGTATCCTGTCGCCGCAAATGAAGATGCATCGCGATACAGCGTGTGGATATAGTCAGACAGAAACTGCGCATAATTGGCGTACAGCGAAAACTCGGATTCTGCAACCGCCGCCTTATCGTGCACCTGCTGGGTAAGCAGGTTTTCCGTCTGTTCGATAAGCGCCGCGCGGCTGGCAGACCGAATCCGCAGCATGCTGATGCAGCCGACAGCCCCGGTCAGCACCAGGGCCGCCATGGAGATTGAGAGCACAATCCGCCGGATTTTCTGTCTGATAGAAATACGTTTACCCGTCATCGAGCCTCAGCTACGGCATTCTGCGCTTAGTTGGCTGCTAGCGGCACCGACACAAGCTTAACGGCAGAGCCCGCCTCAGAAGAAGCAGCATAGGCCGGAGCTACAACGGTCTTTCCCTCGTGTTCCGTAAACACAGCCGGCAGGGGCACGCTGTCAGCCTCAGCACCCAGGTAGAAACTCAGGTTTGCGGGCTGATTGTAGTGGTTGTTCTGCCAGGCAATTGCCTCGCGGTAGGTTTTGTCATGCATCAGCGTGGGAAGGCGGTATTTTGTGGGAATAGCCGTTGCGTAAATGCGGATTTCCTTGTCGTCTGCAGTGCGGGTGATGATTTCTTCCCGCCAGTCACCGAAAAGGTCTGCAATAAGGCAGGCGTTTCCTTTCGTGCCGTTGTTAGTGGAGCAGCCGTCAGCCGTCCAGATTGTCTCGCAGGCCTTCTTCTCCCAGTTCCACTTCTGGATTGAGGGCGTGTGGCCGTCTTTTGTGTAATCAAAGAGCTCTGCCAGAAGGTCGCCCGTCCAGTAGAGTTTTGCATTCATCGGAAGCGGTGCATTGAAGGCAGGCTTTCCGCTCATCGTTGTAGGATCTCCGGCGATGAACTCGCCTTTTAGCGTCTGAAGCGGAGTTGCGGTGCTGCCCCACACTTCCCAGCCCGGGTGAGTCGGGTCAATATCTGCGGAGCGGCTTCTGCCGGTGTCTTTGGGCTTGGTCAGGCCAAAGAGAACCTGGCCGGTGCGGGCGTCGTGCAGCTCAATGTTTGTCGGCAGGTTCTTGTTTTCGTGGCAGGACCAGACAAGGTAACCGGGGAAGTCTTTTGATATGACAGCCACGTCAAAGGCGTCTCCGTGGCGCAGCTTTACGCCGTTCACGCTCGTCGCATACATAATGCTTCCGTCATCATCGATTGCCATGGCGCCGGAAAGGATTTCGTCCTTGCCGTCAAAGTCCACGTCAGCAACCGCCAGACTGTGGTAACCGGCGTTATACAGGTTGTCGATGGTCTCCACCGGGTCGATGGGGCGAAGCCAGCGCACTGAAAGTGATTTTCCGTCATAGTCCCAGGCCGCGGCGCCTACAGCATTCCAGCAGCCGCGCACCATGACGATGCTCGGCGTTTTTCCGCCCAGTTCTGCCGCTGCAAACAGGAAGTGGTTTGCACGCTTTACGTTGCGGCCGTCGCCTTCCGGGAAGTTACCCCAGGGCTGCAGCGGGTCACGCGCTGGCAGCATGGGCGTGCGTGCGACTTCTTTGCCGGTCATGCCGTCATACACAGAAAGAAATTCCGGGCCTTTCGAAAGATACTGGCGGTCCTTAAATTTTACGAGTGAATCCTTGTAGTCAGTGATGCCGTCGCCGTCCACGTCGCCGATAACAGCGCCGGTTCCGTCAACAGTGCCCTCAAAGGAGCGCATGACCATCTCGCTCTTTCCGTCGCCGTCAAAGTCGTAGACAAGGAAATTGATGTCGATATCGCAGATTTCGTTGGGACCAACATCGACCGTCCACAGGTGGGTGCCGTCCATGCGGTAGGCTTCGATAAGCGGATAGCAGGTGCGGGTGGGAATCTCCATGTCAAGGGGATTTCTGCGCACGACAATTTCGTATTCGCCGTCGCCGTCAAGGTCGCCCACGCTGGCGTCATAAATCGTGTAGTCTTTTCCCTTGTACTGCTTTACCGGGAAGGAAAGCAGGTAGTCATTTGTTTTTTTGCCGACAGATGCAGTTGCGGCTTCTTTTGTATTTTCAACGCCGTTCAGCACAGGAACGACCGTGTACGTCGCCTTCTTGACTTTGCCTTCGTCAAAGAAATTCGTGGCAAAAAGCGGCTCAGCATTCAGCTTTTTTTTGCCCTTGTAGACGTTAAAGCGGATATCGGCACTGTCAGTACCAAGGAATCTCCAGCTGACCAAAACGCCGTCTGCAGAAGGAACCGCAGAAACGCCGCGGCCCAGGTATTCGGCGCGACGAAGGGGTGCCTTATAGGCGGCAGCAAGAGACTCTGTTTCTGAGCGGGAAGCAGCATCCAGTTCAACCTGATAATCCTGTTTAAATGCTGGGGAATCAGCAGCAGCAAACGTGCCGGCTGCAGCAAGCAAAGAAACAGCAGCAAGAATTTTTTTCATAACCTCTCCTTTATAAATATCGGCGCAATAACGCCGAGGCTTTTTTATTCTTGCATAAATGAACGCATTAATCAACGGAAAAAGAATGTGACCAAAGCGGCGCCACTCACGGAAAGAAAGGCTTGAAGCATTTGCCTGGTCGCGATGGAGCACAAATGCGGTAGCTGGCGGATAGGGAGCGCAAGCGACGCAGACGCATTTTTTCTGAAAAAAATTGGTAGAAACATGCACTTTCTCGCCTATATATAAGGCGGGGACTAGAGGAAACTTCCGTTTTGAATCTAGCGATACAAGACAAGCCAAAAACTCACAACAGGAGGCAAAAAAATGAGAAACATCGTCGAATGGGACAAACTGACGCTTGCAAACAATTTCATGTTCTGCCGCGTCATGGAAACAGAGCCAGAACTCTGCCGCCAGCTCGTTGAAATTCTTTTAGGATTCGAGGTAAAGCGCATTGAGATCGTAAAAAGCGAGTATGCGCTTCAGGTCGGACTTTTAGACAAGGGCATCAGGATGGATGTGTACTGTAAAGTCGATGACCGTGTTATCGACCTTGAAATGCAAACCATCAACCGAAAAGACCTCGCAAAACGAACCAGATACTACCAGAGCATCATCGACATGGATTTGCTTAACCGTGGCGAACCATACGCAAATCTGAAGGAAAGTTATGTCGTTTTTTTGTGTCTTGAAGATCCGATTGGAGAGGGACTTCCAGTGTATTTCTTTGAAAACACTTGCAGGGAAAATGCTGCCATCAAACTGAAAGATGGTTCCTATAAAGTGTTTTTTAATGCCGAAAAATGTGCTACACTGCAAGACGAAAGGCTTACCGCATTTTTTGAGTTTCTGCAGGGGCAGAAGTCCACCGACCGCTTTACCGACAAACTAAGCAGCAGCGTAGAGCGACTCAAGACTGATGCGATTTTTAGGGGGCAGTACATGACATGGGAACAGTCCATACACGAAGAAGCAGAAATCCTCGCTGAAAAACTTGCGGAAGAACGCGTGCAGGAACGTGTAAAAAAAATCACGGAAGAACGCGTACAGGAACTTGCGGAAAAACTCACGGAAGAACGCGTGCAGGAACTTGCGGAAAAACTCACGGAAGAACGCGTGCAAGAAATCGCGGAGAAGCGTGCGGAAGAAAAACAGCTGGAAACTGCACGAAATCTTCTTTCACTCAACCTGCTTTCCATAGAGCAGATTGCGAAGGCACAAGGGCTGCCGGTAGAAAAGGTCAGGGAAATTGCCCGGGATCTGGAAAAGGCCTAATCATCCATCACACCTGGCATTTGACTTTTTTGTGCTAGTATTTGCTTCCCTCGGTTCTATACAAAAAAAGCGCTTTTCATATAATAGCCGCAATTAACCAGAGGGACCTCGAAAATTTTCGCATTTCAGGCCCCCTCTGAAAAAGCAATCAGGAGAAGACTCTTATGAAGAAAATTGCCTACAAGTCTTTAGCAGCAGGCACCGCAGCCCTGTTCTTACTGGCAGCGCTCGGATGCTCCCACTCAAGCACAGTCGATACAGAAGAAGGCGAAACTATTGAAGGAACGGAGTACACTTTTACAATTGACGAACAGTCATATACACTTACAAGTGTAGATGGCACG
>JAILRG010000061.1 GCA_024698325.1 Treponema sp.
GAACAATTTAATGCCAAAAATTGAAGTCAACGAAAAACTTTTTTTTAACCTTCTTGGAACAAAATACGATTACGATACGTTAGAAAAAAAACTTACCTGCGGAAAGGCAGAACTTGATGAAAAGCCGGATATGAATCAGCCGGCAGATGAACGCGTCATCAAAATTGAGTTAAATGATACAAACCGTCCTGATTTATGGTCGACAGGTGGTGTTGCTCGTCAACTTCGTCTTCATAACGGTGCGAAACGTTCAGATTATTCATCCTTTATGTCTTACAAAAATGACATAAAAGATTGCGGAGAACGCGTAGCTATTGTAGATGAGGCTGTTAAAGAAGTTCGTCCGTATATGGTCAGTTTTGTTATCAGCGGCAAGCCGATTGATGATCCGATGCTCAAAGATATTATTCAAACTCAGGAAAAACTCTGTTGGAACTTTGGTCGTAAGCGCAAGACTATCAGTATGGGTGTGTATCGTGTTGCTCAAATTCAGTGGCCGGTACATTATACTGCTGTAGATCCCGATAAAACATCTTTTGTTCCGCTGCAGTGTACAGAGCCAATGACCTGTCGTCAGATTATTACAGATCATCCTAAAGGAAAAGAATTTGGATGGATACTTGAAAGCGCAAAAGTTTTCCCGCTTTTAAAGGACGACAAAGGCGAAGTTATGTCTATGGCTCCTATCATCAATTCTGCAACACTGGGTGCTGTACAGGTTGGTGATAAAGATTTGATGGTTGAATTAACAGGTGCCGATATGGCAAGCCTTATTCTTTCTGCGAATATCGTTGCATGTGATTTTGCAGATGCCGGCTACAAGATTCTGCCAGTAAAAACAATTCACCCTTATGAAACTGGATTTGGAAAAGAAATTACCGTTCCGTTCTTCTTCCAGGAGAACACAAAGGCGTTGCTTTCTTCTATCAATAAAAAACTTGGCAGTTCTTTAACAAAAGAGCAGGTTATTGATGCGCTTACTCGCATGGACAACACTGTTTCTGCTAAGGATATTTCTGGTGATGTAGAGTTTACTCTGACTCCGCCGCCTTATCGTAACGACTTCCTTCACGAGGTAGACGTTATTGAAGATGTGATGATTGGTGTTGGACTGGATAATTTTACACCTGCTAAGCCTAATGATTTTACTATCGGTAAACTTTCGCCTGTTACTGTTTTCTCTCGTAAAACAAAGGAGATTATGGTTGGCTTAGGCTATCAGGAAATGATTTTCAACTATCTTGGTTCAAAGCGTGACTATATTGATCGCATGAATATTGATGCAAAAAATGTAATTGAAATTTCGAATCCGATGAGTGAAAACTATCAGTTCGTTCGGCCTTCAATTATTGCTTCTTTGTTGCGTGCAGAAAGTGGTGCTGCTAATTCAATCTTCCCGCACAAGATTTTTGAAATTGGTAAAGTTGCTTATCTGGAGCCTTCTGAGAATACAGGAACAAAAACTATTCAGAGCCTGGGCTTCTTAACGGCAAGCAATAATGCTAACTTTAATGATATGGCTAGTGAAGTGTCATCGCTGCTTTACTTCCTGGATCATAAATATGAAGTGAAGGAAGCTGAAGATCCTCGCTTTATTCCCGGTAGACAGGCTGCTATTATCGTCAATGGAAAACAGGCCGGCATCTTTGGTGAAATTCATCCGCAGGTTCTGGAAAACTGGCAAATTGGCGTTCCCTGTGCAGCAGGTGAGCTTGATTTGGAAGCTTTGATGGTTTTAAAATCAGCTGAAAAATAAAATTGTGAGCTATAAAAGGTATCAGTATTTTTTATAGTCTTGCTAGATTGTTTTTTCGAAGAACAGATTTATTGTATGTATAAGGTATAAAAGTAAAAAACTGAATCTTATACCACAACATATAAGAATTCTTTCTAAGTTCTTTTATACTGGTGGGCTGGCAGCAAGTTTTGTTGTCAGCCCGTTTTGTTTTAGTTTTATTGCTTGCTGTTTGTTATTAGAAATTGTATGATACTGGCTATGGTTAGTTTATCAAGTAAACAGCGCAAGGTTTTAGAAAAGCACGCACAATCCTTACCGGCGGTAGTTCTGATAGGTGGGGGTGGCGTAACTGATTCAGTAATAGCGCAAATAGAAAATGCAGTATCAGCTAATGAACTTGTTAAAATTAAATTCAATGAGTTTAAAGATGAAAAAGTTGAATTGAGTAATCGGATTTCTCAATCAATAGATGCAGTCCTTGTAAGAATTATAGGAAATACAGCTGTTTTTTATCGTCCGGCCAGACAAAGCGGGGACAGACGATTTGAAAAAGAATTAAAAAAAGCGTCCGTTTAATTGTTTTTCGATAAGCTTACCGTTTTTGTATACTAATTTTAGCGAAAAAAACGGTGAGTTTTCTGTAATCAGTTTGAGAAAAACTTTATCACCTTCCCAAAGATTTAATTCTAGTATTTTATTTTTTGGAACCCATTGAAGCGTTCCTTCGTTACATGTAGTAAGATTTCCAGTGAAGTCATTAGAAGTGTATACGCACATATATTCAGCAGGATTATCGTCAGAAACAAAGGTTACAATGCCGCAGAAGTGACAAGAATGTAATGTCAATCCTGTTTCTTCAAAGACCTCGCGCAAGAGGCAGTCTTCCGGGCTTTCTCCGGCTTCAAAGTGGCCGCCAACTCCAATCCATTTATCGTGGTTGATGTCATTCTTCTTGGCATCGCGATGGAGCATTAAATAGCAGTCATTTTGTTCAATATAGCAGAGCGTTGTTAATTGTGATTTCATAGGGAAAAAATACTATATTTCGGCTAATCATTCTAGGGAGTATGATTATGCGAGGTCGCGAAAAAAGTAAAGACAAAGCTGTCTGTCTCCGCTATAATTGAAATCATGGCAAAGACATTCGACGACAAGAAAATCATTTACACCATGGACCGCGTTAGCCGCGCCTATGGCACCAAAGTTGTCCTCAAAGACATTTCAATTTCTTATTATTACGGCGCCAAAATCGGCGTCATCGGTGAAAACGGCGCCGGAAAATCCTCCCTCTTTAAGATTTTCGCCGGCATCGACAAAGACTACACCGGCGAAACAAAACTGCTGCCCGGCTACAGCATGGGCTATCTGGAGCAGGAACCCTATCTGGAGCCGGGAAAAACCGTGCTTGAAATCGTAAAAGAAGGGGTAAAACCCATCACCGACCTGCTGGAAGAATTCGACAAAGTAAACGAAGCCTTTGGCGACCCGGATGCAGACTTTGACAAGCTCTGCGTCCGCCAGGCCGACCTGCAGGAAAAGCTGGACGCCGCCGATGCCTGGAACCTGGATGCAAACCTGGAACTGGCTATGAACGCTCTGCGTTGCCCGCCCGGCGACCAGGTCGTCGATGTCCTTTCCGGCGGTGAACGCCGCCGCGTAGCCCTCTGTCGCCTCCTTTTGCAGAAGCCCGATATTCTCCTGCTGGACGAACCTACCAACCACCTGGACGCCGAAACCGTCGCCTGGCTGGAACGCCACCTGCAGAGCTACCCGGGCACCATCATCGCCATCACCCACGACCGCTGCTTCCTCGACAACGTAGCCGGCTGGATTCTGGAAATGGACCGGGGCGAAGGCTACCCCTTCAAGGGTAACTACTCAGCCTGGCTGGAAGCAAAGGAAAAGCGCCTGGCCCTGGAAGAAAAGCAGGCCTCCGTCCGCCGCCGCGAAATGCAGGAAGAATTGGAATGGATCCACGCTGGAGCAAAAGGCCGCCAGGCAAAGCACAAGGAACACATCACAAAATACGAGGCCCTGCTGGCAGAAGAATCCAAGCGGGTGCAGCTTAAAGACAGCCAGATTTCTATTCCCGCAGGCCCCCGTCTGGGCAATGTTGTCATCGACGCAGAAAAGCTTACCAAGAGCTTTGACGACCGCGTACTTTTTGAAAATCTGGACTTCCACGTACCGGCAGGAGCCGTCGTAGGCATTGTCGGCCCCAACGGCGCCGGTAAGACAACCCTCTTTAAGATGATTGCCACGGCAGCAGGTCAGAAAGTAGAGCTCCCAGATGGCAGCTTGGGCGAAGAAAAGCCCGATTCCGGCAACCTGAAAATCGGCGAAACCGTCAAACTCGTCTACGTTGACCAGATGCGAAGCAAGCTTGACCCCAACAAGACTATTTACGAGACTTTGAGCGAAGGCAGCGACCTGATTAAGCTGGGTGCCGTGGACGAAAAGGGCCGGCCCCTTAACGGCGCCGTCCGGGAAATCAACGCCCACGCCTACTGCTCTTGGTTTAACTTCTCCAGCGCCGAGCAGAACAAAAAAATCTCCGTCCTCTCCGGCGGCGAAAAAAACCGCCTGAACATGGGCCTTATGTTCAAAGAAGCCGGCAACGTCCTTTTGCTCGACGAACCCACCAACGATCTGGACATCACTACCACCCGCAGCCTGGAAGAAGCCATCAACAGCTTTGCCGGCGTCGTTATGGTCATCAGCCACGACCGCTACTTCCTGGACCGTATCTGTACCCACATTCTGGCCTTTGAAAACAACAGTGAAGTGCGCTGGTTTGAAGGCAACTGGTCAGAGTATGTGGAATGGAAAAAGAAAGAGCTGGGCATCGACGACGACGTTCCCCACAAGACCGTCTACAGAAAGCTCAGCCGCTAGTTTTCCCAATTGACACTTGTCAATCGTTGTATATGTTTATACAATAAACATGTCAGCTACAGCGATTGACGAGTTTTTGTTTTTTTGCTAGAGTATCGAGGTATTTGGGGGTGTAGCTCACCTGGCTAGAGCGCATGCATGGCATGCATGAGGTAAGGGGTTCAAGTCCCCTCATCTCCACAATTTCTGAAAGACTGACCATTAAGGTCAGTCTTTTTTTTAAAGGACCATCAATTCTTTATAGGAGTAGAAAATGAAGAAATTTATGGACAAAGATTTCCTCTTGGAAACCAAAACAGCACAGAAGCTGTTTGAAGCTTGTAAAGATGAGCCGCTGTGGGATTATCACTGTCATCTTCCGCCGGAGCAGATTGCGCAGAACAAGAAATTTGATTCAATTACAGATATCTGGCTTGGTGGAGACCATTATAAATGGCGTCAGATGCGTACCTACGGTATTGAGGAAAAATACATTACTGGGGATGCAGATCCCTATGAGAAATTTCTTCGTTGGGCAGAAACTATTGAGCATTTGATTGGAAATCCGTTGTATCACTGGACCCACCTTGAATTACAGCGTTATTTCGGAATTTATGAGCCTTTGACTGTAAAAAGCGCCCCGAGAATCTACGAAAAAGCAAATGAGCTTCTTAAGACTGATGATTTGAGCGTAAAAGGTATCTTCAAGAACTTTAATGTCTATGCAGTTGGAACCACAGACGATCCTGCTGATTCTCTTGAATTTCACAAGGCTATTGCTGCTGGAACTGCACCTATCGGCAAAATCGACACAAAAGTGCGTCCCTCATATCGCCCTGATAAAGCGCTGAATATCAATCTTCCTACGTTCCCAGCCTATATAAAAAAGCTGTCAGAAGTAAGCGGCATTAATATTCAGACTTCAGATGATGTGATTACAGCTCTTCTGAAACGCCTCGACTACTTTATTGAAAATGGCTGTCGCGCTTCTGATCACGCACTGGAATACCCGCCATTCAAGATTGCAACTGACAAAGAGATTGATGCAGTTGTGAGAAAGGCGCTTTCTGGCGAAGCTGTCACTGCAGATGAAGCAGATGCATATAAAACAAAAGTTCTGCTTGCTCTTGGTCGTGCATACGCAGAGAAGAATGTTGTCATGCAGTGGCACATGAATGCTATTCGCGATAACAACAAGGCTATGTTCAAGAAGCTTGGACCGGATACTGGATTTGATGGTAGCCACGACAATCCGATGGCAGAAAACCTGGCGGCACTGATGAACCTTATTGAAGAAAACGGTGGTCTGCCGAAGACTGTTCTGTATACACTGAATCCTAAAGATTACTACTCTATGGGAACCATTATGGGCTGTTTCCAGGGAGGCGGAATAAAAGGCAAGATTCAGCTTGGTTCAGGCTGGTGGTTCTGCGACCATAAGGATGGAATGGAGCAGCAGATTAAGGTTTTAGGCAGCCTCGGTATGATTCCGGCGTTTGTCGGTATGCTGACAGACAGCCGTTCATTCCTGTCATATTCACGCCATGAATATTTCCGCCGCATCCTCTGCAACATAATCGGAGGCTGGGTCGAAAATGGCGAGTATCCTGCCGATATGGAGCAGCTTACAAAGATGGTAAAAGACATTTCATTTGGTAATGCACTTGCTTATTTTGGAGCATAAATGCATACCGTGAATTAATCGTATAAGGTAAATTCGCAGATACTGAATGATTTTTTTGCATAAAAGCGTCACTTTTGTAGTGGCGCTTTTTGTTTGCCTAATTGTTGTTTTCGTCATAAAATAAGTTTATGAAAAAGCGTTTATGCAGCCTGCTTTTTATGGTGATTCCAATCCTTGTCATTCTTGCAGAAAGCGGCGCCGGTCAAAAGCCCGTACTCGAAAAGATTGATCATAGTAAAGATCAGTGGTACCAGCTGGTATGCATAGAATATCGGACTCCGCGTGCTCCTTATCTTATGAAATGGTTATGGCGCAATACTTCGTGGCAAAATGTGACGGGAATTGTGGAACCGGAAAGTATCAGTCACGGAATATTCAAGATGTCGGATTTTCAGTTTGTTAATCCGGAAAGCAGACTTGGAAAAGACAGTCAGGTTGCAATTGCTATTTTTGAAAGAAACCTGTTTGAAGAAGGACATGTGCGGGAAATAAACGGGCAGGTTTTTAAAATGTCAAAAAATGCTGTTGTCTGGCAGCCAGATACATTGTTTCTATTAGCACTATACAAATCTGATTACCCGCTGTTGGGTGATAATGATAGCGGGTATGACTGGTGGTAACACTGTAAGCGGATTACAGGCTTTCCAATTCACCCAAATCGTCATCATCATCGCGTAATTCTTCGGCAATTTTTATAACCATGTCTTTTGTATCTAAAAATGCTTTGACAACCAGCGGATCAAAATGAGACGCGCTTTCTTCCTGAATCAATTGGAAGGCTGTTTCCGTGTCAAAAGGCGGTTTATAGGGTCTGCGTGTTACGAGTGCATCGAAAACATCAGCTACAGCCATGATTCTGGCGCTGAGCGGGATTTGTTCTCCTGCCAGCCCGTCCGGGTAACCTCTGCCATCCCAGCGTTCATGATGACTGCGGGCAACTTCGCAGGCCATTCTGTAATAGGCGTCGTCGACACAGTTTTTAAGAGTTGTTTCCAGAATCTGCGCGCCATAAACGGTATGCTTTTTCATCATGTCGAATTCTTCTGGAGTGAGTTTTCCCGGCTTATTCAGGATACCGTCTGCGATGGCTACTTTACCGATGTCATGCAGAGGTGCAACTTTGCTTAGGGTTTCGACCCACTGGTAATTAATGGTTTCTGTGTACTCGTCATTTTTGAGCAGCATCATACCGATGACAAGAACGTACGAACGGGTTCGTTCAAGATGTTTTCCAGTGACAGCATCTCTGTTTTCAACAAGTTTTGCAAAGCTGATAATCATCTGATTCTGCATGTCCAGAATGCGGTTTGTCTGCAGATTTACATCACGTTCCAGCTTTTTTGCATAATTTCGTTCGTTCGTAACGTCTTTCAGCCATAAAATGGAGCCTTGAAGCTTTCCTTTGCGGTTAAAAAGTGGCTTGATGATTGGCTGAAAGATAGTCCCGTTGTTCCAGTAATCAACTGGGAATTTTTCGCTGCGCTCGAAAAGAGGCGCAAATAATGCTTCAAACTCGAGGTCTTGTCCGTTAATTCGCTCTCCAGAACCAAGCTTGCCTAAAAACTCAAAGAGGCTAACGGCTTTTTTGTTGCACTGCATAAGGTGAAGCGTGTTATCGACGATGACCAGGGCGTCATCAATAGAATCGAAGATAACGTCTTTTGCGATTTCGCGCATGTTGCCGAAGTGTGCAACGGTAATCAGCAGGAAAGTACAGATGCTTGTTATCAGAAGGCCGAATGGAATGGGAGAAATGTTTTGCAGGTGCAGTATTCGTTCAATGATGAAGGCTGCACATGGCGTGAAAATGGCGAAAAAGAGGTAGATGCTTATACTGCGGTCTTGCTTTGAGCCGTGCATCTGGATGTAGAAAGCCAGGCCGCACAGAAAAAGAGAATATACGATAATGAATACTGAATAACATATGGCGAAAATGCCTGGTTCCCAAATGAAAGCGCTAGAACCGTTGGAAAAAACAACATGATAGGATTTAAAGAACAGTGTATGATGATCAAATGTTGTGGCTGTGATGGCGATACCCAGTGAAGTTAGTATCTGGCTGACTAAAAAAGGCTTGGGAAGGGAAATATAAAATAGCTGGTCAGATAGAATCAGCAGCAAAACGAAAACGCTGCAGGCGCCTAAGTATTTAATCTTTGTAATAAAAATCAGCAAGTCAGGAGATACAATGGGAGAGCTAACCGAGCCCCAGTATCCGAATGTTATGATAAAGGTAATTAACGTTATAACGAGTGCAAGTTTTTGCTCTTTTGATGGTGTACGGGTTAATGCCATAAGAAAAACTGCAATAGAAATGATTAAGCAGATGGTGTACAACCAGTACTTGAGCAAATATAAATCCATATTTAAGAGTATAGCATAACTGGATATATTGCGAAAGATTTTTATGTATGGTATGGTACTGCGTCGCTGCAAGATTGTGGTCAAAACAGCGATTCTCTGGAGAGCCTTCATCACACCGGATGAAGCACCGAAGGTTTGCGGAAAATACTGTGGTTGTCGCAGTACTTTCTTATATCTCAGGTAAATAGGACAGGGCATACTAAAAAATGTTCCTGCCAGCAAAAAGCTGGCGTCCACTCTGGAGAGCTGAATAAGGTGCAACGGTGCGCTTTGTCAGCTCTATTTTTTTGCTCGGGAGAACACTATGTTCTCAAAAATCAACTCTATTCTCGATGCCATTGATGGCTTTGTCTGGGGCTTGCCGCTTATCATTCTGATTCTGGCGACAGGCATTTTCCTTACCATTCGTTTGCGCGGCGTACAGTTTGCTCAGCTTAAGTTCGCAATCAGCTCTATTTTCCGTAAGTCGGAAAAAGACGAAGACAAAGGCGAACTTTCAAATTTTAAGGCGCTGTGCCTTGCGCTTTCTGCTACCATTGGTACTGGTAACATCGTTGGCGTTGCGACAGCTATTTCTCTTGGTGGCGCCGGCGCATTGTTCTGGATGTGGTTTGCAGCTCTTTTGGGTATGGCAACAAAATACGCAGAGTGTCTTTTAGCCATCCATTACCGCGAAACAATGGCAGACGGTCACATTTTGGGCGGTCCGTTCTATACTTGTGAAAAAGGTGTTGGCGCAAAGTATCCGTTACTCGGCAAACTGCTTGCCGTTCTGTTTGCTATTTTCGGTACCATGGTTGGTCTTTTTGGAATCGGTACTTTCAGCCAGGTAAACAGCATTTCTTCTGCTGTAGAAACTTTTGCGAAGTCTGCTGCAGGCGGCGTGCTTAATACAGTAAGCATTGCTGGAATTGGAACCTACAGCATTGTTGTTATCGTTGCTTCTGTCATTCTTGCCATACTTTGTGCAATCGTAATCATCGGTGGTATTAAACGTATTTCTAACGTCGCAAGCGTTATCGTTCCGGTAATGGCTGTGATTTACTTTGTCATGGGTATTCTTGCAATCCTGTGTAACCTGTCACTGGTTACGAGCGCTCTGGAAGCTATTTTCCAAGGTGCATTTGGCTTTAAAGCAGTAACTGGCGGTGCACTTGGCGCCATGATTGTTGCCATGCAGAAAGGTATTGCACGCGGTATCTTCTCAAACGAGGCTGGTCTTGGTTCAGCTCCTATTGCTGCCGCTGCCGCAAAGGTAGACCATGCCGTACAGCAGGGCATTATCTCTATGACAGGTACCTTTTTTGATACCATCGTCGTATGTTCAATCACCGGTGTTTCTATCGTAATCGCAAGCATTATTAACCCGGATGTTTTGAATTCAGACCTGTATAAGGGCTTTGCTATTACAGACGTTGCATTCCGCACCCTGCTGCCGCGTATTCCGGGCATCGTCATCTCATTCATTCTGATGGTCTGTCTGGTTCTCTTTGCTTTCACGACGATTCTGGGTTGGGATTACTACTCAGAACGCTGTATTGAATACCTTTCTAAAGGCAAACAGCTTCCGGTTAAAATATACCGCTGGCTGTACATTGCTGCAGTTTTCGTAGGTCCGTACATGACCGTTGCGGCTGTCTGGACAATTGCAGATATCGTTAACGGCCTGATGGCAATTCCGAACATCATTTCTCTGCTGATTCTGAGCAGCGTTGTCGTAAAACTGACTGCCGATTACTTCAGTGGAAAACGGATGTATACCGTTGGCTACGATTTTAGCAACAACCGTGTTACTACAGAACAATAAAAATAAACTGTATTAGTAAACTGCCGATACTAAGGTCATGAAAAGACTGATTGTATCGGCATTTTTTTTGTCGCTTGTATGCTTGTCGCTTTCTGGCGAACAGGCTCTTATTTCGTATTCTGGCTCCCGCGGCTACTCTTTAGTAGAACGCTCTAATTTACGTCGCTATGTAAACGGAAAATATGTAGGTTTAACAAGCCGTGAAGTACGGTCTTTTATAAGTCCAGCAGATGCTCCCGCTTCGCAAAAAGCGTTTGCCGGTTCGCAGTGGTATGATGGCAGCTTTTATGTAATGGAAGCTACTAAAAGCAATTCCCGCGAAGTTTCCGGCGGTATTCATGATTCCATTCCCTCAGTCTTTTCAATTTCCTCTGACGGCCAGCTGACGATGCACCGGGATAACGGATATCCGAGTTTCAGGAGTTTTCCGGCGTTTAGTCGGAAAGAAGTGCAGCAGGGAGATGCGTGGCAGGCTCAGGCTGTTCGTGCTGTGGATCCGCTGAATAAAGGCGTGTTTACCCGTATTCCGATGAATGTTGCATATCAGTTTGTAGGCGAAGAAATGTACAAGGAACAGAACGTGTACCGGATAAAAGCTCGCTGGCAGACAAATTACGGCAGTCTGGAAACACGGGATCCTCGGGGCGACAGCACTCTTGTACGTGCGGCGGGAAATCATTCTGCTGATGTTCTGGTGCTAAAAGAGACTGGCGCTGCAATCTTGATTATGGATACTGTAGATGAAACGTTCCAGTATAGTGATGGGACAACTGCAAATTTTAAGGGAACAATTAATTTGTTTACGGAATATCCTCCGGCACTGGATGCAGAAAAGCTTATTCCCGCGCTTAAGCGTATAGCCTCTGTAGCTCCGAATGTACAGGCTGGCATCGCGAGAACTGCGTCAGTTGGTGCTGGAGCTGTCGCTGGAAGTAGCGCTGTTGAATCGGGCACTGCCAGCGGGAGGAACAGCGTGGGATTGGCTGGCAGTGGCGAAAGCGGGAGCGGAAGTAGCGGAAGTGGCGGCGGAGCAAACGGTGGAGTGCATAAAAACGGGGGCATCCGTGCGGCTCGTACGGTAGAACCGGTGAATACTTCGGTGTGGCTTTCGAACAATGTGCCGCCAGAGGAGGTTGTCGACAGTAAGCTGGCATCGGCTGTGGTAGCGGCAGTGCCTTCATCTGCACTGGCAGGCGAAGCGGGCGGTGCTGCAAGTGGCGCTGGTGTTACAAGGGGAGCTGGTGCTGCAGGTGGAGCTTCTGTTGTGCCAGCTGCGGAAACCAGAACGGAAAGCGCTGGAACTGACGGGGCGTTACCAAAGAACAATATTGTGGTGGAACAGACTCAGGCGGGCATACGACTGAGCGTGCGTGACATACGCTTTAAGCCGGATTCGGAGCAAATTGCAGACGGCGAGGGCGAGCGTCTGGATGAAATTGCTTCGGTGCTGAAGCTTGTGCCGGACTCACAGCTTTTGGTGGAAGGGCATACTGCTGCTGTAGGTAAGCCCGCCGGCGAGCAGGCTTTAAGTGAAGAACGCGCACGCCGCATTGCTTTTGAGCTTGAAAAGCGCGGAGTGAGCGCGCAGGCGTTTATCTGCCGCGGTTTTGGCGGTACGCGCCCTATCGCCGATAACAGCACTGACAGCGGTCGCGCCCAGAATCGCCGCGTAGAAATTACGATTTTGCGCTAAACTAGCCGTGGCCCGCTATCCGCGGCCCTCTAAACTAACCGGGAACTGCTGATTGGTAACAGCTAAAGTACCCGGAGACTGCTAAGCGTTAACCGCGACCCGCTAACCGATAACAGCTAACCGCTATCCGGGACCGCGGCCCACTGACCGGGAACCGTGGCGCGTCTATGCCCCACGGTTAACACAAAAGCGCGGTTCGGGTAGGCTGTGTTTCAGCATCCTTTCCGCGGCTTTAGTTTATGACAACAGCCGTTATGCTTCGGTTGTCTCTGTCAGCTCGCCAGAGGCTTTTTTACCTTTTGTGGCTTTTGTTAAATCTGTTCCGGTAAGGCCGCTGACGTTCAGGTTTTTAGTTACTTTTGCGTCATAAGTGTTTGCACGCATGATTTCGCTGAAGTCAACTCCTGTTGCTTCGCTCATGGTGTCAAACACCTGCTTCATAATAACGGGCATGCTGCCAGTAACCTGTGAAACGCCGTTACCGCCTGTCTCTGAACCGGACGTGCCGTAAATGCTGATTTTGTCTATTTGACCCAATGGTTTTGCAATTTCTGCAGCCATCTGCGGCATAATTTTTATCATCATCTCGGCCATAGCGGCGCCGTTGTATTTTTTGTATGCTTCTGCCTTTTTGTCCATGGCAAGCGCTTCTGCTTCACCCTTTGCACGGATTGCTTCAGCTTCGGCCTTACCCTTTGCGGCGATACCTTCAGCTTCGGCCTTGAGCTTGGCGGCAATGCCGGCAGCTTCGGCCTCGGCTTTTGCGCGTACGGCTGCTGCATCCTGTTCTGCTGCGTACTTCTGCGCATCAGCAAGTTTCATCTGAGCGGCAGCTTTTTGCTCCTGCTCATATTTTTCAGCTTCTGCACTGCGCTGGCGTTTAATAAGCTCGGCTTCTGCATTCTTTTCGGCTTTGTATTTTTCGGCATCTGCAACTTTGTTGGTGGTTGCCTGCAGTTCTTGCTCGCGTATGCTGACTTCCTTGCTCTTTAAGTCTGCCTCGCGCTCTGCTTTTGCAATCTGCGCATTGACTGTTGCCGTCTGAATGGTTTTTTCCTGTTCCTGTTTCTGGATTTCGTAGGCTGCATCGGCCACTGCCATTGCGGTGTCGCTGTCTTTTTTCAGGTTTGCGCGCTTGATTGCCAGCTCATTCTGTTTTTCGGCAATCTCTGCGTCTGCAGTAACGCGGGCTTCGTTTGCGGCTCTGTCAGCTTCTGCCTGTGCGATGGCAATTTCTTTTTCTGCCGTTGCCTTTGCAATTGCCGCATTCTTTTTAATCATGGATGTGTTGTCCATACCCATGTCGTTTATAAGGCCGTGTTCGTCAACTACGTTCTGAATGTTGCAGGAAAGGATTTCAATGCCAAGCGCTTCCATGTCGCGGGCAGCCTTTGCCATTACCTGGTCGCTGAACTTGTCGCGGTCGGTGTTGATGGTCTTTAAATCAAGCGTGCCGATAATCTCACGCATGTTGCCCTGCAGACTGTCCTGCAAATCGGCGGCAATGGCTTCTGGCAGTTTGTTCAAAAAGTTCTTTGCCGCAAGCTGAATGCCGTCCGGATCGCTTTTAACGCGCACTTTTGCTATGGCGTCTACCTTTACATTGATAAAATCCTGCGTGGGAATATATGTGTCTGTCTTAATGTCTACAGAAATCTGACCAAGATAAATCTCGTCTTCGCGTTCCAGAAATGGAATGCGTACCCCCGCACGGCCAGCAAGCACACGCGGCTGTTTATGCAAGCCGGAAATAATCTTTGCAATGTCCGGCGGCGCTTTTGTATAGCCCACGAAAAACAAGATAAGAATGAAGACGGTAAGAATGCCGAGTCCTGCGTACAGGTAGGTAACTGAAAATTCCATGCAACTCTCCTTTTAGTTATATAGAGTAATATTTTATGAAGATGATAAGTCCCAGAAAATCAGCTGTCAATATGAGCTGTGCACGTTTGCGCTATCCGAAAATCTCTGTACGGTGGCGCAGGCCTATGCGTTCTATTGTGGCGGTTAGCGGCTCTGGGCTGGAAGCAGCTTCGTTTTTTTTCAGCTCTTTTTTTAAGTCATTGGAAAACTGATTCATAGAAAAATGCATGAACACGCGCACTGCCTGCCATGCCGGGCTTGTGCCATCTGCATACGCTGCTTTAAGCGCATCGCAGTAGCCGGTAAAAAGCCTGCGGTTCTTTAGCTCGGTGTAGCCTACAAGCCACAGTTCTGGCGCTGGGGAATCTTCGCTTCCGTCAGCAGCTGCGCACAAAGCCTGATGCAGGCGTGCGGTTTCTTTTGCCATCCAGAGCGTGCTTTCTGCAATAAGCGAACGTATACGCTCCCCGCCGTTTTTTGCAAGATAGTGCAGGTGCGCTGTTTTTGCTGTGTGTACCGGCGTTTTGTTTAAAATGATGACGTTTTCGCGGAAGTCAGTTTTGAATTCAGCGTTGCGAGCAAAAAAGCCCTGCGCAAGCTTTCCGCTCTGACCTACAAGGTAGCGGTTGTTTTTAGCAAGCTGCTCGTCTTTTCCGGGATTATCCCCGATGACAATGTATGTGATGCGGCTTTGCGGGGTAAGGGCGTCTAGTGCCTTGTTGTATACAACTGCGGTTTCAAGCGGGTATGCCGGGGTGTCTTTTTCTGCGGCGGCTTTCTGCAGAGGAACAAGTTCTTCGCTGTATGTGTTGTTCCATGCGGCGCATTGCTCCTTAAATGCGGTGCGGAAAGCTTCAAATGCCTGCCATTGCGTGCTGTTCATGCCTGGTATACTCCTTTTGCTGCGGGCTGTACAAGAATTGCACCGTTTTGATTTCTGGCAAGCGGTGCACTGCGGAACTGTTCTGCTGCGGCTTGCATTATAATGCCGTCTGCAGCTTTTTTATGCAAAGATGGGAAAAATCCGGGAAGCGTGTACACAGGTGTAAAGCCTAGCTTTTCGTAAATATGCCTGGCGCCTGTCCACTCTTCGCAGACTAACAGAATGACGGTGCGTATCTGGGCAAATGCACCGCAAAGAGCTGAGACTGCTGAGTGAAAGAACGGCAGTCCCAGCCCGCTGCCTCTGTATGCAGGTAACAGCGCATAGGAACTGATGTAAAGCGCGCTGCCAGTTATGCAGTGACTTTTGTACATGGCATGCCCAAGAGCGAATTGTTGTGACAGCGCTTTTTGGGCCTTTGCTTCGGTTGCGGCTTTTTCAAAATCGGGGGCTGTAGCCCAAATCTCGCTGGTCAGGTAGCCTGCAGTAAGAGAGGCACCATGCTTAAAAACGACATCCTCGCTTGTGTCAGCAAGAATAAGAAATCCCTGTGGAAAAAGCTGCAGTCGGTCATTAAAAACCCGCTTTTTTTCCTGAATCTGCGGAATAAAAGCACTATGCTCTATAGTCATTATAGCCGGTAAATCAAAGGATTGGGCAGGACAAAGAATCATATGACAAGTATAGAAAAAAAAATGCTTAACAGCAATCTTGTTTGACGATGGCATAATTATGCATTAAACTAAATGGAAATGGAAATAGAAACTGGCGCGGATTTTACTACGCAGGATATTATATCTGGAAGAAAAACTTTCTTTATCGTTCCCGATCCATCGCTACTTCCTGAAACATATTTGGAAGACTATATGCAGCGAGGATACGAAACATATATTATCGCCGATGACAGATATTGCCCGCTCGAAAAAAAAGTAGAATCAATCATCTCTATTTTTAAGGATTCAATTCTTTTTTTCTATATTGATGCAAAAGTTGCTGGTATTGACTGGCAGTACTATATTCGTAATTTACAGGAACGTTCAAACGGGGAATTGTTAATCGGTGTTTTGTACACAAAGCGTGCAACCGAACTGGAAAAACAGCGCCTTGAACGGTATTACCTGTTTGACGTAGGCATTCAGTGCGGCTGTATTGCCATGGAATATCAGAAAGAAAAGAATTTTTCACTGATTGCGAAAGTGATGTATGCAAATCAGGCGCAGGGCCGCCGAAAGAATATTCGCGCAATCTGTGACAAATCCAGTAAAGTCAATTTTGATTTTGACGGTGGTATTTTCATGGGGCGGCTGGTTGACATCAGCTTGAGTCATTTTTCCTGCATAATGACGACCGACCTGAAAATTCCAATTTACGAAAAAGTTGAAAATATATATGTCGATGTGAACGGCTTACATTTCAAGTCAGATGGCATTCTGCTTATGGAGCGCCAGACAGACGGAAAAATAATGTATGTATTCATCTTTGCCCGTCACAGTGATGGCGGTCAGGGATTGGACCGGGATTTGCGGCAGCGCCTCGCAGAAAAAATTTATCAGATGATTACTGATAAAGTAAAAATGATAATGCAGCTTGTATTTACCGAAATGGGGCGTGGCTCGACGACAGATGAAAAACCCAGTGTTTTTACACCGAAAGATTTGCGCCGGTTATTGTAGCAGAGGAATATAGATATGGATGAAGCAGCGATTATTCAGGGCCGCAAGACCTTTTTTATTACTCCTGATTCAGCATTGTTGCCTGAGGATTATTTGCAGGATTTCCTTGTCCGCGGTTATGAGGCTTATATTATCAATGATGACCGGTACTGCCCGATTCCGCAAAAAGTAGAAATCCTCATAAACACGTTCCCAGATTCAATCTTATTTTTCTACATTGATACTCAGATTCAAGATTTGGAATGGAGCGATTTTATTCGCAAGCTGCAGCAAAAATACAACGGTAAGGTTTTGCTGGGTGTTCTGTATGTTAAACGCGGTGACGAAGCATTTAAAACCCGGCTTGAAAAATACTATCTGTTTGATGTCGGCATTCAGTGCGGCTGTATTGCGCTTGAGTATCAGAAGAACAAGAATTTTGCGCTGATTGACCGGGTCATGCATGCAAATCAGGCGGAAGGCCGTCGAAAGAACGTTCGCGCTATCTGCGACCACAACAGTATTATCAACTTTTCGGTGAATAAAATGGGGCTGGTGCAGGGCGAAATCCTTGATGTCAGTATGAGCCATTTTTCGTGCGTACTCGACAGTGGCTTGAATATCAAGATGTATGAAAAGCTTAAGCGCATGCTGGTAAACATTAACGGCATGCACTTTACGACAGACGCTATTCTTGTTATGACTCGTGAACTTGAAGACAAAACGCTGTATATCTTTGTGTTTACGCGTTCTGACGGTCAGCATGGCCTTGAAAGCGATATTGAGTTACGGCTTGCCGAAAAGCTCTATCAGATGATAACAGGAAAAGTAAAGGACTTGTTGCGCCAGAAATTTGAGCAGGCTGGAAAAGAATTGCGCAACAAGTATTCGCGGACATACACGGCGAGCGACCGCATTTCGTTTAAGATTTAAGACTGCGTTGTCTTCTCATAACGGGACTTTTTCGCTAAAATGCTCCCACTATGGAATTTACACAGGAATCAATCGACGCACTCGTGGTAAACGAGGTCGAGATTATGAAACGCATTGCGGAAGAGCTTAATATCCGCATGTCACAAGTAAGTGCTGTTATCAGTCTGGTGAACGAGGGCTGTACAATCCCGTTTATTTCCCGCTATCGCAAAGAAAAGCATGACAATCTGAATGAAGTACAGGTTACCGATTGTGATCATCTGTTCAAATCATATAAAAACCTTGAAGAGCGCCGCCTTGAGATTGTGCGGGGCGTATTTGCACAGGGAAAGCTTACCGAAAGCCTGTATAATGCCGTAATGGGCGCAAAAACACTCACTGAGCTTGAGGACTTGTGGGCTCCCTTCAAGAAAAAGAAGAAGACTCGCGGTATGGTCGCTGCAGAAAAAGGCCTTGAACCGCTCGCTGATTTTATCTGCGGTGAAAACGATGATGCTGCAGTTGAAGCAAAGGCTGCAGATTTTATAAAGACGGACAATGAGGATGCGGCACTTAATGTAGAAAGCGCAGCTGACGCAATCAAGGGTGCACAGGATATTATTGCTGAGCTTACAAGCCAGGACACACAGAATCGCGCCGACGTACATGACTTGTACATGGCTGAAGGCTCAATCATTACCAAAGGTATCGTTCCTGAGGGACAGGATGCAGAGCAGGTTGAAAAAACTTCTACCTACAAGATGTACTGGGATTACTCAGAGCCGCTGAACCAGGTAAAGCCGCACCGCATTCTGGCTATCAACCGCGCAGAACGCGAGGGTGCGCTTGAAGTGACAATCGACGTGCCGGTAGACGACGCTGTTGCATTGCTCCAGAAGCACGCCGCGCTGCACAATAAATTCCACAAAGATGCGATTGAAGACGGCCTAGTGCGCCTGCTTTCTCCGGCTGTTGTACGCGAGATTCGCTCTGACGAGACTGACGAGGCTGACGACCACGGCATCGGCATTTTCAGCGAGAACCTGAAAAACCTGCTTATGACACAGCCGATTAAGGGAAGCCGCGTGCTTGGCATCGACCCCGGTATTCGTACTGGTACCAAATGTGCTGCACTGGACGAAACCGGTAAGTACCTGGGCTACTTTAAGATTTTCCAGGTGCAGGATCCGAACGGCGCATATAATGCTCTGAACGAAGCTATCGACAAGTACGACATTCAGGTTGTTGCTGTCGGTAACGGTACGGGCAGCCCCGAGGTGCAGGCTGTTGTCAGCAAGGTTATCAGCGAAAACTATGCTGATGCCAACGTGCAGTACACTGTTGTCGACGAAAGCGGTGCATCTGTGTATTCAGCAAGCCCGGTGGCTACCGAGGAGTTCCCGGAGCTTGACCTGACCATCCGCGGTGCCATCAGCATGGGCCGCCGCCTGCAGGATCCGCTGGCAGAACTGGTTAAAATTGACCCGAAAGCAATCGGCGTCGGCCTCTATCAGCACGACGTAAACCAGAAAAAGCTTGCAGAGCAGTTGGACGAGGTTGTCGGCCGCGTAGTTAACCAGGTTGGCGTAAACCTAAACACGGCAAGCTACATGCTTTTGAAATATGTTTCGGGCATCAACATGTCTACGGCAAAGAAAATCGTCGCCTACCGCGATGCGAATGGCAAAATCACGAGCCGCGAAGACCTGAAAAAGGTGCCGGGCCTTGGTCCTAAAGCCTTTGAACAGTGCGCCGGCTTCTTGAAGATTGCAGAGAGCGCAGATCCGCTCGACAACACCTGGGTTCACCCGGAAAACTACGATGTGGCACGCGAAGTCCTCTCTTACGTAAAAGAGGGCAAGAGCGTTCCGGCAGACCTGAAAAAACAGCTGTGTGAAAAATACAATGTTGGCGAGACTACGCTGAACGACATTATCGATGAGCTTGGAAAGCCTAACCGCGACCCGCGTGATGGATATCCGGCACCGATTATGCAGAAAGGCGTCGTCAAGTTTGAAGACCTGACTGTAGGCATGAAGGTCACCGGTAAAATCAAGAACGTGGTTGACTTCGGTGCTTTCGTAGATATCGGCCTGCACGAGACTGGTCTTATCCATATCAGCGAGCTTTCTGACAACTATGTGTCTGATCCGATGGATGTAATCAAAGTCGGCGATGTGAAAGAGTTTACGATTATTGCGCTCGACACCGACCGCCGCCGCATCTCCCTGAGTTTAAAGAGCGATGCAGGTCAGCGTCTGGCTGGTGCTTCAACTGGCAGCGTGTCTGTAAGCAGCGGCGAAGGCAAGAAGCGCGTTGTTGTAGTAAAGAAAGCGGGTTCTGGAGCAGTTGCCGGCGGAAAGCGTGAGTTTGCAAACGCCGGTCGCGGTGACCGTCCCCGTGGTAATGACCGTCCGCGCCAGAATTACGGCAGTGACGACGGCATGTCATATAACCCATTCGCCGCGCTCTTGAAACGCTAGCATGCGGCACGACTTCGCGCTTGCGCGAAGTCGCAGAAGTTCGCCCGCGTGCGGGCGAATCTTCCCAATCCCTTTGCCGCATTGCTGAAGCGTTAGCCACTGCACGAGTTTGCGAGTTTTTTTTGGGGGGCGCACAAGCGAATACCCCAAACTCGCAGAGCTTTGCCGACAGGCGAATACACCTTGTGGCATTGCTAAGGGCTGAAAGTAAAAGACTGCGTTGAAAACATCTCAGCGCGGTCTTTTTTTTGCCTAAGGTTGAAATATACATATAACTATGTTAAAGTTTGTTTTAT
>JAILRG010000065.1 GCA_024698325.1 Treponema sp.
AGTCGGAATTTTCACCTGAAGGACAACCGAATCCGCGGACTGAGAAATAATCGTTTCTGTAAGCAGGCCATGGGCCAAAGCGCCTTGTGTCATAGCGGGATTATAGTGACAATCGGCGAAAAAGGCAAACTCCGGCCGGTGTCCTCGCCTTGCAGCGCGTTTTTTCAAAAAAAAGAATCACCAGGAACAGAAAAAAAGGGAAAAATCGTTGACAAATTATATTTGATACAATATATTAATGACAGAAAGGTTGTATACAACATTTTTTTAGAGAGATACCGCAGGGGGAAAGAGTATGGGAATTTATGATTACAAGGTTCTGGACAGAAAAGGAAACGAAGTGTCGATGTCAGACTTTACGGGCAAGGTTCTGCTTATCGTAAACACGGCGACAGGCTGTGGTTTTACACCTCAGTACAAGGGGCTGGAAGAACTGTATCAGAAGTATCATGACAAGGGACTTGAAATTCTTGATTTCCCCTGCGACCAGTTTGGTCATCAGGCACCGGGTGACGATGAGGAAATCCACGAGTTCTGCCAGATGAAATACAAAACCAGCTTTGATAACTTCAAGAAAATTGAAGTAAACGGTGAGAATGCGATACCGCTGTATACGTTCCTGAAAAGTCAGAAGGGATTTACAGGCTTTACGGGACTTAAGGGCGCTCTTATGAGTGCTGTTGTTGGAAAAATCGATCCGGATTATAAGAACAATGCCGACATCAAATGGAATTTCACAAAATTCCTCGTTGACCGCAATGGCAATGTAGTTGAGCGTTTTGAATCCACTGTCGAACCTAAAAAAATTGACGACAAGATTTCTGAATTATTGTAAACTACGGCGAAAGGAGAGCGTGTTATGTATGACATTATTATAATCGGAGCCGGTCCTGCAGGTATTTCTGCGGCCTTATATGCAAAGAGAGCAACTCTTTCTGTTGCGGTCCTGTATAGCGGCGAAAGTCAGCTTGAAAAAGCGCACAAAATTGATAACTACTATGGTTTTCCTGATGGAATCACCGGTCCTGAACTGTATGCAGCTGGCATAACGCAGGCTAAAAACCTTGGCATAGAGGTGATTACCACAGAAGTGACGAATATTCAGATGGATTCACCGGTGCAGTACACGGTTACCGGTTCTGGAGATGTTTCATACAGCGCTCCTGTCGTCATTCTGGCAACGGGCAATAAAAAGCTGCGTCCTGCAGTCCCCGGCATTGTTGATTTTGAAGGCAAGGGCGTTTCCTACTGTGCCATTTGCGATGGATTTTTCTACCGGAAAAAGCAGGTAGCTGTTATTGGAAACGGCACGTTTGCGGTCGCAGAGGCAAGCCATCTGGCTCATATTGCCGACCATGTGACGATTCTGACAGACGGAAAAGATGATGCTGAGATTCAGGCGGCCTTAAAAGAGGCTTCTGTTCCTCAGGAGAAGCTGTCAGTAGATACCCGCAAGCTTTCTGCAGTAACAGGCGAGGCAAAGGTATCTGCCGTTACATTTACGGAAGGCGACAGCCTCGCTGTTGACGGAGTGTTCGTAGCGCTTGGCAGCGCGGGCGCCGCAGACTTTGCGAAAAAGCTCGGCCTTATGCTCAATGGCGACAGTATTGCAGCAGACGCAAAAATGGCGACAAACGCACCTGGCATCTACAGCTGCGGAAACGCAAACGGCGGGCTTCTGCAGGTTTGTAAGGCTGTGTATGAAGGTGGCGTAGCCGGATTAAGTGCAGTTGAGTATGTCCGGTCGCTCAAAAAGGCTCAGGCCTGATAGTGCACTGGCAGGGCGCCTGACAGCTACCTGTTTGACTGGCGCCGGCCTCGCATATAGCGCAGCATGAAACGTGCTGCGCTTTTTTTATGCCGTAAACCCGCTCTTCCAGTGCCAAATCGTCTTTGACAGTGCGTTTGAGAACGGTTGTTCGCGGGAAAAGTCGGGGAGCCAGCTGGTGTCGTCGCTTAGTTCCTGATAGAACAGATAGTCAAAATCATAGGCCGCAATCAAATCCTGTAAATCTGCATCTTCTTCTGTGGTGACCAGCCGGTTTTCGATGGCAGAAAGCGCCTTCTTGCGGCGGGCAAGCGAAGTCTCTGTGTCAGAAAACGGCACCGGCGTGTACTGCGACATGAGCGAGATAATCGCTTTGCCGTCTGCATTGGCTTTAAGCCAGTCGAGTACGTCGGCGGTCTCGCTGAATCTTCCCGGCAGAAACAGGTGGCGTATAATCACGCCCTGCAAAATCTTGTCTTTTTCTACGCCGTTTTTGCGCACCGATTCGATATGCAGCGGATTGTGGGCAATCATCCAGGAGAGGGCTTCTTTTGCGCGGTCGGGGTAGTCTTCCGCAGCGCAGAGTTGCTTTGCC
>JAILRG010000082.1 GCA_024698325.1 Treponema sp.
GTCTGTTCGGCAATTGCTGCGATGGCGGCATTTGCTTCCTGCAGCATTTCTGACTGGCTTTCAATCTGCTTGATGCGGTCGTTTACGTCATCCTGCTTTGCCGAGCCGTTCAGCGCGGTTTGCTGCAGAGAGTCGAAGCTGGAAGCCATCTTGTCGACGTTGATGTTGACGCTGGCAATATTGCCAATCATTTCTTCAACAGCGGCGCTTGCCTGGCTTACACCCTGAGCCTGCGTGCCAATCATGCGCTCCAGCGACTCGATGTTGGATGCAATCTCGTTAACCGCTCCTGCTGTTTGCTGCACGCTCTTACTCTGGCCGTTAATCTGCTGGTGTACGCTTTCGATGTCGTTAAGGATTTCGCCTATTGATGTTGCAGTGTCCGTAACGCTTGCGCTCATGTCGTTTCCGACAGATACGAGTGTATTGCGGCTTGCTTTTATGGCGGTGATAATCACCTGCAGTTTTTCGGTGAATTTGTTGAATCCTTTGACGACGTTTCCAATTTCATCGTTTGAAGTGACTTCGATGCGGCGTGTTAAGTCTGCACTGCCGCTTGCAATTTCGTTAATGGCTTTATCAACGGTAAGAAGCGGGCGTATGATGATGCTGGCGACGAATATGCTCAAAATGATTGCTGCAATCACAACAACAACAATCGAAATAATCATTACACGAACCATTATGTCGATGGAGCCAAAGAATTCCGCATATGGAGCCATGCAGAATACTGACCAGGTGCAGTCTTTGCCGACAGGTCGATATGCGGCGACCATCACTTTCTTTCTGAACGGCTCAAAGAATGAATGATATCCGGTTTCCCCGGCCATTGTTGTGATAATTGCTTCCCTCATGGCGCCGGTTGTGTCGTTCTTTAAAATCTGACCTTTCTGAACGTAGGTTATGTCACTGTCAGCAACGGTAACTCCGGATTTCCGGTCGATGATGAACGGATGGCTTTCCTTTCCGATAAAGATTTCCTTACAGAAATTCGAGAGTGTGTCTCCGTTTACAACTGCGCAGATGGCGCCGATAATCTGTCCTCGAGTATTTTTGACAGGAACTGAGTAGAACATCAAAAGCTTGTTGTTTACCGGGCTGATTGTCGGTGTGCTGACAAAATGTTCGCCTGCCATAGCGCGCTTAAAGTATTCGCGGTCAGAAAAATTGAGCACGTCTCCGTCTCCGGTTATGCTGTTTCCCTTTGCGTCATAGAATGCGATGTTTTCGTAGTTTGAATCTACCCTTTTTGCGCTCTGCACGATTTTGGTTTTTTCTATGGCGGGCAGATTGGGATCCTGCAGCAGCTCTGTAGCGGCAAGCACGTCGAGCATATGGAATTCGCGGTCATTTGTCAGCCGTACCTGCTCAGCGATTTTTTCAGCTATCGTGGTGATTTCACCTTCTACCGCCTTCTCGAGAGCCGGCTTTGATATATGGTATGCAATTGTACCTAAAAGACAATCAGATGCAATTACAACGCTTAAAATTAAGCCCAGAAGCTTGGTTTTGATACTCTTAATCTGCATATGAACCTCCAGCTGTGGTTTTGTCACCTGCTTTCTTTTTTGACAGCAGCCATGAGACGAGCAGGACACCGATACCACCTAAAATCATCAGCATACACAAAATCTGCCCTGTTGAAATGTTCAAAAACGACGTGTTCATGTAAATAGGCGCATTCGAATCAGCTGCGATGCGGTATCCGATGTCGGCATCCGGCTCGCGGAAGTATTCGATGCAGAATCTTACGACGCCGTATCCAATCGTGTACAGTCCGCCGGAAAAGCCATCGAAGGGCTTTTTCTTGTGCAGAAGCCAGATGAGCGTAAACAGCACGATGCCTTCGAACAGCGCTTCGTACAGCTGGCTCGGGTGGCGCGGCAGGTTTACGAGCGTGTCGGCGCTTTCCATGCCGATTTTCTGCATGAACTCGCTGACCCAGTCGAGTTTTACCATAAAGCGCTCTGTCTTCGGCACGGTCGGAAATACCATGCCCCACGGCATTGTCGTAATGCGGCCGTACAGCTCGCCGTTTAAGAAATTGCCGAGGCGTCCGAATGTGTAGCCAAGCGGAATTGCCGTACACATTGCATCAATCCACTTCATAAACGGCTTTTTGTGGCGCCAGCACCAGAAAATCATGCCGATAAGGCCGCCGATAAAGCCGCCGTGGTAGCTCATGCCGGCTAAGCCCGTAAAGTGTCCGTTCTGGAACGGCCAGAAAATGAGCCACGGCTTTTTCCAGTAAATGCCGCTCGTGTCGTAGACAAGCGTGCTGAATACGCGCGCCCCAATCAGCAGAAAGACAATGCCGGTCGCGATAAAACTGAAAATATCGTCTTCTGTCGCCTTGATGAGGGTGCCGTCAGCTGCGGTGCTGTCCAATGCGCCTTCCTTTAAGAGCCTTTTTAAGATGGCAAAGGCGGTCGCAAAAGCAAAAATATACATGAGGCCGTACCAGCGGATTAGGCCGAGTACGGGAACTCCCGGAAAAATCTCCGGGTGAATCCAGGACGGGTACTGTATGTAAAGTGGTGAAGCCATGATGAATAAGTCTCCTCTGTTAATGCGGTATTCGGG
>JAILRG010000133.1 GCA_024698325.1 Treponema sp.
TCCGTCCTCATATACTGAAATCTGGGTTTCATATTTTACGTTTACATCCGCTCCCTTTTCCAGAGTAAGCTTCAGCGTATCGTAATCTTCCAGAACCCAGAAAAGCAGCGGCCATTCATCAGACTTCTTTACATTCGGGTCTGCACCCATCTCAAGCAGTTGACGTACCCGTTCATAACTCATTCCGTAACGGAAATAGTCTTCGCTGTATTTTCGGAAATCAACACCATAAGAAATTACCTGCTTAATAATAAAATCCGGCGAGCCGTGCTGAACAAGATACGGGAGCATCTTTTTTCCGTCAAAATCAAAGCCCTCTTTGTGCAGTTTTTCCAAAAACCGTGCGTCTTTCTCTGTATAGTAATTACGGCTGAAAATATCTTCGTCCGTAATTGTCGTGCCCACCTGCACCAGATACTTAACAAAAAGCACCAGAGAAACAAGCGCGGCAAGTTTCAGGAGAATCTTAAAAAAGCGGGAGCGTTTTTCGTAGAAGGAAGCGGCGGCAAATCCTGCAATAAGAGAAAGCGGAACGATCACGCATAAAGCCAAAGCCCCCAGCACAAGCGGTATGAGCAGGAAGAAGACGGTGCCATGCGAAATCACCGTAAGGAACAAAAAGGGAGTTCCCAGAATACTGATCAGAAGGTCTTTTGTATCCTCCGGAATCAAACTCCATAAAAAAGCACAGAGATAACCGATAAGCACCACTGAGCCCACAAGCAGAACCGCAAGGCCTATATAGCGCAGGATGATTTTTGCAAGCGTCAGATGAAAATGCTTTTTGTTGATTTTGACAAAAACAAGGCTTACTGCAAAAACAGCAAGAGCAGGCAGAACATACTCTATAATGCCGTGAGTCTTTGCTGCTTTTGCAATGACAGGAATCCTGGACTGCAGGGAAAGGGCAAGCCCGATGGCACATAAATCGCAGAAATACAAAACCACCAGGGCAGCTGAAGAAACCCAAAAGTTTATGATGCCTTTTATTATTTTAATTATGAAATTCATTACATTTTCCTTTTTTTACGGCGTTGCAAAAGCAGTTTTTCTTCGTTACATCAAGGAGAGGTCTGCCCACCAGTCTTTTACTGTCTCAACACCGTCCTGGAATAATTCAACCGCTTCCGGAAGCTGTGCCGGAATGTTCTGTACCACCGGCACGACATCCGTTGAAAGCACGCAGATTACGGCTATCAAAAGCGGCACCAGCAGATAGATAACCGGCTGCGGAAGCATGCGGCTGTGGTCAAGGGCCGAAAGCCAGGAAAGCTCAGGATTATCGGCAACGTACACGATTTTCTGCGTGCCGGAAATGTCCGTGCCGCGCTTTTTCTTTTTGCGGCTTGCCTCTGAGTCAATCGCCTTGCAGAGCTTTCCGTTCACTGTGTATTCATATTCATAGTAGGTCGTAAAAAGCAGGTACCTGCGATGGCGCACCTCGTATGAGCGCGTAACCGTGCCGTAGCAAGTTGCACTTGCGGCAGTGTTAGTAAGGAGCCGGGCCTTGTTTCCGGCAAAACGGCAGAAAAAGAGCGAGCCGATAATGAGGGCAACAAAGAGGAGTATGGTGCCGGGGTCGCGGCTTCCGCCAAGGAGCAGGAAGAGCCGTATCAGGCAAAGGAGCAAGGCGGAAAGAGAGCCCAGAAAATACCAAAGCCTTTTTACGCGACGGTAGTCTGCATCTTTTTTGATGAAGTGAATAACAATGCAGGCGATAAGGAACTGCACGAGAACGACGAGCGGCATGGTAATCAAAAAGATATGGTAGCAAAGCAGAAAGGAAATGGCAAAGCCCCAAGCAAAGCAGGAAAAGCGTATCCAGAACCACTCTGCCGCTTTTCCGTTCAAGCCGAGCTGGCGCTCAACCTGATTTACAAAACCGTTTTTTTTCTTTGGAAGCTTTTTTATAACACTCCACAGTACGAAAATGACTGCGACCATTGCAACTAAAGTCGGAATGATAGCTAAAAATCCAATAATCATTTTTTTTCCTCACAAGTCAGACTAAAGAGATTCTGCCGCTACCAGTCTAAGCCAGCCTCGTACACGAGCGCATAGCCGAAAAGCGGAAGGCGGGTACCGTCGTCAAATTCAAGCATGGCATGCAGTCGAAGCCAGTAATCTCCGTAGGCATTCTTTGTCGCCCAATACAAATCAGTCTCTTCTACAGTCAAATCTGCAACCGGAAAGCCCTGCACGGAAATCTTTTTCTGCTTCTTTTTTAGTTTAAGTGCGACGCTTCCTGCGACAGCACCTTTGTTGTTCGCATCGTACAGGACAAGGCGGGCGTTTCCTGACACTGCAGGCGTTTTTTCAAGGCGAATCTCCATGCCGATGCTGTCTTTGGTATAAAACTGATAGGCAGCATTGCTGAAAGAAATGCATCCGGCAGGCTCCGGCAGCGACACGCCTGCGGCAAGGACGGTTTCTCCCGAGCGGACTTCTGCATCGTTCCATGCGTTCCACACACGGGACCAGTCTGCCACATGCGGATTTGTGCCGATCTGTATACTCCGCAGCTCCTCGTTCAAGCCAAAGGCACAGGCGCCCACATACTGCACGCTCTCGGGGATTTTCACCGATACAAGCTTTGCATGCATAAAAGCCTGCGCCTCTATGTACTCAAGGCCATCAGGAAGCACAATGCGCTCAAGGTCTGCGGCACCGCAGACTTCAATGCGCCTTGTCGCTTTTGGAAGCTCGAGGGTGCGGACATTCTGCAGATTTGTTATAAGAATCTGGCACCTCTCGTCAGGAAAGGTGCATTCGCTCAAATCAAGATTGACCGGCACAGGCTTTTTCTTGCCGTCCTCACCACGGCGGGCAAGAGAGAGCTCATGGATATTTGAAGGCGTAAGCATGTCAGTGATTTTTACGTCCGTTTCTTCCGTTATGGTAAGCGCACAGAACTCTCGAACCGTAAGCGGACTCCTGCCCTTCTGGGCAAAAGCGCAGCTTACAGCAAAGGCAATAAAAAAGCCGGGCCATGCAATCAATTTTTTCATGTTTCTTTCTCCTGATTACAGCTCGTTTCCATACGTTCTGAGTTTCTCCAGTT
The DNA here is from genome assembly GCA_024698325.1 of Treponema sp. GTDB lineage: Bacteria > Spirochaetota > Spirochaetia > Treponematales > Treponemataceae > Treponema_D. Next base: position 3,062 of record JAILRG010000133.1, read on the forward strand.
CGGAAAGCTGCTCAGCTGTCAGCAGGGACGGATCCGCGCCGTGGGCAAGCAGGATCTTTTCCATCACTGCGGGGGATTCGTTCTCGCTCCAGTTGCGGACTTCTGAAAGCAAGGCAAGCGGAGTCTTTCCATCATCATTCCTGGAGTTCGCGTCTGCGCCCCGGGCAAAAAGGGCTGCCGCAAAGGCACGGTCTCCCCGCCACACGCCGTCGCAGCATTCGTGTAGCATGGTGTTTCCATGGCCGAAAGTGTGCTCGTTTATGTCAAAGCCCTTACTAAGCAGATAGTCAAGCAGGGAAAGTGCATCCCTGACCCGCTGATTGTCCGGATTGTCATCGCTATAGCCGTCATAGAAGCGGTAGCGGACGCACCCAAGCGGGGTTCCCATACCGATGGTTGAATAGCGGTGCAGTTCTTCGGGAATCAAAACTCCAAGGCTCTCATAGAGGCGGACAAGGTCGGTGTAGGCCTCGTTCAGCGCAAGCTCCATAAAAAAACCGGTCTGGCCTTTTTCATCCACCTCAAAGCTCTTGTTCAAGTCCACGCCATGAGCCTGCAGGACTTCAATGCAGGATTTTATATACCCGAGTGTTTGCTTTTCGTCGCGGTGATTCCGGTAATAGTCGGTGACGCTTACCAAAAGGGGCGCATAGTCCTGTACAAAGTGGATAAGCTCCCGGACTTCTGAAAGCGAGCCTTGCATAAAAGCTGTTTTGAGCATCTCGCCGGAGTAAGACGCGCCGCTCGCGATGAGTGCGTCCCGTACCGCAATACTCTTTGCCCCAGCCTGCCAGGCTTCCAGTGCAGTAAAGTGGTAGCTCTCACTTCTGCCCTTATAATCCGCATATTCGGTTTCGATGCGGAGTCCGTTTTCAGCAAGGAAGCGCACCATAGCCGGGTCGGGATTGAAGGCGGCAGGATAAGAGAAAATCTGTACCGGATACCAGCCGGCTTCATTTTTCTCCCAGGCGCTTTTCCAGTCGCCGAGCGCAGAAAGCGTTTCGGGAGTACCGAAGGCAAGCTCCGTCAGCACCGTCTTTTCATACGGAGCAAAGGCGCCTTTCGTCTGGTCATAGGAAAAAGCAAAAGGCACGGGAATACAAAGGTCGCCATCGCCCGGGTAGGCAGTCACGACGGCCTTATCTTCGTCCGCCTCAAAATCAAAGGAATGCTCCTTTTTTTCGATAAAAGAAAGAGAGTAAAAAATCGGGTCAAGTGCAGAAGCATGCCGGGATGCAGTCTGCACCTTCCAGCTCTTATTCTTCCAGGCATAGACACAAAGCTCCGGCGGATAGAGCTCAAAGACACCGTAGCTTTCTTCATGCCAGGTGAAAAGATAATGCTCGCCGGTCGGGTTCAGATATATCTGGAACTTGTCATAGCTGTGGCCGCCGCCGGTTCCCGGCCAGAAGCCGGCAAAGAAGGTGCCGGAGAAAGCACCGCTTGGCTGCGTCCAGTATTTTTCGCCCGATTCCCAGTCAGTCGCCTGAACCTGCACAAGCCCCTGCTCTGTCACGCGCACACGGTCCGAGCCAACATCCAGCGTATAGAGGCCTTTGAGCATCCGCTGAGTCTCGGGGTCGTAGACGTATGCATGGTCTTCGTCGTCGTAGTATGCGCCATACTCGACATGGCGCGAAATT
>JAILRG010000141.1 GCA_024698325.1 Treponema sp.
GATTACGCTTTTAAGGAAAAAGTAGAAGCCCTGTCAGGCGGCACAATCAAAATAGACTTGCAGTGTTCCGGCATCTTGGGCGATGTCGATGCCGTTACCGACATGATGCTCAAGCCGCACAGCTCCATTCACATCCACCGCATGTCTGCGGTGAATATGGCAAGCTACGGCTGCACGAAAACAGGCCTGCTTTCCGTTCCCTACACGTTTTCAAACAAAGAGCAGTTCTGGCGTTTCGTAAAAACAGAATCCGCACAGGAAATCCTGGACGAACCGGAGGAAGCTGGCCTGAATCTCAAAGGGCTCTTTTTTGGAGAAGAAGGCTTCCGGCACTTTTTTTCTACAAAACCAATCAGACGGATTGAAGATTTTTCCGGACTAAGAATACGCGGAACGAATGACAGCGCAATGCAGGGAGTAATCACAGCGCTTCATGCTACCAGCGTACCTGTAAATTACGCAGATGTGTACGCCCGGTTCCAGACAGGAGTCATCGATGCGGCTGAGCAACCTATCGCAAATTACCTAGCAAATCATTTTTACGAAATCGCCCCCTACATGCTTCTCGACGGCCACACGCTTGGCGTCATGGAAGTTGTCATCACCAGGGAAGCATGGGACAGCCTTACGGAAAAACAGCAGCAGATACTGCTCAAAGCCGGGCAATATGCAAGCGAATATTGCCACACACTCTCGACCGAAGAAGAAGATGCTGTGCGAAAAGAGCTGGAATCAAGAGGGGCTGTCATTACAGAAGCAACGGACAGAGCAGCGTGGAAAGAAGCCTGCAGAACCGTCATAGACGAGGCTGCAAAAGGAGCGCCGATGTTTTATCAGGAGATTCAGAATCAGATAAGGGTTGGCGGCTCCCGCCCCCCGAGACGCACTTTTACAACACAGCAGGAAAAATGAAAAGAACTATAATAAAACCAAAAGGCATAGGTCTCAGATTTGTAAACACTTTTTTTACAAGCATTACCCTGATTGTCTTCATCTTTATTCTCATTATTTCCGCCAGAGTAAATGCCAGGTTCCATGCCGTAACACGCGCCATGGAAAAATTCATTACCTGCCAGCAGAGCTCCGAACAGATAAAAGAAAGCTCAAATTTCCTTACCGATCAGGCCCGGCTCTTTGCCGTCACGCACAAACAGGAATATGTAGATGCCTACCTTAAAGAGCTGAACGAAACAAAACGTCAGCAGCATGCCATAGAGCAGCTCGAAACGGTATGTTCTAAAAGCGACATCGCGCTGCAGCGTCTTCGGATAGCCATTGAACAGGGAGAAAGCCTTATCAACATGGAACTGTACGCCATGCGCCTTGTATACGAGTCGGCAAACATCCCCAACATGCCTTCCAGAATTGCATCCATTCCCATCGGCGCTCTGGACAGGTCCGATTCAAAGGAAAAGCTTCGGCAGACAGCCGTCAACAACCTGTTCGGAGACGGCTACCTTATCTACAAGATGCGCATAAATGAAAACTGCAAGCTTACGGTATCGACTATAGAACAACAGATAAAAGACGACTTGCACATGAACGCCACAGAGCTTGGCATCAACATAAACCGCCTCAGGCTTCTGTTTTTTACCCTGCTTGTCATAAACCTGTTTTTGTTCATCGTTTTTGCGTATCTGATTATGATTCCCCTGCACACATTTCAGAGCGCAATCCGAAAGGATGAAAAGCTCTCTGTTATAGGCGCTTTGGAATTCAGGAACCTTGCAAAATCGTACAATGAGATTTACGAAATAAAAGCGCAGAACGAAAGGTCCCTGCTGAAAAAAGCCGAATATGACGGCCTGACAGGCATTTTAAACCGGCGCGCCTTCGATGAAATATGCGAAACATCCCGCGAAAAAATGCAGCGCATTGCACTGCTTCTGATTGACATGGACAACTTTAAGCAGGTGAATGACAATTACGGTCATGCCGGCGGCGACACCGTACTAAAAGAGCTGGCTCGCCAGCTTACAGAAAAATTTCGCTCAGGCGATTACATTTCCCGTATCGGCGGTGACGAATTTGCCGTCATCTTGCCAAATTTTAAGCCGGAGGCGGCAACACTTATCCAGCGCAAAATCCGGCAGATAAACGCCGAACTTGGTTCCATGAAAGGAATCGCAAATGTATCGATAAGCGCAGGCCTTGCTTTTTCGGAAAACGGCTACTCACAGTCTTTGTACGAGAACGCGGACAAGGCCCTCTATCACGTAAAAGAAAAAGGCAAGTGCGGCTGCGAAATTTTCAAAGAAAATCGTGCTCAAAGCGAATAGCTGATTGTCATTACTTTACATTTATGATATTCTGACGTTCACGTTGTCCTTGGCAACGGAGCCGGGAAACCGGCATATTACACTCACTCTTAGGAGAACAAAAATGGCTACAAGAAGAGGCCCACGTTTTAAGGAATGCAGACATCTCGGTGTAAATGTCTGTGGTCATCCGAAAGCTATGAACAGAGCTGGCGATCCTGCTTTTAAAAAGACACACAAGACGTCAGAATACGGTTTGCAGCTGATTGAAAAGCAGAAGATTAAGGCATACTACGGTATCCTCGAGAAGCAGCTGCGCCACTATTTCGAGCTTGCTACAAAAGCTTCTGGCAAAACAGGTACAGCACTTATCATTTCTCTGGAATGCCGCCTGGACAACCTCGTATACCGCATGGGCTTTGCTAACTCTATCCGCATGGCTCGCCAGATGGTCAGCCATCGCCACATCACTGTTGATGGAAAAATCATCAACGTGCCTTCAATTGCAATTAAACCCGGTCAGACAATCGCTCTGACAGAAAAAGCACGCAAGAGCGAGCAGTTCAAAAAATGCTTCCTCGGCGACAACAAGGCACCGATTGACTACCTGAGCATCGACCAGGAGTCATTCAGCGGAAAACTCGTAAGCGAACCGCAGCGCGAGCAGATTCCGGTACAGATTAACGACCAGATGGTTGTTGAATACTACTCTAAGTAGGAAAAAAAATCCGCCGTCCATGGCGGATTTTTTTTTGCGAGTATTTCATTTCATGAAAACTCGCGGCATATGCCGTCCGGCGCCTCCTTGCGCCCGCACATTCCGCCGTCCATGGCGGATTTTTTTTTGCGAGTATTTCATTTCATGAAAACTCGCAGCATTTGCTGTCCGGCGCCTCCTTGCGCCCGTGCATGCCGCCGTCCATGGCGGATTTTTTTTGCGAGATTTTCATTTTATGAAAACTCGCGGCATATGCCGTCCGGCGCCTCCTTGCGCCCGCACATGCCGCCGTCCATACTGTTTTTTTTGCCAAAAAAGAAAAAAGCCTGCCAATTGCTATTGACATTTTTTCTCAAATTGCGTACTATCTTAACACATTCGCGAGAGCGAGATGCTCCCTTAGCTCAGCTGGTAGAGCAATGGACTGTTAATCCATGTGTCGCTGGTTCAAGCCCAGCAGGGGGCGCTAAACGGTTGGAATTATCCAGCCGTTTTTTTTATTTACAGAGATAAACATTAATCACCACGCCGGCCTATTCACCGAATAACGATTCCGAACCTTTTTTCATGTTATCTTCATATACTGCAAATCCGTTCTTTCCATGCCGTTTTACATGGTACAACGCCGTATCCGCCCGCTTAAAAAGCTCTCTGTACGAAGACGCCTGCTGCGGAAAAATTGCAAGCCCGATGCTCGCGGTTACCTGAACAATAGCACCCTCGCCGTGATAGTCGTCCTCTAGAATGGCACACAGAGTGCGGGCTTTTTCCATGATGACCGCAACAGCCTGATTCGGCGGCATGTCTTTCCGCAGCGTAAGAAACACGCAGAACTCATCCCCACCGATGCGGCCGATATAGTCCCGCTCCGAGAACACAAGCTTCAATTTGGTTGCAGCCTCGCAGATAGCGGCATCTCCAATACTATGCCCTATTCTGTCGTTAACCTGCTTGAAGTTATCCAAATCGATAATGTAGAAAGCGCCCATCAATGTATCCCGGCGGGCATTAATGCACTCCTTTACATACTGCTCCATCGAAACCTTGTTAAGCAGCCCGGAAAGCAAATCGGTTTCGGCTTTCTCCTTAAGCTCAAGCTCGCGTATAACCTGCTCGTTTACATTCGTCACATTGCCAACAATACGGTTTGATTCTTTACTTCGGGCAGCCGTAACCCTATACCATGCATAGGTGCCGTCAGTACGAAGCAGGCGGACTTCTCTGGAAAAGCTTTCGTCACCAGCCTTTATAAAGTCACTCAATTCATACAAAAGGCCTTTTTCTGCTCGGTGAATAAGATGCTCCAGCATGTCAAACTGGCTGCTGGAAAGTGATTTTATATCGACGCCAAACAGGAACTCCGTTCCACCGGTAAACGTCACGACCTGCGTTTCAATTTCATATTCATAGATAAAGGATTCCGTGTTTTCGGTGGCTGTCATTAAGAGGCGGTTATCTTTTTGAATCTCGGCATTTTTACGCGCCAGAAGCGCAATCAGAAGGGCACAAAGGGCAAATAGCAGTGCTATCAGTGCGATGACAGAAAGCGTATTCAGGGTGATTTTGCGGCGCTGCGCATTGATAAAATCTTCTGTAACAACCGAAAGAACATACCAGTCCTTTACCTGAACCGGCGTATACACAAGAACCCGCGCGTTCTGATTTATCGCATACCGGAGCCTGCCACTCCCCCCCTGCCGGACTATGCGATGCATTTCTTCCAGCTCGGAATGCTTAAACTTCCCATTGGCTGAAAGATAGTCCAGGCAGTTGTCTCCCGTGCAAAGCTTTTTTTCATTTTCGGAACTGACAAGGATTCTGCCAGACGGATCCACCAGGAATGAATAACTGTCGCCGCCGAAAGCATCGACAGCAAAAATACCGTCCAGCGAACTGTAGGCAAAAGTTCCTGTAATCACCCCAACGACAGCATCGCCCTGCCACACCGGCACGGCAAGCACCATCACCCGCTCGCCGTCTGAATCAGTCAAAACATCAGAAGAAACGGAAGACATTCCCTGCATTGCCTCAAGAAAGTAATCGCAGGCTCCGACATTTTCCACGATATTGCCGTCGTTTCCGATATTCTCCCCGGTTGCAGTTGCAACAGAAAAACGCTTGAACTCGCCGAACCTTTTTGTTTCCAGAATTGCCCGCCGAATTGCGTTCGTATCGGTCATGTCAACATCAGAAAAACAGCGGGCCTGATCCTCAAGCATCAGGAACTGGTCATTCAGCTTTATTTTAAAGGTTCCCGCATACAGGCGGGCTGTTTCGTGTAAGTATGCGGCTGCAGTGTCGAAAACCGTCAGATTGATAATACGGACAAAAAGAGCAAAAACGACGGCAACCGCCGAGAATAGAACTACCGAAATAAAAATGCGTAGCTTCATCAGAGTAATTGTACACTGAAAAAGTTACGCAAGCAAATAAAAATATAGTAAAATTATGATTATCTTAGGAAAATATTAAGCAATTCGGAATATTTTCCCGTTCCCGAGCGCTTTACGCCTGCACTGCATCCAGCGCCTGCTTTAAATCTGCAAGAATGTCGGTAATGCTTTCGATACCAACAGAAAGGCGGATTAAATCAGCGCCGACGCCGCCGGCTGCAAGCTCTTCGTCAGTAAGCTGACGGTGAGTGGAGCTAGCCGGATGCAGGACGCAGGTATGCGCGTCCGCAACATGCGTTGCAATCATTGCCACATGAAGATGCTTCATGAAGGTTTCTGCTGCCGCGCGGCCACCCTTTACACCAAAGGAAACAACGCCACAGGTGCGAACGGTGCCGTCAGCTGCGGTCATGTATTTTTTTGCGCGCTCATAATATTTATTTCCCGGAAGTGCTGGATAATTCACCCAGGTAACTTTTTCATGAGACTGCAGAAACTGAGCGACAGCAAGGGCGTTTGAACAGTGCCGCTCCATACGAACCGGCAGGCTTTCCAGCCCCAGATTCAGCATGTAGGCATTCATGGGAGACTGGACGGAACCAAGGTCGCGCATAAGCTGTGCGGTAGCCTTTGTGATAAAAGCACCTGCATTACCGAACTGCGTTGCATACGTAATGCCATGGTAACTTTCATCGGGAGTACACAGGCCGGGGAATTTATCCGCATGAGCCATCCAGTCAAACTTACCGCCGTCAACAATGCAGCCGCCGACAGTTGCATCGTGGCCGTCCATGTATTTTGTTGTTGAGTGAGTGACGATATCAGCGCCCCATTCAAGCGGGCGGCAGTTTACGGGCGTTGCAAACGTATTGTCGACAATCAGCGGAACGCCGTGTGCATGAGCGGCCTTTGCAAAGCGCTCAATGTCAAACACAATCAGCGCAGGATTGGCAATCGTTTCTCCGAAAACAGCTTTTGTATTCGGTTTAAAAGCCGCTTCAAGCTCTTCATCGCTGCAGTCGGGATCCACAAAAGTAAAATCAATGCCCATGCGGCGCATAGTCACGTTAAAGAGATTGTAGGTTCCACCGTAAATGGTGCTGGAAGCAACGACATGGTCGCCCTGTCCGGCAAGATTGAACACGGCAAAAAAAGATGCTGCCTGACCGCTGCCAGTAAGCATTGCCGCCGTTCCGCCTTCGAGCGCCGCAATTTTTGCCGCAACGTAATCTGTTGTCGGATTCTGCAGGCGGGAATAAAAGTAGCCGCTTGCCTGCAGGTCAAAGAGCTTACCCATATCCTCGCTGGTGTCGTACTTAAAGGTTGTGCTCTGCACGATGGGAATCATACGGGACTCGCCGTTTTTTGGCTCATATCCTGCATGAATACATTTTGTCTCGATATTCATATTTTTCCTCTGTATGTATGTTTTTACTGAGCTATAAGCTTTTCTACAAGGTCTTTTGTTGTCGTCTCCATAGCGGCGCGCAAATGGCTGTCAGGAATATCCTGAATCAGTGTAAGCACGTCATCAACAACGTGTGTTGCAAGCTGAATTCCGTCTTCGTCAGCTGCAGCATATCCTTCTGCGCTGTCAGAACGCTGAGCCGCCGCCTGCTGCAAGAGGCCTGCGTTACCGGAAAGCCGGGAGATAACGTAATCAAGGAGCAGTCTCTTCCGGCTGCTCATAAACTTGTCGTAATAATCCTGAGGAAGGAATTCGCAGAGCGCACGCAGGCGTTCAAACACACCAAGCGGGCTTCCGGCTGAGAGCACGGCAGTTCCAGTAACAGAGGATTCTGCATGCTTGAGAGGAATGTCGCCATCCAGCGGCTCAAGCTCATACACAGGCTCTGTTTCCGTGCCGAAGTCTGCTGAAGCAGCTTGTGCAGTTTGAGCAGTTTGGGCTGCGGGGGCGTCTTCTGCTGCAGCCGATGTGCTGACTTCTTCTGCGGGGACGTCCTCGGCCGCATCAAATGCACTGGCAGCGCCGGAGTCTTCCGCAACACCAAATGCACTATCCTCCCCGGCGTGAGCGGCTTCTGCAAGCTCAGATGAGTCTTCTGCCAGCTCCGGAAGAAGTTCTGCTACCGGGTCGGCTGTAAGTTCCGATGACAGGTCAGCGGGCAGCTCTTCTAATGATTCTACGTCAAGTTCCGGTGACGGGGCCGACAGTTCTTCTAATGGTTCGGCTTCAAGCTCTGGTGTCGTATCGTCTATGATTGTGCCGTCGGGTGCATCTGCTTCGACAGCAGAATTATCCCCAAGGGCCGGAGTTTCCGCGCCAGAGGGGGCGGCACCTTCAAAGCCGCTTTCCGGGTAAGTACTGCTTTCCGGCGCTTCTGCAGCCTCGGCGGCAGGCTCCTCTGTAAGGTCTGCGGCAGGCCAGGCTGCAAGCTCTGGAATGTCGGCTTCTTCAGCGGGGACGTCTTCGGCCGCATCAAATACGCTGGCAGCGCCGAAGTCTTCTACAGCACCAGATGTGCTGGCACCTTCTGTGGGAGCGTCTTCGGCTTCCCCAAATGCACTGGCATCCCCGGCGTGAGCGGCGTCCGCAAAAGCCTCGGCGGGAGCCTGCTGTGCCGCGTCTGTTTGCGGCGATGCTGGGGCTGGCTGCGAAGGCGCAGCGGGGAGCGGTGAATCTGCCGACCGGACGGTTTCTGCCGCCGCAATATCTGCAACCTGCGCGGAGTCTGCCGCCTGCTGGGCTGCATTCCACGCCTGCTGTGCGGCATATTCGGCCTTTTCTGCTGCATCAGATGCATTCTGAAGCGTGTCGTCCAGCGCCTCGAGGCGGTCTTGAGCGGCTGCAAGTATATCCGGGTCAGGAGCCATCGGAAGCCCGTTCGCAAACCGGGCGGCGTCACGCTCTTCATCATTTTCTGCAAGCGCGCTTAGCGAGGCTGCGTCAAATATAGTCTGTTCCGGCTCATCTTCGGGGGCAGTGTACTTTCCTGCTACAGAAGGAACGACAACCGAGTCTACAGCAGACTCGACGTCAACCCAGTCTTCATCAAAAAGCCCGTCCAGAGAATCGCTTTCAGCAGCAGCGTCCGCCTTTTCAACAGCGTCTTTTGCAGGCTCTTCCTCTGGAGCCGGGGGAACATAGTTTGTTACATCAACAGTGCCGAACACCGTCTCCAGCCGGGCAACAGCCTTGTGCGATTCTTCGTTAAACTCATCAGCATCACTAGCCTGCTGGTACACGCTGAATGCTTCTTTTTCCCTGCTGGCATTTTCGAGCAGCTGCCCCAGCGACACCATGGCCCTGGCATCATTCGGATTTTTCTCGATAGCCTTACGCAGGTAGCGCTCTTCGTTTGCCATATCCCCGCGCTGCTTGAATCTCTTGGCGCCGTCACGATAATGCTCGCTGAAAGACGGGTCGTATTCAGCAATTTTTGAATAGCATTCTTCAACTTTCTGCCAGTCGCCGTTACAGATGTAGTACTGTCCCAAAAGGCTCAGCGCCTGTACGTCTTTCGGATTCTGTTCCCGCAGACGAGAAATACGCTCAAAAGCGGCGGCATATTCATTTGCTGACAGCAGGATATGAGCTGCTTTCTGCGTTATATCGGTGTCACTCGGACGATTTTTTTCAGCCTTAGAAATAGTAGTGGCAGCTTCTTTGTGATGTTCCTGATATTCCTGCGCCATCGCCAGGCCGACCAGCGCTTCGTTATTGGAAGATTCCTGCTCCAGAGCAAGCTTATACTCCCGCTCGGCAGAATCAAACACGCTTTTGCGGGTATAGACATTTCCCAGCTGCACATGTGTCTTTGCATCTTTTGGATTTACGTTCAGGGCATTTCGAAGAATGGTGAATGCATCGTGAATGCGGTTCGTTTTTACCAGCAGATCTGAATAGCCACCGACAGCCTCCAGCCACCCCGGCTTTGCCCGCAGGGAGCTTTCGTAGGCGGCAATCGCTTTATCCATGTCGCCGACAGCTTCATAACTCTTTGCAAGATTCAGTTGAATGACGGGATGATTTGAATCAACTTTCAGCGCACGCAGGTAGGAAGAAATGGCGGTTTCGTATTCCCCCTGCTCTGCATAAATAGTGCCGATGTGATTGTAGGCAAGAACATCGTTGGGATTCTGATCGATAACGTCTTCAAAGCAGGCAATCGCGTCGTCATACCGGCCCATGCTTTTGTAGGTAAAGCCGAGATTGTAGACAACCTGCATATTTGAAAAATCTATCTGCCGGGCGCTTTCGAGAATCTTAACTGAATTATCGTAAAGCTGCATCCGCCGATAGATGGCGCCCATGGTGATGAGCGCATCAATATTTTTTGGGTTAATCTGATTGATTTTCTGGTATACCGAGAGAGCCTGCGAATCTTTACCGCTTTTGCTGTAGACAGCCCCCAGTTCCTGAAGCAGCGCCTCGTTATCGGGGGATTCACCAAGCAACTGCTTGTACAAACGTGCCGCCACGTCATAATCACGCGAAAGCACTGCGGATTTTGCTCGTGACAAAAGAAGCTTGTTTTCAGCCATTATGTGTATATCTCTCTCTCGCTTACTTGTAGGCAGACGGACGTGCGTAGACTTCCTTAGACAGCAGTCCGCTGATTCGATCATCTATACGAGAATACGCCGAAATGGCAAAATAGTAAATAGTTCCATTCTTCAAACCAGTTAAAGTGAGTGAAGTTGTATTTCCGACTTTAATCGGCGACGGGCCTTCAAGAGCGACGCGGCCTAAATACTCGCCGCTTTTGTTTCCGTAATACACATAGTAGCCGCCGGCATTGTCGTCAACGCTGTAGCTCCAGGTGAGCGTGACAGAACCATTGCCCGGCTCTGCGCGCACGGTAAAAGGTGCAAGCGGAAGTGGCTGTTCGGTATACTGCACATCCAGCTCTGTAAGCGTAGGAGTTTTTGTACCGCCGCCGTCGGGAAGCAGTTCCGCCGCAATCTGGAAGTACAGGCCGGTAACGCCGGTAATATCCCTGTCAGAGCTGATTCGCTTCCATTCAGGCCAGCTTTCCGTCCAGCCAAAGCAGTTTTCCCCGCTGCGCACATACAGCAGCACTTCGGTCTGCTCCGGCACAGTCATAATCGCATGAATGCGGTCGAGCGTTGCCGCCTGAGAAGCCAGAATCGGCTGCGTCATAAAGCGTCCGCCTTCGATGCGGTAGGTCTCGTTTCCGCTTGCATAGAGGTTGTCAGCATTTTTATTGTACGGGCGGCGCTCAATACGGAAATTGTCCAGCCGGCCGGTGTAGCCGGGGCAGATTTCGATTGACGAGCGCACGCCAAGCACCGGCTGACACACCGTGCCTCCCTGATGAGCCGTCGAGGTAATGTAGCGCACGGCTTCGGTCTTTCCGTCCACGCAGTATTCCAGAAGCCCGCTCTCTTCATCAAAGGAAAGCGTATGGCGAGTCCAGGTATCAGGAATAACGGTGCTGTACCCGATGAGCGAAACTTCATTTTCGCGGTAGCCTTCAAAAATGCCGCTGAAATTCCATTCCAGATGATTATTGAAGAATAGAGCCGTAATCATCTGATACGCAGAATAGTCGTTTACGTTGCGGGAACTTCTCCAGGAAAACACTTTTTCGCCGTTTTCGGCAATCGACGGATTCAGCCAGAATTCAATCGTAAAGGAACCGGTAAGTCCACTGCGTCCAAAGAGCGAACTGTCGCCACCGCGCAGCGTAATGCCTGTCGTGTCGCCCCGGCTTAAGGCCGCACCGTTTCCACGCACCGAAGCTGTCGTCGCAACAAGCGCATTTTCTTCAACCGTGTAATTACCGGTGGCATCGGAAAAAGAGGCGTCATCAAACGAAAGCAGCAGGTCAGTCTCAGCCGTAAGCGCCGGCGTGTCCGTCACCAGCTGCAGGCAGTCATAGCCGAACCTGCCCTTGCCAGTCGTAATGCCTTCGCTCACAGAAAGATTGCTCCAGCCGTTTTCGCCGCCCAGCACGATTGTCTTGGGAGTGGCAGATAGCGGAAGTGCAGTCATAGCGGCGAGACTTATAAGCGCAAAAATATGTATCGTCTTAGGCATAATCAGAAGCTCCATACTGCGAAAAAAAATGCGCAGTCCTACAGTGTTTTATCGGAAAAAATGAGCCGATGCATGAGCGGGAAAGGGCATAAAAAAGCAAAGAGCCGCGATGCGGCGGCGATTGCGGGCGACGGCACGTTGCTGGTGGCGGCGATTGTGGGCGGTGGCACGTTGCGGGTGACGGTGCTTTTATTGATAAAACAGCCCAGCCCCTTGCCGACAGGCACAGAAACGGAGTATTTTCTATACAGAATATGGAAACCCCGACACACAGCAGCACAAACAGCGCCTATGAAATCTTGCATGAGACCGCGTTAAAAGCCCCGTCATCATCAGGTGTATACCTGTGGCGAGACGCACACGGCACAGTGATTTACGTCGGCAAGGCAAAAAGCCTCAAGAACCGGCTAACGTCGTATTTTTCGGGCGACAAGGGCATCAAGACGCGAATGCTGATTTCCCGCGCAAAGTCGATTGAATACATCACGACGGCAAACGAATACGAGGCATTCCTGCTCGAAAACAATCTGATTAAAAAATACACGCCGAGGTACAACATTGCCTTAAAGGACGGTAAGTCCTACCCCGTGCTGCGCATCACCAGAGAAGAGTTCCCGAGCTTTTTCAAGACGCGCCGGGTTGTGCAGGACGGCTCGCTGTACTTCGGCCCCTACCCCGACGCAGGTGCGCTGGACACGTTCATCGAGACGCTGTACCGGCTCTATCCGGTGCGCCACTGCCGGACATTCAAGAAGCGCGACACGCCGTGCATGTACTATCACATCGGACGGTGCAAGGCGCCCTGCTGCGGTAAAATCAGCGCAGAAACCTACAACGAGTATATAGCCGAGATTGCGAAGCTGCTTGAAGGAAAAGGCGACGAGACCGTGCAGAAGCTGACAGCAGAGATGAAGGCTGCCGCCGCCGCACTGAACTTTGAGAAAGCAGCCCGACTGCGGGACGGACTTCGCGCGCTCACCGTCATGCAGAATCAGAATATTGTCGAGGACTTTGACAGCGAAGACCG
>JAILRG010000144.1 GCA_024698325.1 Treponema sp.
TCCTTTCTTTTTCCCCAATTAGAATAAAATTTTTTTGGAAGAGAAATAATTATTTCTGTTTTTGTTTTGCATTTTTTGAAGCTATCGCTATTTTCTCGATGGCAACAACCGATGACAATTTGACCTGCAATTATGGGATAAATATTTTTTCCAATTACGATGTCATCAACTTTGAAAGTATGCCGAGATCCGTCTAAAAAATATTTAATTTTGTCAGAATGAATGTCATGTATTAACCGTGAGGGGATTTCTACAGAAAGAACATTTGATGTATCCGTTTCTGCATATTTTTGACCTTTTGTGTCATAAGAGACTTCATCACGGTCATATCCTTCTGGTGTAAATAAATCATTCGCATTATCATCAAGAGAAAATTTTCGTGTATTGTAGCAATGAAAATTACCTTCATTATGCTTATCAATATAACTTAATATTTGCCCCATAAATAAAATTACTCACAGAAATAATGTATAAAACTAATTTACTCCTAGTTAGTTAGTATAGCACAAAATTACTCACAGTTACAAACAATTTTGGCAATTTTGCTTGCTTTAATTGAGTATATATGGAAAAACATCAGTCGCAATTCATTATGAATTTAAAATATTACAGGGAACTACGCGGACTTTCCCAAGCCGAACTTGCTGGAATCATGGAATGTGGAACTGGTACGATTGGAAATCTAGAAGCTGGTTCCTCCAAGCCTTCGTTCGATTTATTAATAAAGCTTGCCTATGCTTTAGAAGTAGAGCCATGCGATTTATTTTTGAGAAATTCAAGTAATGCACAAAAAGAAATATGCGATTTTTTACGAATGGAACTTCCACAGTATATAAAAGAAATTACCGATAAAAAATTTCCAATTCAAGAAACTGATAATAATTAAAATATAATTCTTACAAATAAAGCACTTAAAATTAATCAAGAACAGTAGGAAAACACAGTGCGTTTTTCTATATTTACACGAGTTTTCATCTTCCTATAAAAACAAACACGCCCCTTGCAAGGAATCTCTTCCTCTTAAGGGAGCGTTTTCATTTTCTACGATTTAAAACGCACGAGGTCAGCCAAATGGCTGACCTCGTGTCATCTTTGAAATTGATTTGGCACGCCTGCGCATTTTGCATAGCAAAACAGCAGGTCGTGTCATGGCGTTTTAAACCGCAGACGGCTTGACCGTCTGTCGGCTTTCAAAACTATTTGTACAGCTCAATAAGCTTCTGGAGGTGTACGAAGCGTTCCTTAGCTGCCTGTTCGTTGCGGTCGAAGAGCACTTTTGCGCGCTCCGGGAACTTGCGGGTCAGAGCTGAGTAGCGTGTTTCGTTGTTCAGGAATGCCTGGTAAGAGCCGTCGCCTTCTTTTGAAGTCAGCGTGAACGGATTCTTGCCTTCTGCCTTGAGAGCCGGGTTGAAGCTGAAGAGGTTCCAGTAGCCAGCCTTTACAGCTGCCTTCATCTCGTCCTGGCAGTGGTTCATACCGCCCTTAACGCCGTGCAATTCACACGGTGCGTAGCCGATAATCAGTGACGGACCGTTGTAAGCTTCTGCTTCCTGGATTGCTTTGAGAGCTTGTGCGGGGTTAGCGCCCAGTGCAATCTGTGCTACGTATACATAGCCGTAGCTCATTGCAATCTCAGCAAGAGATTTCTTGCCCATCTCTTTACCAGCTGCTGCGAACTGACAGACTTCACCAATGTTAGAAGCCTTAGATGCCTGTCCACCGGTATTTGAGTACATTTCAGTATCGAATACCATGACGTTTACGTTCTCGCCGGAAGCAAGTACGTGGTCAAGGCCGCCGAAGCCGATGTCATAAGCCCAACCGTCACCGCCGAAAATCCAGACAGATTTCTTCGGGAGGTAAGCTTTCTTCTCAAGGATCGGTTTTACGCAGTCGCAGTTTACTTTCTCAAGTTCTGCAACAAGAGCGTCGCTTGCAGCGCTGTTGGTCAGCGTATTGTCCTTGGTTTCCATAAACTTAGCAAATGCGTCTTTGAGACCTGCAGTTGCCTTGTCGCCCTCTGCGATTTCCTTGATTGATTCAATCAGGTTGTCGCGGATATACTTCTGGCCAGAGTACATACCCAGACCGTGCTGTGCGTTGTCCTCGAACAGAGAGTTAGACCAAGCCGGGCCTTTCTTTGAGTTCTTGTTGACAACATACGGGCTTGTTGCTGCCGGGCCGCCCCAGATTGAAGAACAACCGGTAGCGTTAGAAATGTACATGTGCTCGCCGAAGAGCTGTGTAATCAGGCGGGCATAGCTTGTTTCTGCACAACCTGCACATGAGCCTGAGAATTCAAGCAGCGGCTGGTTGAACTGGCTTGCCATAACAGCCGGAAGTCCGTCTGCTTCGGGTTTCTTTGAAACATTTGCAACCAGGTAGTTCCATGCGGGCTGCTCGCTGAGTCTTGTCTCCTGCGGAACCATG
This sequence comes from Treponema sp., assembly GCA_024698325.1. GTDB lineage: Bacteria > Spirochaetota > Spirochaetia > Treponematales > Treponemataceae > Treponema_D. Next base: position 2,431 of record JAILRG010000144.1, read on the forward strand.
GTGAGAGCCTGTACCGGACAGACAGTGGTACATTCGCCACAGCCCATACAATCAAGGGGAGAAACAGAAATCGTGAACTTGTAGTCCTTGATTTTTGCGTTCTTTGCAGCAACAGCCTTGCCGCCGTTCTTCTCGACCTCTGCAGCTTCTGCATCGGTGAGCAGGTACGGGCGGATTGTTGCGTGTGAACAGACGAATGCACAGTTGTTACACTGAATACATTTTGCGCTGTCCCATTCCGGTACGTTGACAGCTGTACCGCGTTTCTCGTACTGAGAAGCGCCAAGCTGGAACTGACCGTCTGCGATGTCCTTGAATGCAGAAACGGGCAGGTTGTCGCCGTCCATCAAAGCAATCGGGTTCATCAGCTTTTCTACCATTTCTACGGTAGCTTTTTCGCCCTTGAGTGCGGGTTTTGCTGCATCTGCCGGCGGGTTAGCCCAGCTTTCCGGAATCTTAACCTCGTGCAGAGCGTTTGCACCCTGATCGATTGCCTGGCAGTTCATGTCTACCACTTCCTGTCCCTTCTTAGAGAACTTGGCAACGACCTTTTCCTTCATGTACTTGATAGCCTCTTCCGGCGGAAGCACTTTTGCAAGTGTGAAGAATGCTGACTGCAGAACAGTTGAAGTGCGCTTTCCAAGACCAATCTTGGTTGCGATATCAACAGCGTCTACAGTGTAAACTTTAATCTTGTTGTCGTAAATGTACTTCTTTGAAGCAGCCGGCAGGTGTTTGTCCAGCTCTTCGTCTGACCACTGACAGTTAATCAGGAAGATGCCGTTCGGCTTAACATCCTGCACCATCTTGTAGCCCTTGATGATGTATGACTGGTTGTGGCAGGCAACAAGGTCAGCCTGGTTGATGTAGTACGGGCTGCGGATCGGTTTGTCGCCAAAGCGCAGGTGGCTGATGGTGATACCGCCAGTCTTCTTTGAGTCGTACTGGAAGTATGCCTGGATGTATTTGTCAGTGTGGTCACCGATGATCTTGGTAGAGTCTTTGTTTGCACCGACTGTACCGTCACCGCCGATACCCCAGAATTTGCACTCGATGGTGCCTTCTGCAGAAGTAATCGGAGCCGGTTTGACTTCCGGCAAAGACAGGTTGGTAACATCATCCACGATACCGATAGTAAAGCGGCTCTTGGGCTCTGCTTTCTCAAGCTCTTTGTAGATTGCGAATACGCTTGAAGGCGGTGTGTCTTTTGAACCCAGGCCGTAGCGTCCGCCAACGAGTGTAATGTCGTTCAGGCCTGCTTCGCGCAATGTTGTTGCAACGTCCAGGAAAAGCGGTTCGCCAAGAGAACCCGGTTCCTTGGTGCGGTCAAGAACTGCCAGCTTTTTAACGGTCTTGGGAAGCACGTTAAGGAATGCTTCTTTGACCCACGGGCGGTAGAGGTGAATCTTGATAAGACCAACTTTCTCGCCTTTCTTTGAGAGGTAGTCGATGACTTCTTCTGCAACATCGCAGATTGAGCCCATAGCGACGATTACGCGGTCTGCGTCCGGTGCGCCATAGTAGTCCATCAGCTTGTAGTTGGTGCCCAGCTTCTTGTTCACCATGTCCAGGTACTTCTGTACTACTTTCGGCAGGTTGTCGTATGTTGAGTTACAAGCTTCGCGGTGCTGGAAGAAAACGTCGCCGTTTTCGTGTGAGCCGCGCATTGCCGGGTGCTCAGGGTTCAAAGCGTGGTCTCGGAATGCTTTTACAGCGTCCATGTTGACCATGTCTTTCAGGTCAGCATAGTCCCAAAGCTCGATTTTCTGGATTTCGTGTGACGTGCGGAAGCCGTCGAAGAAGTTGATGAACGGAACGTGGCCTTCGAGTGCTGAAAGGTGTGCAACCGGAGCCAAGTCCATGATTTCCTGCGGGTTTGATTCTGCCCACATTGCAAAGCCAGTCTGGCGGCAGGCGTATACGTCTGAGTGGTCGCCGAAGATGTTCAAAGACTGTGTTGCAACGGTACGTGCTGAAACATGGAAGACTGTCGGCAGCTGCTCTGCTGCAATCTTGAACATGTTCGGAATCATAAGGAGAAGACCCTGTGATGCGGTGAATGTAGTTGTCAGCGCACCAGAAGCAAGAGAACCGTGCACAGTACCCGCTGCACCAGCCTCTGATTCCATTTCGATAACCTTCGGTTTGGTGCCGAAGATATTTTTCTGTCCGTTTGCTGACCACTGGTCAACAAAGTCTGCCATCGGTGAAGACGGCGTAATCGGATAGATACCAGCTACTTCAGTGAACGCATACGCTACGTGCGCTGCCGCCTGGTTTCCGTCCATTGACTGTTTCTTTCTGGACATACGTCCTCCTATAAAAGTTATGGGAAAGTTAAGAAAAAACTTTAATACAAATACAGAATAAACCTATAAAGCAAATCTTTCAAGCAAAAGAAAGATACAGTGTTTGTATAATACCGCCACTTTTAGTTCTTGTTTTCGGCATAATAGTGTTCTAACGCCGGCCTGCAGGTAACGAAAATCACCTCAAGGTCGGGGTCAAACTGCTTTCCCATGCCGTCAATCATGATTTTGTTTGCCTGTTCAAAGCTCATAGGTTCTTTGTAGCAGCGTTCGCTTACCAGCGCATCGTAGACGTCTGCCACAGCCATGATGCGGGCTTCAAGCGGAATCCCCTCCCCTGCTTTGCCGCCGGAGTTTCCTTCCGGGTAGCCGCTGCCATCCCAGCGTTCGTGGTGGTAGCGGGCAATGTTGTAGGCGATGTCTACAAAGGTTTTTTCTTCAATATCCCGGAGAACCAGATTTACGATTTCGCCACTGTGTTCGGAATGTGTTTTCATAATAGAAAACTCTTCGTCGGTTAGCTTTCCGGGCTTGCAAAGGATGCTTGTGTCGATAAAAATCTTTCCCAGGTCGTGCATTGGAGCTGCGCGAATAATGTCTTCCCCGATTTTTTGAGTTATTGCCTTAAATTTGGGATGCGCAGTTCCTTCTTTGTTGCGTCGCTGGATTTCTTCCACAAGATATTTAACTACGGCACTGGTGCGTTTTACATGGCCGCCGGTGTTGCCGTCGCGGGAGCCAATCATATCACCGAGGCTTGCGACGATTCGCTGCTGTATTTCCTGAATATGCAGGGTGCGTTCTGCGACCTCATTACTTAAATCGGTGGCAAAGCGCTCCATCATCTGGGCGTTTTCTTCCCGTTCCCGCACTTCTTCATCTACATCGCGCAGGCCGAAAATGACTTCTACAGGTTCGTTTTGTTTGTTGCGCTTACAGACGATGATGCTTGAGCGGTACCAGCGGGCGGTTCCCGGGCCGTGTAAATCCGCGCTCTTAAAATCTGTGTGGAATGTGTCGTTGTTGAGAAGCCGCTGCTTTAAGGTTTTGATATCGTAAAATTCCCGGACTTCTTTACTGCAGCCGGAGCCGTAAAATGTTGTCGGCACGCCTACTAATGCGGCTGTTGCGCTGGTGTATTTTTCGAAAAAGCGATGCAAGAGTTCTGTTGCGCGGATTTCCTGGAAGCTGTCTTCGAGAAGGTTTACCTTATACAAAATGGCATAAATACGGGAAACGGCACGAAGCACGGTGTTAGATTCCCGTTTTAAGTTAGAGAATGTCAGGATAAAGGTGATTCTGATGACTAACAGCATAATCCAGACGGCAAAGGCTGCAATCAGCAGCTTGGGTTTGGTTCCCTGCAGAATGCCGCGGGTAAGCATGTAGTAGATGGTGCTGTTAAAGGCTAGATTCTGTCCCTTTAAGTGATAGAAAATAAAACCGATGATTGTTTTTCCCGCTTCGTCGCTAAATGCTTTTACCGGAAACTCCCCCGAGATTTCTGATGGCCGGTACAAAATGTAATCTCCGGGAGACAGCGGAATGTACAAATCCTGAGAAACGTAAAAATGTTGCAGCGTGATGTCTTCATCCTTGTAGTCGCGTAAATCCAGTTCCTGCGAAATCATTTTGCCGGTTTCTGGTATTGTCTGGTGAATGTCCACGGTGCCACACCAGGAATTATTGATGTAGCATTCTTTTAAGACATCAATTCTTAATTTCCAGTCTGAGATGACGTAATCGCTGTAATTTTTGACGGTGCAGTCGTAGGTTGTGCCGGTAAATGTAACGATTTGATTCTGGAACGCTATATCACGCTTATCCCACGAATCAGCAATGCCTGCACGCGGGTGTAAATCGACCGTACATTCTGTGCTTTCGCCCTCGGTAACTGTTCTTTCGGTGTGGTTGAATGTATACGTGGTGTAAAGATGCAGCATAAACCCGCTGAAAATTGCGAGTAAAGAGATGATAAATAAGCAAAGAATGATAACGTTAGTTTTCGTTTCCTTTTCCATACCGTGTTCCTAAAGCTTAAGGTTCAGAAGTCTCCCATTGCATTCCTTTTGCCCTGGTGAATTCCCTGCATTCTTCAAGAGGTAGCGGCTTGCTGAACAAATAGCCCTGCGCTTTATTGCAGCCGACTTTCTTTAAGAAATCAAAATGTTCCTGTGTTTCTACGCCTTCGGTAAGCGCCTGAAGCCCCATTTCCTGAGCGGCATAGACTATGTAATACAAGAGCGTGCCGGCATTGGGATTGTTTTTCATGCTGCGCAGGAATTTCATATCCAGTTTGAGGAGGTCGAACGAGTATTCACTAAGAACATTGAGCGAAGAGTAGCCGCTTCCAAAGTCATCAATCCAAATCTGATACCCGTTTGCGCGGAAGCGGTCAATTTCGTACTTTAGCGCTCCCGTTGTATCGTTTAGCGAGCTTTCGGTGATTTCGATGTCCAGAAGATATTTGGGCATGTTGTATTTTTCGCAGTAGCCGTTAACAATGTCGAAAATATTGCACAGCTGGAAGTCCAGCCGCGACAGGTTTACTGATACCGGAACAACAGGTTCCCCTGCATCGCTCAGTTTGTTGTAGTCGGCGCAAACCCTGTGCACAATGTAGCTGTCGAGCTTATGAATCAGATGAAAGTTTTCGAGCGTTTCGATAAAGTCCTGCGGAGACAGCATGCCGTGTACCGGATCCTGCCAGCGCGCTAATGCCTCGTATCCGCAGATTTCCCCTGTGGCGACTCTGATGACCGGCTGGTAGAACACTTTGATAAAGTCGTTTTCAATTGCTTCGTCGATGTGGTCTGCAATGTACTGCTGAGTGCGCAGTTTTCTGCTGATGTCAGTATCGTATACTGCGAAGTGAACGTCGTAGTGTTGTTTGATGTTGTTGCAGGCCAGTCTGGCCCTGTCGCAGGCAAATCCTGCTTCGTCGCAGGTGTCTTCCAGGTAGTAAATGCCGGCTTTTAGCTCTATGCGGACGCCGGGAATGATTTTCTTTACTTTCTTGTAGACATCCTCGACTAGCTCCTCGACATTTGGCGCATGTGTGCAGACGATAAAGTGGTCGTTTGAAAGCCGCGCTGCAAAATGCTCCGGAAAAGCCTGATGAATGATGGCAGAAACGTCGCAGAGCAGCTCGTCTCCTTTCTGGAAGCCGTAGCGCTCGTTGAACAGCTTAAAGCTTGCGATGTCAAAATGGACGAATGCCATGCCCTTTAGGCGGTCTTCGCGGGAGAACAATTTTTTCTGCACTTCTTCATGGAAGTAGCGCATATTGAACAGCCCGGTTAAAAGGTCGTTGTTGCGGCTCAGGGCAAAGACGTGTTCTTCGGCAAAGCTGGAGTTGGAATGGTTAAAGTATTCATCCTTGTCCATGTCTACGATGAATACGTAAAAGTAGCTTTTGCCGTTCGGACTGTGGACGAGATGGCCGAAATCTTCGACATAGCGGATTTTATTGTCTTTTGTTTGAATGCGGTAGCGGACATAGTCGTGCCGTTTGCCGGAATGAAGCGTCTGGCTCTGTATCGCATTTTCGATTTTGTATAAGTCTTCGTGATAAACCATGCCCATAAAGCTGTTATTGGTAAAGGCGCGAAAATCTTTTATGTCGGTACAGCCGAAGAGTTTTATGACGTTTGCATCAGCATACACTATTTCCTCGGGTTCTTGTGCGTTGTAGATGAAGAAACCGCCGGGAACAGAATCTGGAATGGTGTAATAATCAGCAGCGAGGTCGTTATCCGTCATATATCGTCCCTTATATTTCTAGCTTTTTGGACTATGGTGCGTTACACTTACGATACTGTAATTTTAATGGCAAAATGCCGTATTTACAAGAAAAACAAAAATGCGGAGAAGAAAATGAAAAACGCAATTGTCGGTCAGTCTGGTGGTCCCACTTCGGTGATTAACGCAAGCCTTGCCGGTGTCTTTGAAGCTGCACGCGACCGCGGTGCCGAGCATGTTTTCGGCATGGTTCACGGCATTCAGGGACTTTTGCAGGAAAAGTACGTGGATTTAGGTGAAAAGCTTCACGGCGCTCTGGATATAGAGCTCTTAAAACGTACGCCTTCAAGCTATTTGGGAAGCTGCCGCTACAAGCTTCCGGAGCTAGATGCTCCCGATGCAGGGCCGGTATATGAAAAAATCATGGCGCTGCTTGAAAAACTCAATATCGGCTATTTCTTCTATATTGGTGGAAACGATTCCATGGATACGATAAACAAGCTTGCCATGTACGGGAAGCAGATTGGCAGCGACATTCGTTTTATCGGTGTTCCAAAGACGATTGATAATGACTTGTGCGTAACTGATCATACCCCGGGCTATGGCAGCGCGGCAAAATATATTGGCACGGTAATGAAAGAAATCATCCGGGATGCCACTGTGTACGGCACTAACTATGTAACGATTGTGGAGATAATGGGACGCAATGCCGGATGGCTTACAGCCGCTGCTGCTCTTGCAAAAAGTGAGGACTGCGAAGGCGTGGATATGATTTGTCTGCCGGAAGTGCCGTTCAATGTTGACCGGTTTGTGGAAAAAGTAAAGCGTATGCAGGCACAGAAAGCCAGTGTGGTGATTGCGGTAAGCGAGGGTGTAAAGCTTGAGGATGGCCGCTACGTCTGTGAGCTAGCCGATGACGTGCATGCTGTCGACGCATTTGGTCACAAGGCGCTTACAGGAACGGCGCGGTTCCTTGCGAATACGGTTGCCCGCGCACTGAATACAAAAACCCGCAGCATAGAGCTTTCTACGCTGCAGCGCTGTGCCGGCCATGTAACCAGCCGTACCGATATTACCGAGGCGTATCAGGTGGGTGGCGCTGCCGTTAAGGCTGCATTTGAGGGGCACACCGGCGAAATGGTTGCCATCAAGCGCCTGTCTAATGCGCCGTACCAGTGCACTACGGAGCTGCATCCTATCAGCGAGGTTGCTAATCTTGAAAAGAAAGTGCCGCTTGAATGGATAAATGAAGATCACACGCAGATGCTTCCGGCATTTATTGAATACGCAATGCCGCTCGTGCAGGCAGAGCTTACGCCTATTTACGTGAGCGGCCTTCCGCATCATATCTACCTGGAAGAGCGCAAATCTGCTGAGTAAGCCCTTTGCGGCTCGTCCTGCACCAGCAGCACATCCCCGTCGCCCGCCCGGCGCATGGACGCGCACAGATGAATGCTTGACGAGTTTGCAAGGCAAACTCGCTGAATAAACTCTAGACAAGGATGTCGCCAGCCCGGCGCATGGACGCGCACACATAAAAGCCTGACGAGTTTGCACAGCAAACTCGCTGAGTTATAGCTAGACATGGAAGTCTAGCTATAACTCACATTTCCTCAATGTGGTAGACATAATCCAGCGTGCACAGGGCTTCTATAATCTCTTTATGGGTTTTGTATTTTTTAAGCTCTGTGCTGCTGATGGAAATTGCGATGGAGTAGACACTCAGTCCGCTGTTGGCATAGGCCGGGTTCATTTCGATGGCGTCGATGCGAAGGCCCAGCTTGCGGATTGTGGTGACAAAGTTCTGCAGGTTCAGGCTGTTTTTTAACTCCAGGTGAATCTCGAAGTGATTGGAGCGGTTTTTCAGGTAGAATTCCAGCACAGGCAGGTAGTTCAGGCAGAACAAAAGCAGTGCATACGAAACCAGCGTTACGGTGTAAAAGCCGGCTCCCAGCGCAAGTCCGAGAATACAGCTTGCCCAGAGCGCGACCGAGGTTGTTAAGCCCATAATCTGATTGCGGGAGCTGAAAAACAGCGTGCGCGTTGCAATGCGGGCTGCCGCTAAAACTGACGCTGCTGACAGAAAGAAGAAGCTGGTACCAAAGGTGCGCGCAATATAAATGTCGAGCATCATAACGACGGTGCCAGCAAGCGTAACGACGATAAACGTGCGGAACCCCGCCGAATGCCGCTTGCTGGAGCGTTCCCAGCCCAAGACGGCAGACAGCACCAGAGATGCAAACAGTCTGAGCAAAATTGAGCTGGTGTTAAGTGTAATTGACCAGCTGCCAAGCAGGGCTGCAATCGGGTCTATAATCTGTGTATTCATCGGGGCCTCCTGAAACTTTCTGTATATCCTTTCGGTATTTCTCCAAAAATAGTGGCAGAATGGCGTTCAGCCGCTTCTGTGTAGGCTTCTTCTTCCTCGTTTACCGTGTGCAGCGGCAGTTCCTCCTGGATTTTCTGAATGCGCTCAATAAGAATTTCCAGCTGCGTTTTTTCCTTGCCGTCGGGAGCGGTTGTGCTGACCGGCGCCAAATCTTCGAGCTTGTTTGAGTATGATTTTGAAAGATAAAGCGCAAGCTTTCCGCAGGCGGGTCCAATCAGTTCGTAGAGGACGCTTGAAGCAAGTATAATCGTTAGGAGTGCATCGCCGGCCTCTCCTTGCAGCGTGCGAGCGCCCAGTTCGGCAAGGCCTATGGCAACGCCTGCCTGCGGAATGAGCGCAAGTCCCAGATACCGCCGCGTGTTGGGGCTTTTGTGCACAAGGAAACAGCCTGCCCATGCACCGCTGTATTTTCCGGCGATGCGGGCGATAAAGTACAGCACGCCAATCAGAAGGAGTGACGCGCTTCCTACGGCGCCGGAGGGATTTACAAGTGACTGCAGGTCAAAAGACATGCCGCTGCGGACAAAGAAAAGCAGCAGAAGCGGCGGGCTAAAATAGCTGAGCTGCTTAAAAAGCTTGTCGTCGTCAGTCATGTTGATGTAGGTGGTTGCCATGCTCATGCAGCCGAGAAGCGGAGACACTTCGAAAATGGTGCATATGCCGCAGAACGAAAACAGCATGGCAACGGCAATAATCAGGCGGTTGTCGGTGGAGCGCGTTTTTGGGCGCAGCATAATCATCAGCAGAACGCCAAAAAGAATGCCCAGAAAGAGAACGCCGCAGTTGGTAAGCACCGGCACAAAAATCCGCCGTATCGAAAAAGCGCCGCCTGCATAGGAATGTACTGCGATGGAGATGGCGACGCTGTAGGCAACGAGCGCTACAATGTTATCGAAGGCGACTACCTGCAGCAGTGTTTCGACAAAATCTCCCTTAGCGCCAGTCTGGCGGATTGTCATCATCGTGGAAGCTGGAGCGGTGGCCGCGGCAAGTGCTGCAAGAACAACTGAAAATGCCAGTTCGAGGTGCAGAATCCAGAATGTTACAATAAAGACGAATGTGCTGGCAGCCATTGCTTCCAGCAAAGTAATGGCAATGACCTTTACGCCGTTTTTGCGCAGCGTGTCGGTGCGGAAAAACTCGCCGGTGCTAAAAGCTATAAAGGCAAGCGCAATATCGGAAAGAAAGCTGGTGCCGGAAATAATCTGCCGTGGGACTAAGTTCAGACAGAACGGGCCAATAAGAATGCCTGCTATGATGTACGCAGTCACATTGGGGAGCCTGAGTCGTTTAGTAACCCGGGTCATTAAAAAACCGGCTATAAGCGCCATTGAAATTGAAATAATAACAGTTGCGGCAGGTGTACTGCCGGCGTAAATCCGTGAAAGCATAGATAAGCCTCTATTTTTTTCAGTATAGCACGCAAAAACAGTTTTGCGAATTTTTATTCTTAAGATTTTAAACTCTCAGTTTAATGAGAGATATGCTGTTCCCAGAGCCTTAGTAGCATACCCCAGTTTTTGCTGTAGCCGGTTTTTTCGCTGTAGGATGACCAGAGTCCGGACAGTCTGGGTTGCGTAACAATCGTAAGGCCTAGCTGGCAGTCTTCGCAGGTAAACTCGGTTTGACTCAATTCGGCAAGTTCAATAAAAGCAGAAAGATTCTTTTGATAGATGCAGTTTTCGGATACGGCATCATACTGGAATGCATTACAGTTGAACGAGCCATACCCCATTTTTCCCATCCAGGAAGTCTGAATGATGCGGGTAAGGTCAGAGGATACGGCACTGGCAGCCTGTTTGATTTCTGCGGGGATGTTGCAGTCTTCGGAGGCCTGGCAGAGATTCCGGCAGAAATAGCCGATGTCGTTTACATCTGCATAGGTTGCGCTGTAAGCCATGCCCTTGCAGTTATCAACATTGCTGCGGTCTTGCTTTAGGAAGGTGTCGTAGACTGTTACGGCAAGCTCTTCGTCTTTTAGCAGCAGCCCGGCGAGCGCGTCTATGTCCCTGTACAGCGATTCCTGGAGTTCTGCACGAAGGCTATATTGTACCTGCGTCAGCACGGTGTCGTAGCTGGTTCTGTCCCTGTTGTCATTTGTCTTTGCGCAATAAGATTTCATGTTGTAGGCATAGGATGCGACTACTAACTGGCCGAAATCATCCCCTGAGCTGACATTCGGCAGGTTTCTGAAAATGACGTCGTATTTATTTGCATACGATATGTTGGGGCTTGCAAGCAGGTAATCGGCGCAGCCGCTCAGCAGATAGGCGATTTCCGCCGAGCCTTGCAGACAGCAGTCCATCCAGATTGTGTTTATGTGAATGTTTGCGTAATTGATGGCGTCTCTTATGTCAACAGCTGTCAGTATGGTATTGCTGCTACTGGTTTCGTCGGCGCAAAGAGAGCGGGCGGCGGAAAATCCACCGCTGACGTTTTCAAATTCGGTGCCGTTTCCGTGGTTGTTTAGTACCAGCACGGTGTTGTCAGAAGAAAAATGATTGTTCGCCCACTGCAGAAAGCTTGCAAGCGTCTGAACGTCGCCCATATCAGGTTCGGCCGTAAGCCACGAAGAAGCTGTAGCCGTCAAGTCCTCGGTGTCGGCGGCGAGCCACCAGTCTGTCTGTAAATCTGGCGACAGCTCCATGCTGCTGCCAAGTTTGTAAATGCCGGCTTCCGGATGAATGCGGGTGTTTTTCCATTTTTTTGCTTCGGACTCACTTTGCCCGTCCCATAAAACGATGACAGTTGCAAGCGGGCTTGCGGAAGAACCGTCACGAAGCTGCGAAAGTCCATATTCGGCATAGAAAATGTCTTTCCAAAGCTCATCATTCAGATTATTGTCAGCGTCACAATAGATAAGGAAAAGCCAGTCACTATTTTTTGGGGAACCTTCTTCTTCCGTCGGTGTGTTGAATAAAGCACAGGCTGACAGCAGCGTCAGCGTGATACAGAGAAAAAATGCTTTTAAAACTAACCAACGCAGGTATCTGTGCAAAGGGCCCCCTGATTGCGATGGTTAATTTTAAGGCTATTTTTTAGATTTTGTCAAAATTTTATTTTTGTGGTGATGAAGGCGCTTTAAAATGCCCGGGTGATTGTGAATCTTGTGGGGCCGGTGCAGAGGGCGGTTGCGCTGATTTTGCCTGAGGAAGAGCCGTGCAGAACGCGCAGAGGCAGGCTGTTGTAAGCCCGGCAGTAACGGTCAGGCCGATTGTGTGAACGGGAGCAAAGCTGATAAAGGTTAATGCGCCAAAGGACACGGCTGTCGTTAAAAAGGAAAGGCCGATGGCGAATCTGTTGAGATGAGAATCTGCCTTGTCGTCGTCTGCAGCAGCGCCTTCTATGGCGTAGATGATGTAATCAAGCCCGAGTCCGAAAACAAGCACCATGCCCGTAACGCTGAAAAAGCCGACGGGTTTTCCGGTAAGCGTAAGGACGGCAATGGTCGTCAGTACGGTGGTTAGCGGAATCAGGGCGATGCGGAAGAGGACTCGCGCCGGATAAAAGAATGCAAGCAGTATTAGGACAAGTACAAAGGCTGCCGACAGCAGTTTGAGCATGATGGCTGTCAGCTGATTCAGTTCTGTGCCGACATCGGACACTTTGTTTACGAAGGCGACTCCCGGAATATCTGCCGCAAGGTCGCGAAAAACGGCTTCTTCAGCTGCCGTGTGGAGCGGCATAACGACGCTGCAGAAAACACCGTCAACTTCCCCGAGCCAGAGATTTGCAATAATGCTTTTTACGGCGGCTGGCAGGCGGCTTTCCAGGCTGATGCGCTTTTTGGCTGCAGCCTTGTACTGTGTGGCAAATCGTGCGGTGCCTGCCTCCGCGCTAAAGCCAAGCGTTTCGTACTGACTTTTTGCAAGCGGAAGTAATGCCTCTGCCGCCCTGTAGCTTTGTTCCTGCGTTTTTACTGAGGGAATAAAGCTGGTGACGGCCAGATAACTCTGCAATAATCCGCCGTTAGTGGCAGCGTCGAGTCTCTGCGTAAGCATTTCTTCTGTTTGAAGCACTGCCTCGGGACTGTCGCCGGAAACAAGGTAGTACCAGCCGGCAGAGCCGTAGTCCAGTACCTGTGCCGTAATCTTTTCGCTTTCGAACAGATGTTCGCTCATTGTATACATATCCCGCAGGTTGTTATCAATCTGCAGTTGGTTTCTTAGAGCTAGCAGCGTAATGGCTGCCAGCGCGAGGATAATTACTGGTACGCGTGTGGTAAAATGCCGTGCAGAAAAATTGCGTGCGGTGCAAAGCCGTGTGCCAAAAGACTGTGGGGAACGCGGCGGCACAGTGCCAGATGCAGGCTTTTTCCAAAATGCGCCGTGTTTGGGGAGCGTTCTGGCCGGTGCGGCAGGAAGCGGGAGTGACGGGTACAGGCAGAGCACCCACAGAAATGCGCTCAGCAGGCCGGTAAACAGGAAAACGGCAACCTGTCGTAAAAACGGAAACGGCGCAAGAAATAAAGATGCAAAGCAAATCTCGGTGGAGATAAAACTCAGGAGAATTCCCCGGCGAATCTTTCTGCTGACAGCGTTTCCATCTGCACAGGCGGCATCAGCTTTCCAGTGCACGAAAAAATGAATTGAATAATCAAGGCTGGTGCCGATAAGCGTCGTTCCGAACACAAAGGTCAGCACGTGGATTTCACGGAAAAACAAAAGCACTGTCACGAGGCCCGTCCCGCAGGAAACGGCAACGGCAAGTGCAGAAATCAACGCGGGAAGCGGACTGCGGAAAATATACAGGAACAGCAGGATTATGAGCAGGATTCCGGCTATGGAAATGACCGTCACCTGTTTCTGGACGCTGGAAGCGCTTTCCCAGCTGTGGAACGGCACTCCGCTGTAGGCAAAACGTACGCCGCTGTCGGCGGTTATTGCGGCGCAGCTTTTGTAGATGGCAGGGACTGCAGCGCTGCTTGTCGTAAGCGATGTGGAATCTGGCGTTAAAATGCCTCGCAGGAGTACGAACCAGAGGCCGTCATGCTCTGCTGCAAGTACGCCCTCGTGTATCTGCATGGCGCCAGTGTTGGCTCCTGCAAGCGAAAGAATCCTCAGCAAGGCGCCTCCGGCAAGGTCAAAAGGGTCGTCTTCCAGAGAGGAAAAGTCTGTAAGCCCGTACATGCCCATGCCGAAAATGCGGGAAAGCGCTTCTTCGGCTACTGTTTCTGCCCTCCCCTGCTCCAGCGATTCGATGGTGTCTCCGTCCAGGAGGACGAAGCGGTTGTCTGATAAAAAGCCGGTAAGCTCCGAGGCCATGTCGCTTCCAGCATAGAGCGAAAGTTCTTCAAAACAGGCTGGAACGGCGGGCAGAGCCGGCATTTCGGCTTCTGGCGCTGCCAGTCCGGAAGCAGCCGATTCGAGGTCAGTAGCTTCGGCTGATTTTTCGGGCGCTGCGTTCGGCAAAAACGCGCGGTAGAACCTTTCGGCAGCGGCTTTCGCGCGGGAAAAATCTTCGCTGTAAGCAAGCAGCGTCACAGACCTGCTGGTACGGCTCCCTAGCGCGGCGTCTGCTTTTGCTGCCTGTTTAAGGCTGTGGGACGGCGGCAGAATGTCAAAAAGGCTGGTATTAAAACGGGGTGCGGGCAGAACAGCGAGCGAAAGCAAAAAAGCCGCTGCAAGTGCTGCGTAAAAAATCAGGCAAATCAGCGCAAGCCGTGCAGAACGCCGCGTGCAGGGCGCCTTTCGTGCCAAAAAATCAGTGTGAAAAGTCATCGGCTGGATTGTATCAGCAATCAGTTTTTTTAGAAAGCAAACAGGCGCGCTTCTTCCTCGCTTAAAGAAGTAGAAAAACGCTGTTCTGAAAAATCGTAGCGTATGCTGTCGCCGCTTGGTTCGTTCATGGTGATGGAAGTGATGAGCGAGCGCGCTGCATGCAAAGATTGTGCCGGACTTTTGCTGGTGCCGGTCATCACAATAGAAGAAATCATCTGCTGTAAGGTACTGTCTTTAGGTTTTAATGCCGCCTGCCAGCTGTTCTTTTCCGCTGTCTGCTCAAAAAATACCGTAAAATGCTCTGTCAGCATGGCCGCATCTCCGCGGAAAACGGAGCTGATGACTGCAGAGAGTTCCCGGAATGTTGCGTTTCCTGCGGCGTCGAGTTTTGTCTGCTTTCCGCTGGCAGTGGTCTGAAGGATTCCCCGCTCCGAGACAGTCATGGTGGAAGCAAACGGCTTTTTTGTCTGCCAGACGATGCCGCCGGCGGATGCCGTGCTGTTGGCGGCGATGATGTAGGTGCCGCTTGAAACGATGGAACGGTTTATTGTAGCGATGTGCTTTGTCTGCGTAAAATTTCCGCGCTGCACGGCGGCTTCAGAAAGAGCCGTACAGATTTCCGTAAAAGCCGGACTGTTTTCACTGGAGAGCGGATGGTCGTATACGTCTGCCGCCGGGAACCACAGCACAGCCGCTGTCAGCGCAAGAACTGCAGCCTTGCACTTACGCGACTGTCTGTCAGAAACACTGTCGGTATGCCAGAAACGGATAGCTTTCATGCTTGGTCTAGGGGAAACGCTGCTTGTTCTGCGATTACAGGAAGATAAGGCCTAAAACGCCAAGCGGAATCAGGTATGCTGCGAACCATTCCAGGCGTCCCTTGCGGATAAGGCGCATAAGCCAGGTCAGGGCGAGGTAGCCGGCAGCAAAAGCGGCGGCGCAGCCTGCGATGACAGGAGAAGCTCCGATAGAGCCGGCAACGGCGTCCAAATCTTTCAGTTCCAGAATGAATGCGCCTAAAATTGCGGGAATAGATACGATGAATGAGTATTCACCGGCAGAAACGCGGTCAACACCGGAAAAAAGTGCGCCTGCGATGGTAGAGCCGCTGCGGCTGACGCCCGGAAGCGTGCCGATGCCCTGTGCAAAACCGATAATCAGCGCCTGCCACCAGCGCACGCCTGTAAAGGGACGGTCGCCGCGAACGCCGCTGGAAGCAGCGTAATGCAGTGAAATAAGCTTATCTGTTACTGCGCTTCCAATTAAGATTGCTGCGGTAAACAGGAAGCCGATGCAGGTAGCGTATATGGAAAGCTCCGGAATGAATTTGCTGGTAACAAAACCGATGACGCCGGTTACAGCTGTCGTGATGATAATCGTCAGAATCATGCGGCGGTCTTGTTTTTCGGCGACAGCGGATGTGTGGCGGGGCAGCGGACGACGGAAAATCCAGCGGAATAATACACTGATGAGTCGCCCGATAATTCTGCGGAAGTACAGCAGGACGGCGCAGAGCGTTGCCACATGCAGGAATACGTCAAACAGGAGCGGAACGTCGTTCAGTCCCAGTAAAATTTGCGCAAGCTTAAGATGTCCGCTTGAAGAAATCGGCAGGAATTCAGCAATTCCCTGAATTACGCCTAACAGAATACCTTGAAATGTCGTCATAAAACCACCTTTTGGCGTTATTGTAGCAAAAACGGTAGGTAAATGCTACAATAATCGGCATGAAGAATGGCATTATAATTCCAGTCTACCGGCATGGAAAAGCTTGTACTGCCGTCGTGGCGTCTCTTGCTCCGCTGAATCTGCCCATCATCCTTGTTGACGACGGAAACGAAACTGAGACCAAGAACTATCTCGCTCAGATTGCCGGTACCTATCCTGATGTTGTTACGCTGGTGACTCTTGAACGCAACAGCGGAAAAGGCGGTGCATTTGCAGCCGGCATGGAAAAAGCCCGGGAGATGGGGCTGACGCATGTGCTTCAGATAGATGCCGACGGTCAGCACGACACCAGCAGCATTCCATTTTTCTTTGAGCGGGCGGCAGAAAATCCGTCAGCACTTATCTGCGGCTACCCTCAATATGATGAAACAGCGCCAGCTCACCGCAAAAACGGCCGCAAGTTTGCCAACGGCTGGACGAACCTCGTGTGCTGGAAGCGGGATATTGCCGATGCGCTCTGCGGATTCCGCATTTATCCGGTAGAAGAAACCTGGCGCTTTACTCATTCGGCCCGGTTTGACAGGCGCATGGGCTTTGATATCGACATTCTTGTCCGCCTTATCTGGCGGGGGCTAAGCTACCGCTTTTATCCGGTGTGGGTGACCTATCCCAGCGACGGCATTTCTAATTTTCACGCCGTCCGGGACAACATACGCATTTCTGCCGTGTTTACACAGTTGTGCTGCGGCATGATTCTCAGAAGCCCCGTGCTGCTGTTTCGTGTGCTGCGCCGCAAGTTTTTCGCAGGGAGATACTATGAGTAAACCGCCAATTCACAGTGCTTACAAAATCCCGCATCCGGCAGTGCGCTTTCTCTTAATTTGTCTTGGCGCCGTGCTGATGTCAGTAAACCTTAACACGTTCGTCCATTCTGCAGGGCTGCTTCCCGGCGGATTTACTGGAGTTGTGCTTCTGCTGCAGGAGGTGTTCCTTCGCTTTTTCGGCATTCATATTCCGTTCAGTGCGCTTTTGTGGACGATGAATGCAATTCCGGCTGCCATCAGCTTTAAGCTCATCGGCAAAAATTTTACGCTCTACTCCTGCCTGATGATTGTTATTTCCGGTTTTTTGACGGATCTGCTTCCCTCGTTCCCTGTGACGGGGGATTTGCTTTTGTGCGCTGTATTCGGCGGTATCGTGAACGGTATTGCAGTGTCGCTGTGCCTTTCTGCTGATGCTACCAGCGGCGGCACGGATTTTATCGCAATTCTGATTTCCGAGCGTACGGGGCGCAATGCCTTTAACGCCATACTTGCAGGAAATGTAATCGTCCTTTTGGTGGCGGCGCTGCTTTTTAGCTGGGACCGGGCGCTGTATTCCATTATCTTTCAGTATTCCTCGACGCAGATTGTAAACTTCCTGTACCGCCGCTATGCGAAGACAACGATGCTTGTCATTACAGAAAAAAGCGACGAGGCGTACCAGATTATCCGGGATGTGGGAAAGCACGATGCCACGCTTTTTGTGGGAACCGGGTGCTACACCGGTAAGCCCAAAAAAATGCTCTATTCAGTTTTGAGCGGAGAGGAATCGCAGATGATTGCTACAGAAATTCGGCGCATAGATCCCGGTGCATTTATTAATATCCTGCAGTCGAAGCAGATTCTCGGGCGCTTTTTCCGGCGGCCGACGAACTGACGGCCTGTAGCTGAAGCTTGCACACGGTTAGCCCAGTGCGATACACTGATGCCATGGCGAAAAGATTAGACCCGCATACGCTGACTGCAGAAGTAGTCTTTAAGATTGAGTTTTATGAAGTGGATTCCATGCGCATAGCCTGGCACGGCAATTACATCAATTATTTTGATAAAGCCCGCTGTGCCTTGCTGGATAAAATTGGGTATACCTATCTTGATATGGAAGAGAGCGGTTATGTATTTCCTGTTACCGAAGTCAAAGTGAAGTACATGAAATCCCTGCGCTTTGGGGATACCTGCCGGGCAAAAGCCATCCTTGATGAATACGAGAACATGCTGCGCATGCATTTCGAGCTGTATAATGCCGAAACCGGCGAGCTGACGACAAAAGGCACGGTCAGTCAGATGTGCGTGGAAGTAAAAACGGGCGAGAGTCAGTTTGTCTGCCCGAAAGTGTTTACAGATAAAGTTGAGGCGCTGTTACGGGCGCAGCAAACTGCAGAGTAACGGCGGCGCCGTACTTTCAGCATTGACAGTAAGGCAGGGCGCGCCAGAAAGGTTTGCCTGCCGGAAAGACTTGCGTGCCAGGCTCCCCCCGGCATTGCCGGTGCCAGTAATGCTGGCATAGCCCGTGCTATGCCAGAACTGCCCGTACTGTCAGCGCCGCCTGCAGGTGGTTAGTCGCCAGCCTTGCGTTCGTTAAGGTCTTTAATCGCTTCGCTTACATCCTGCAAGTGTTTTCTGGTGTATTCTTCGCCGTCTTTTAAGAGTACATGTGGCACGCCGTATGCTTTTTCGAGCGCATCTTTTGTAAGCACTTCTTCCGGAGTGCCCATGTCCATGTCACGGTTCGGGTAAAACAGCAGCACGGTATCAGCATAGCGGCGCGTTAAATCCAGTTCGTGCATGGAAAGATAGATTGAAGTGCCGGTTTTATGTACGAAATCGCGCAGATACGCGAGCGCGCGCTCTTTTTGAGGCTCTTCCATGGCGAAAAGCGGTTCATCCATAAAAATGCTTGCGCTTCCGTACAGCAGAGCAAACGCGAGAAGTACGCGCTGCATTTCGCCTTTGCTGATGCCGGTAAGGGTATGATTAAGGACGCCTTCAAGTTCAAATACATCGATACATTCTGAAAGCAGGTCAGCATTGCTGTCCCGGATGCCGGATGCCTTTGCCTTAAGTGTGCCGCCAGCATACACCTGAGCCAGCAGCTCGCTCACCTTGTCCTGGCTTTCAAATTCCATGTTCTGGTAAATGACGGATGCCAGCAGGTTTTTCGGCTCCTGTTCCAGCAGTGCGGGATTTTGTCCCAGCAGGGTAACGCTTCCTGTCTGCGGCATCAGTCGTCCGCTTGCAAGCAGGAGCAGCGTGCTTTTTCCGCAGCCGTTCTGACCGACAAAGCTGACAAAGCCCTGCGGCAGTTCCGCAGAAAAATGCTCGAAAACCGGGCGCGGCACAATCTGCTTGCCGTCTGCATCTATATCGCCTTCAACCGGCGGATAGGTAAAAGAAACATCATTGAATTGAAGAAATTGCATAAAGTGAGTGTAGCGAAAAAAACACCGCAAGGAAAGCCCGCACCCCATTGCAAGCCCCGGCTTTTTCACTCATAATGCGGTTACTGCATTTTTACTACAGGAGAAAAAGTATGATTTCAGCACGACTTGCCAGCTTGCTGGCATTTGCCTTGTATCTGGCTTTTATGGTGTATATTGGCCTCAGGAATGCAAAGCGCAATAACAGCGCAATGGACTTCTTCCTTGGCGGCCGCAACGTCGGTCCCTGGATGACCGCTTTAAGTGCAGAAGCAAGCGACATGAGCGGCTGGCTTCTGATGGGCTTGCCGGGCCTTGCCTACCTGGGCGGCATGAAAGAAGCGTTCTGGACGGCAGTTGGACTTGCTGTCGGCACATACTTGAGCTGGCTGATTGTTGCAAAGCCGCTTCGTAAATGCACCGAAGCCTTTGGCAATTCTATTACGATTCCGGAGTTTTTGACAAAACGCTTTAATGATGACAAGCATCTGATTGCCACAGTCATGGTGATTTTTAACCTGCTGTTCTTTACGATTTACGTTGCTTCCGGCTTCGTTGCCTGTGCCAAGCTTCTGAATTCTGTCTTTGGCCTGCCCTATCACGCCGGTCTGACAATCGGCCTTGTTGTCATTTTGTCTTATACGATTATGGGCGGGTATCTTGCAGTCTGCTCGACGGATTTCGTACAGGGAATGCTGATGTTCATCGCGCTTCTGATTACCGGCGTGACCATGCTGGTCGTGCTTGGCGGTCCCTCTGAGGCATTCGCAAAAGTCGCAGATTTCAGCCGGCGGGCAATGAACGGTGATTTTAACTCGGTAAGTGAAAAAATGCAGGCAGCATTTACGCGTAACCAAAGCTTCAGTGTTGTATCAATCATCTCTGCTGTCGTATGGGGCTTGGGCTATTTTGGTATGCCGCATTTTATCGTGCGCTTTATGGGTATTCGCAGTGCCGAGGAAGTAAAGCTGAGCCGCCGCATTGCGATTGTATGGGTTATCATCGCCCTTGGTGTTGCAGTTCTTGCAGGCTCTCTGGGTACGGTATATCTTCCGGATGTGCTGAACACTAGTGCCGCAGAAACCGTCTTCAGCGAGACAATCAAACTGATGTTCCCGGCATTCTTAGGCGGCATCTTCCTGTGTGCCATTCTTGCGGCGGCGATGAGTACTGCTGACAGCCAGCTGCTGGTAGCTTCATCATCCTTCAGTCAGGACATTTACAAGGGCCTTATTAACAGAAAGGCTACTGACAAACAGGTGCTTACTGTGAGCCGCGTAGCCGTATTTGCGATTGCTGCTGTAGCCTATGTGATTGCCCTTGATCAGAACAGCTCGATTTTCAGTCTTGTAAGCTATGCATGGGCTGGTTTTGGCTCAACGCTTGGTCCGCTCATTTTGCTTGCGCTGTTCTGGAAGCGCACGACCCGCAACGGTGCAATGGCAGGTCTTGTCGCGGGCGCAGTTACCGTCATCATCTGGCACGCTCTCCACGGCGGCATCTTTGACGTGTATGAAATCCTGCCGGGCTTTATGTGCTGCGGCCTTGTTGCCGTAATCGTAAGCCTGTGCGGTAAGGCCGATCCGGAAGTACTTGCAAAATACGAAGCCTACCGTTCAGGAGCAAACTAAACGCTGTTGCTGCGCCTGCAGATAGCGGCGCGCACTGTAAGTGCACGGCATGCGCAGTGTATTTTGCACTGCGTTGTCGTTTTTATCCTATTCGCAGTCGTTTCATGAAAAATACCTTGCTATATACTGATTCAATCAGTACATGCGGGGTATTTTTTTTATGAAAAAAGCGTTTTATGGACTATGTGCACTGGCAGTTCTTTTTGCGGCCGCCGGTTGTGCAAGCAGCAGTGGTGATGACGGCGACAGTACGGTCGCGCTGACAGATATATCGCTCGATACGGCGCTGTCAGCAATTAAAACCGAAACCGGGTATATGCTTTCGCTGAATAACGAGGTATCTGTCAGCCCGGATTTTACGCCAGAAAATGCCACAAACAAGGGATATACAATTACTGTCGTCTCAGAGGGTGACGAAGAGGCTGTCAGCTGGGATTCTTCGGAATGCGTACTGAAAGGAGCTGCCATAGGAAGCAGCACGGTAACAGTCACTGCCTCATACGACGAGACGATTTCAAAGAGCTACACCATTTCGGTGGCCGAAGTTGCTTTGACAGGCCTGTCGCTGTCAGCCGAAACATGCTATCTGGGCCGGACTGCAAGTGTGACCCCGGCGTATACCCCGGCCAATGCTTCATATAAAACACTTACCTGGAGCTCTTCTGACGAAAATATTGCGACTGTCGACAGCTCCGGCACGATAACAGGAGTTGCGGAAGGCACGGTAACGATTACTGCGGTAAGTGCCGCGGACGATTCTGTCAGCGCAGAACTGGAACTGACGGTTAAGCCGGTTTTGCCTACAGCGCTCAGCCTTAAAAAGAGTGCGTTTGTCGTGCAGGCAGGCGGTTCCTGTGACATCGTGCCGTGTTTTACTCCGGAAGACACGACAAATCAGGCAGTTACGTTTGTGTCAGATAACGACAATGTGACTGTCAGCGACTCGGGCGTTGTAAGCGTTTCTGACAGCGTGACGAGCGGCACCAAAGTATCCGTTACCGTAAAAAGCGTCGCAGTACCAAGCCTTACCGCAACAGCGACCGTTACAGTAACGGATGGAGAAACATTCATCATTGACGATGAAAACTCGGCATACGGCTTTGTAAGCAGCACGGGTTCTCTGTCATCTAATCAGAATTATTCCGGCTTTTCGGGCAGTTCTTTTTTTGAAGGCTTTAGCCAGGGAACGGGCGACAGCCTGGTTTATTCAGTGTATGCGGCGGCAGAGCAGGATGCGGCGGTGTTGCTCCACTATGCATACTGGGGTTCCAAAACCGATTTGCGCGGAGCATACATTGTCGTAAACGGCGCTGTCGACAGTGACATACTTTATCTTAACTGGACAAGTAAAAACGGCAAAAATGACAATATTAAAAGCTATGATACCGCCGGAAATGCTCTCACCTATCATCAGATTTGGGAAGATTCCAATGAAATTACGGTACATCTTGATGCCGGCGAAAACCAGATTCGTGTTATAGCAGTGCCGAGCGGAACCGAAATGCCGGACGCGGTCTACCCTTCCGGTGTTGATACGACAGCGACGACCTGTACCTATACGGCAAGCGGCTATCTATCCAATATCGACTACATTCAGATTAGGGGAAGCGGTCTTGGGGCCGGTTCCAATAGCCTTGCCTTCTACTCTGTTGCTGCAAGCGGCGATTTTGGAAGCGCAACTGTCACTCCAGTTCAGGATTTCTACAAAGAAGGCGCCTCCGTTACGCTGAGTGCAACTGCAAACAGCGGGTACCAGTTTGATGTCTGGCATGGCCGGACGGCTTCCGGCGATTTTGTCGCTTCCACGGAAGAAAACTACACGTTCACAATTTCTGATGACGTAACGGTTTCTGCGCATTGTATCCCCTCAGGCTACACGCCGGACTCTGCCCTGACCGGATATGCTGGAATTACTGCTGACAGGAGCGATGCTGCCTATACAATCAGCGGCGGCGCAGGCGGCGAAACACTGACAATCAGCTCGCTTTCTGACTTAACGGCTGCTGCCAGCAAATTATCTGGAGATACGCCGTATATCGTCAAGTTTACCAGCAGCAGCAGAATTTGCACGAGCAACAACAAGAGCATCATCTGCTCTATCGGCTCGAACAAAACGCTGTATGGCGTGGTGACAGGCGCAGGTCTTAAGAACATAGAGCTTCGCGTCAGCGGGCAGAACGTGATTATCCGTAACCTGATTCTTGGTGAAGTTATCGCCTATGACACGCTTTCAGACTATGCTGGCAGCGGAAACGATGCGCTGTCGCTGAATGGTGCAAGACATGTGTGGGTAGACCATTGCGAACTGCGGTCAAATACAACGCCTCTGGATATAAACGGAAAGACGGTGACTAACTCCAGCGACAGTGATTTTGCGAAGGACTGGTATGACGGGCTGCTGGATATAAAAAATGGCGCGACATGGATTACGGTCAGCAACTGTTATTTCCACGACCACTACAAGGCCTGTCTGTGTGGTTCCAGCGACGAAGGACCCGGAGTCAATTCAGAGGGCTACAGCGACAGTGATATGCGTGTTACGTTTGCGAATAATTACTGGTACAACATCAATGCGCGCCAGCCGCTTTTCAGGTATGGCAAGGCGCATATCTACGGCAGCTATTTTGATGCCGGATCTTTCAGTGGAAGCGCAAGCTTTATAAACTGCCGCGCTGGCAGCGAACTGTACATTGAGGGAAACACGTTTACGGGCACAAAAAGTGACAGCTACACAATCGGCTTTTACTATGCGGATTCAAGTAAGGCCTATGGAACAACGTCTGGAACGTGGGTCAGTGTGAATAACAGCGGGGTTTCCAGTAAGACAGGAACCAGCTATAGGCCAGCGTATGGGGTAAGCGGCAGCACTGCCCCGTCAGCAAAGCCGGACGGAGTTGGTGCCACAATCGCATCTTCACTCTGATGCATAAAAAATCATGGGCTGCCTGTTTCTGGCAGCCCATATCTGTCTGTGTATACATCTAGTTATAAATCTACCAGTGCAATTACCTTAAAAGTAAATTCCTGAATGCCGAATTCCCTGTCATTGGACGGGAAGATAACCGGCTCGTCATCATTTTCGTGCTTCATTACGCGCCAGTTGGAAATGATGCCTGGCTCCTGATTCAGCTTTAATTCCATAACCTGAGTGTTGTCTCCGCGCGAAACATTGATGAATTCAGTGCGGTCTGTAAAGCGTACGAGCATTGCGCCGAATGTGTCGTTCATAATGACGGCGGCATTGTGCTTTTTGAATTCAGCCAGCGTTGAAATTGACTGGCGCTTTAAGAGAGAACCTGCAATCAGTTCGTTTGCAGAAAGGTTTTTGATTATGGCAGGGACGACCATTTCACCGCTAAAGTCCGTCGGTTTATCCTGCTTGATGTCATACGGCGTAGTCAGAATAACTACATCCCATTCATTGTCATTGATGATTTTTAAGCAGCAGTCGATGAGCTTCCCTTTTTCGTCGCGACAGGTTACTAATGCGCGCCTTTTTTCGTCCAAAAATACAGGTTCACTAACAATTTCCAGACCATGCAATTTAACATTGGTCCAGTTTGAAGCTTTGTATTCACCGGAAGTGATGATTAGAACGCCTTTTTCAATGTTTTCTACGGCGACTTTTTTAAACATAAATTCCCCCTTAAAACGAGGAGATTTTATCTCATTTTTTTGCTTTACGCAACTTTTCCATAATGATAAGCTGAGGCATGGAACAACAGCTTATCTATGATAATCCCCTGTCCTGCGCGGAAGATGTAGCAGGTTTTGTGATGGAAGGAACTGTAAATGTCTCTTTTCCTGATGGCAAGATGCGCCTGGAAAGCGTCCTTGATCCGGCCTTAGGCCAAAAGGCAAACTATGTATTTTGGTGTCCCGTGGAATTTCCGTCAGATGTACGGATTGAATGGGATTTTCAGCCACTGCAGGAACCGGGGCTTGCCATGCTCTTTTTTGCGGCTGCCGGCAAAGATGGGACGGATATGTTCAGTCCGTCGCTGGAAAAAAGAACGGGAGAATATCAGCAGTATCACCATGGAGACATACATGCATTCCATGTTTCGTATTTCCGCCGCATGTGGGAAGAAGAACGCTCGTTCCATACCTGTAATCTGAGAAAGAGCTATGGTTTTCATTTAGTGGCTCAGGGCGCAGATCCGATGCCGGACACCGATGAAATAAAAGGCCCCTATCACTTGTGCGTATGCAAAAAGGCAGAGGTGGTTACTTTTTCCATAAACGGGCTTGAGCTTTTCAGCTTTAAGGATGATGGCTCGACATTTGGCCCGCTGCTTAAAGGGGGCAGAATCGGATTCAGGCAGATGGCTCCGCTTGTCGGCGAATACAGCAATCTTAAAGTGTACGCGCTGTAAGCGGTTTTAGTTGCCCAAACGAAAGGGATTCAGTATCTTAAAGGCATGAAAATCGAAAGAACAAAGGTAGTGCAGATTCACTACACACTCACAGACAAAGACGGCAATCAGATTGACACATCTCGCGGGGCAGAGCCGTTGGAATACATGCAGGGCTTTGGAAGCATCATCCCCGGACTGGAAAGCCAGCTTGAAGGAAAAGAACCGGGCGATACGTTTACTGCAGTTATTGCGCCTAAAGACGGCTATGGGGAATATGATGAGCAGATGGTCGCAAAAGTTCCGCGCTCACAATTTGATGCAGAGCTGCCGATAGAAGTCGGTCAGCAATTTCAGGCGGAGTCTCCTGCCGGTGCAATGACAGTTCGTGTTACAGAAGTCACGGATGACATGATTACCGTTGATGCAAATCACGAGCTGGCAGGAAAAGAGCTGCATTTTGATATTGAAGTTGTTTCTGTTCGTGATGCTACAGCGGAAGAGTTGGAAGTGACAGATTCCTGCGGATGCGGAGATTCCTGCTCCAGCGGTGGCTGTGGCGGTGGTTGTTCTGGCTGCAGCGGTTGCGGCGGATTCTAAATAACCGTTGTTACTGCTTGCTAAATCTGATTTTTAGCTTTACTATTTTGATATGACTTTAAAGCAGAAATACGAACGCTGCCTGCAGGATTCTGAAAACTTTATCAATGCAGGCGCAGATGGAGTGACGCCCTCGTATCAGTCGGGCAAAGTGCTGGCAGAGTTCTTTAACAAAGAGCTTGATTATACCGATATCAATATTCACCACAGTTATCCGGTGGAGAAAATTGCAGCGTTAAAAGAGGACTGGGACCTGAAAATCCGGTTTATGTTGCGCAAGAGTGAGATAAACCAGTTTTCACCGTTGAATGCTCCGCATGTTTTCCAGTATCTGTCAACGCTTGCTGATTCTGACTGGATGAAAAGCGAGCCGGTGGATAGTGCGGCAAAAGAAATTGTGCGCGGGCTTACAGAAGCGCTAAAGCCAATACAGGAAGGTCTTTCGATAAAGACGGTTACTGTAGAATGGGCAGTGCATGTGCCTGATTGTACAACTTTCTACGTCAACTTTTTGTATAAGTATGACGAAGGAATTATGGACTAAACACGATTTTGGTTTTAGTCTGCTTATGTTTTGAAGTGCTTGCCATTCCAAAGCCTAAGCAAGCCAGTATGCTAAGCGGCTCCCGTGCCGCACAAAAAAGGCGCCGCAAGGCGCCTTTACTTATCTGTAAATACTATCAGACCTTAAAGCGGTCAATCTGGTTACCGATTGTCTCGATAGACTCCTGGACTTTGCCGGAAATTGTGCTGAGGTCGGCTCCCGTTTCGTTAATCTTGCGTGCGCCATCGCTCATTTCTTCCATGCTTTCTTTCATGTTGTTTGTAGCATCTTTCAGATTATGCATTTCGGTGCTGATTTTTTCGCTTCGGCTTGCCATGGCTTTGGAAGCGTTGCTGACTTCGACAGTGCTGTCATTCATGGTCTTAAGTGCCTGGCTAATCTGCTTTGAACCTTCGTTCTGCTCTTCCATTGCGCTCTTAATCTGAATGACAAGCTCATCGGTAATCTTGATGCCGTCAGAAACTGCCGTGAAGGCCTCGTTTGATTCGGTAGAACTGGTAACAACTTCGGAAATTGATTCCTTGATGTTATTCAACTGCTCGCCGATTGTACGAGACTGCTTTGAAGATGTTTCTGAAAGTTTTCGGATTTCACCTGCAACAACGGCAAAGCCCTTGCCCGCATCGCCTGCGTGGGCTGCTTCGATAGCTGCGTTCATAGCGAGCAGGTTTGTCTGCTGAGCGATATTCTCGATTGCAAGGTTTGCTTCCTGAAGCATCTGTGACTGATTTTCAATCTGTTTGATGCGTTCGTTAACAGCATGCTGCTTGTTGATACCGTTTTGTGCATTTTCTGCCAGCGCTTCGAATGAAGAAGCCATTTTTTCGACAGACTGGTTTACTGATGTAATATTACCAATCATCTGCTCGACGGCAGCGCTTGCCTGAGAAACACCGGAAGACTGAGAGTCAATCATGGTGTTAAGCGTAGAGATGTTAGATGAGATTTCGCCGACAGCTTCTGCGGTCTGCTGCACGGTCGTATTCTGCATGTCAATCTGGTGGTGGATTCCGTCGATGTTTGCGATAATCTCGGTAATGGCGCTTGATGTATCCATTGTACTCTGTGTCAAATCGCTGCCGGCACCGCTCAGTTCAGATTTGGAATTTTTTACGTCTTTCATAATCTGTTGCAGCTTGTCGAGGAATGCATCGAACTGAATGATCAGGTCGCCGATTTCATCACGGATAAAGAGCTTGCAGCGCTTTGTCAAATCTGCATCTCCGGTAGAAAGCTCGTTCAGGAAGTTTGAAACATTGTAAATACGCCACATCAGCCAGTGAACAAAGCGGTAGCCGATAATAATCAGCAGAAGAATCAGCAGAATGCTTACCGGTATAACAATTTTCATTGCATCGGTGATGATGGACTGTACAATCGCCATACTCTTTGCGACAAACAGCATGCCGGTAACTGTTCCGTCATCATTTTTAAGCGGTCTGTAGACGCTGGCGTATTTTGTAGATCCGATTACGACATCACCCTTGAACTCTTCGCCTTTTCCTAAAACAGTGTTTGTAACATCACGGTTATCAACAACCGTTCCAAGCCAGGAATTGTCAAGTGTTGTTGCAACACGCTTTGAGCCGTCACAAACAGTACATTCTACGTCGTAGCCGTTCTTTACCATGCCGATAAAACTTTCGGAGGTTAAGTCAAATCCGGCGATTGCACAGGCGGCAAGGACACCGTCTACGCGTATCGGGTGCGAAGCAACAACAGCAAAAGGACAGTCCCCAAAGGCTGTGTATGCATATGCAGGAGTTCCTCGCAGAGCCTGCTGAACAACATACTGTGATGAAAGGTTTGTACCTAATTTTGCGCCGTCGCCACCAATGACGATGCCTTTTGTGTCTACAACAACAAGAATATCGACGCCGTATTTTATGGTACGGCTCTTTGTTGCCGCATCGACCTGCTGGTTATTACCGGTGCGGAGGTGTGGAATTACAACAGCTCCAGTAGCAAGAATTTCAGCAAAGCGACCTGCGCTTTCTTCCCAGTCAACAAGAGTTATATCAACCCCTTCACTGGTGTGTAAAAGACCTTCCTGTGTATTATTGACAATGCCTCGATCAAGAATGATGAGCGTAATTGCAGCGATTCCCGCACAGCTAACAATTACGGCAGTAGCAATAAGCGCAACAAGTTTTGTAAGAATCTTTACGTTGTGCTTCGGATTTGGGTCAAATCTATCAAGTTCTTTCTTTTGAGCCATATTAACTCCTGATTATCAAATGTACTTATTATTATAACACGTTTTTCAATTTTCAGTAAAGAAAAATCATTACTTGAACAAACGTCTTTTTTCTTTTAGTATGGCGGCATGGTTAAAGGGGACTTAATCAACGAATTCGTTGATGCAGATGTTGTAAAAGCAATGGATTTGCTGCTTACTGGCAGTGATATCGAACAGGTGCGTAACAGTGCGAAGACAATTTCTCGTGTCTTTTTAGGCGGCGTTGACTATGACGCAGGCACCAGTGACCGGAAAGAAACCGAAAAGCATCTGATTTCCAGTTTCCAGAAAAACACAGCGCTGCTTGTTCAGAAGACCTGGGTAGAAAAAGATGATGTAGCATTGAAGGAACAGGTGCTCTACAAGCTTGAGCAGCTTTCTCCTGCTATGGCTGAAGGCAGCTGGAATAAAATCTATCCTACGTTCCGGGAAATTATCATAGATATCGTGTATCTGATGTTCGGTACACAGTCAAAGAGCAAGGATTTTGATGAATATGCCCTGCGTATCGATCCCGAGTTTGGCATTTTCTGGTGGTACTTCAGCAACCTGCCGGAATCAATGGACTGGAACAATGACAAGTGCTTCTATGCGCTTTTAAGTGGAATCGTTTTTCTTGCAAACTACTAATAAACATCCGGCCTCGTGCCGGATTTTTTTATGCCAGCAGCCGTATATGCTGGTGCAGAAAATGCCGGTCATCTGAGTTCAGCATAATTGCACATACTTGCGTACCACTGTTGGTTTATATACAATCAGTTTTATGACGATAACAGATACTTGCAAAAGTTTACACGCTGCACAAAGCGCGCTTGCCCTTCATACGGCGGCGCAGAAAAATCATGCATTGCGTTGCGTAGCAGAAGCGATTTCTGCGAACCGCAGCGCCATTATTACGGCAAATAAGGCTGATTTGGACGCAGCCCGGGCTAACGGCATGAGCGAGGCTCTGCTGGAGCGCCTGATGCTGGACGAAAAGCGTATTGACGGCATCGTTCAGAGCATGGAAGTTGTTATTTCGCAGGAAGATCCGATTGGCGAAGTAACTGCCGGCTGGAATACGCCTACAGGCCTTTCCATAAAGCAGGTGCGCGTGCCGCTTGGTGTAGTTGCAATTATCTACGAAAGCCGCCCGAATGTGACGGTAGATGCATTCTGTCTTGCGTACAAAAGCGGAAATGCAATTCTTCTGCGCGGTTCTTCGAGCGCACGGAATTCAAATCTGGCGCTGCTTGCGGCGATTCAGCAGGGGCTTAAGGCAGCCGGCTCTGATGGAGTTAGCGGCGCGGTAGCCTTGTGCGAACCGGAAGCTGACCACAGCGATGTAACTGCCATCTTAACTGCGGTCGGGTTAATCGACTGCGTTCTGCCGCGTGGTGGGGCGAAGCTTATTCAGAATGTCGTTCAAAATGCAAAGATTCCTGTCATAGAGACGGGCGCAGGTATCTGTCATCTGTTTGTGGATGAAAGCGCAGATCTTGAGAAGGCAGCTCGGATTGCAGAAAACGCAAAAATTCAGCGGCCGGGAGCCTGTAATGCCATTGAGTGCATTCTGGTACATAAAGCTGTAGCGGCGGCGTTTCTTCCGAAGCTGTCAGCGGCTCTTAACGGGCGCGTAGAACTGCGCTGTGATGAAGAAAGCTACGGCCTGCTGTCAGCTTCTACGGAACTGCCGGAACAGGCTGCTACTGCCCGCAGGGTTGTTCGCGCTGCCAGCGCAGATTTCGGCTTTGAGTTTTTGGATTTGATTTGCGCCGTTAAAATTGTTTCTGATATTGAAGAAGCTGTCAGCTATATCAACAGCCATTCAACGCATCACAGTGAGTCTATCTGTACAAATAACCGCGCTCATGCGCGTGCTTTCCAGGCACAGGTGGACAGCGCCTGCGTATATGTGAATGCCAGCACTCGGTTTACTGATGGCGGCGAGTTTGGTTTTGGCGCAGAACTGGGAATCAGCACGCAGAAGCTGCACGCACGCGGCCCTATGGGCATAAAAGCCTTAACAACCACGAAATTCCTGATTGACGGCGACGGTCAGGTTCGCTAGCAGGGGATGAAAAAGCTTTTTGCGCCGCTGCTTTGCTGTCTGATTCTTGCGGCCTGCAAGGCTCACGTGCCTGCAGGCTGGCAGGCGTATGATTACGCCGAATACGACGGCACGCTGTACATCGGTCATACGGAAAAAAATGGCGGCGTGCTGCATCTGGTACTCTGCGGCTCTTTTTCCGGAATAGAAGCAAGCGTCAAAATTACGCATGCCTGTACCCGGACGCAGTTTTCTGCGCTAAAGGCCGTGCTGGAAGCGCAGGGGTGCCGCTACCTCGGCGAGGTGGCAACGCCAGATACGAGTGGTTATCCTGATTTATCGGCATATATCTCGATGGTATTTTCCAGCGATGAACTGCATGAACTGTGGGCAGGGTATGGACTGGAATAGGGGCTTGAAATCTGCTAGTATGCAGGAAAAAGGACAAAAAGAATGGCAGACATCACGATAAAAGAGACGATTAGCCTCGCGCGCAAAATCGTTATAAAAATTGGCTCAAACACGCTGGCAAAATCAGACGGAACAATCAACCATGAGTTTTTGCATAATCTGTCCGCATCCTGTGCAGCGCTTATCAAACAGGGAAAGCAGATTGTCATTGTGTCATCCGGTGCTCAGGTCGGCGGGCTTTCTACTATCAGCGGATGGGCGCGCCGCAAAGACATTCATTACCGTCAGGCACTTTGCGCAATCGGTCAGGTGGAGCTTATCGACAAATGGCGGGAAGCTTTTAACGAACATGGAATTCATATCGGCCAGCTCCTGTTAACGCGCGATGATTTTGAAAATGACCACCGCTCATTGAACATCCGCAACACGCTGTTCACGCTGGTGGATGAGGGAGTCGTGCCTGTCATCAATGAAAACGACTCTGTTTCGATTGAAGAGTTCAGCATTGGTGATAACGATAACTTAAGCGCACAGACCGCTATTCTCTGGAGCGCGGATTTGCTGATTCTGTTCAGCGATATTGACGGCGTATACACGGATAATCCTAAGACAAATCCGAAGGCAGAGATTATTGAAACCGTGCATGATGTGCAGGATTTGCGTAAGCAGATAACAATCGGCGCTACCAACAGCTTCGGTACCGGCGGAATTGAAACAAAGCTGCAGGCTGCCGAAAAAGCGGCAAATTTCGGTATTCCTACTATCCTTGCTAACGGCGGCAAAACCGACATTATTACAAGGCTGGCTGACGGCTCAGAAAAAGCGACGCTGTTCCTTGCAGACGAAGACTGTCTGCGCAGGGTTTTAGGAAGCCGCTAGTTGTACATATATCCGTTGTAAGAGCGTCAGCAATGTCTGGCGCTCTTCTTCTGTCAGACAGTCTCTGAGCATTTTTTCGTGTTCATGCCGGCGGCTGTCAGCAAACTGACATTCTTTCTTCCCTTTTTCCGTCATGACTACGTTTTTGGTAAGCCGGTGATTCACGGCGATTTCTGTTTGTATCATTCCTTTTGATTCAAGTCTCTTTAAAAGCCCGTTTACTGTCGGATGGGATACGGCAAGGAATGCTTCGATTGCTTTCTGTGTCGTCTGATTATTGTTTTTGGCAATAAAACTCATCACACGCAACTGGCTTAGCGTAAGCCCAGACTCCCGCAAATCTTCGTTCGCGTGCTTTTCGAGCGTATCGTGCAGTACCTTTATCATGTAGCCGATGTCCTGTTCGTGTTTATCCTGTATCTGAATGGTAGTGTTCTGGTCCAAATTTTTAACCTCGCCCGTAACCCTAGACGACTGCAGGCAGATAGTCAATGAAAAATTTGCCGTAAAAATGCTCTGGCTGATATAAAAACTGTTATATAACAATATGTTACTGTAGCCTGCTACAGATTCGCTTGCTTATTTAATGTCAGAAGACTACAGTTCACTTACATGTAGCTTGCTACAGTTTGAAGAGAAAAACGGCGGAGGTTATATGAGACGATACATGAACGCTTTTCAGAAAATGACAGCGTTATCAAAAAGAATACTAGTTGCAGCGACAGGGGTTTGCTTTGCAGGCGCAGTGCTGTCGGCAACGGAAGCTGCGGCTGTTACGCAGGGAACGGCAGCAGAAACTGGAAAAACGATTGTGCTGACCGTGGATGATGCGGTTGAAAAGGCACTGATTGCCCATCTGGACGTGCAGCGCGGAAAGATTACGCTGGAGCAGGCGGCGCGCGAATATAAGCATGCATGGAACAGCGTGCTTCCTTCGATTACTGCAAGCGGTAGCGGGAGCGAAACCCGCGTTACCGAAGACAGCGATACTGATACGGTTAGTCTGAAGGCGGGAGTTAGCGCAAGCCTTTCGATTGATGCAGGCCTTGGAAGCAAAATCAAAGGATTAAAGGCAAGCTACGAGGCGGGAAAGGCGACTTTTGAAGATACGGTTCGCCAGACAGAAAGCGCTGTTCGTGCTTCGTTCTACAATCTTTTGTATTTAAAGGAAAAGTGGGAATCTGCAAAGTCTACCTGCGAAAGCTACCAGCGCCAGTACGACCAGACAAGCGCAAAGGCAAAGCGCGGCATGGCAAGCGAACTTGACCTTTTGACTGCACAAGTCAATCTTGAAACGGCAAAACCCGATGTTGACAGCGCTGAGCAGACATATATGAATGCGCTGACTTCATTTTTAGACACTATCGGCTATGAACTTGAGCCGGGCGATAAGGTGACGCTTGAAGGCTCGCTTGATTATGCGGAGACGGCAAAAGCGGCTGACTACACGCTTCTGGAAACCTGCGTGGAGCAGTCGAGCGAGGTGCGTGCGCTTGAAGACAAGCTTCGCATTGCGGCCTTGAGCCGCGACAGTCAGAAAGGCTCACTGTATTTTCCGTCGCTTACAGCAAGTGCTTCTGTCTACCCTTTGAACTGGCAGAACGAAAAAGTGAGCGGTTCAACGACAGATACACCGAACTGGAGCGTGTCGCTGGGATTGAGCCTGCCGTTAGATAGCTATCTTCCCGGCTCTTCTGCGCGGGATACGATTGCCTCCCTTACCGATACGGTAAAAGATTATGAGCTGCAGCTTGAAAACAAAAAAAAGACGGTGCGCACCGAGACGATGGAAAAACTTAAGGGCATAGAGCTTTCACAGAAGAACCTGAAAGCGCGCCACCTGAATGTGGAGCTTGCCCAAAAGTCCTACGAGATGACCGAGGATGCGTATAGCCGCGGTACCAAAGACCTGCTTACCTTGCAAAGCGCGCTCGACACGCTGAGAACGGCACAACTGCAGCTGCGCGAGGAGCAGTACACGCTTATCAGCAGTGTGCTTGATCTGGAACAGTCGCTGTCGCTTCCATCTGGAACGCTTTTTACTGATACAACCGGCGCCGAGACTTCTGGTGCCGAAACTTCCGTCGCTGAGGCAAACTAAGGAGATACACTGATGAAACTTACGAAGAAAAAGATTGCAATGATTTTGGCTGCCGCAGCCATTCTGGTGGCGCTGGCAAGTCTTCCAAAAAAGAAAATGCAGATGCCGCTGGCAGAGGAAACGGTCTACACCGTAAAGACACAGGAGCTTGAACGCACCAACTTACAGGAATACCTGCGCTTAAACGGCACCGTAAAGGCTGAAAACACGATTTCTGTCTATCCGGACATCGGCGGAAAACTTACCAGCGTTCCGGTTACGCTCGGAACCTATGTAAAAAAAGGTCAGCTGATTGCTGAAGTCGATCCGTCTTCTCCGGGGTCCTACTACAGTGCAAGCCCGGTCTATGCGCCTATCTCAGGCTACATCACCTCGCTTCCGCTTACCACGGGCACCACTGTTACCACCTCAAGCGTCATCGCTACAATCGGCAACATCGAAAAGCTGCAGATTGAATGCAAAATCCCGGAAAGCAAAATCTCCGTGCTCAAAAACGGCCTTACCGCAGAAGTCGGCCTTGAAGCCTACAAGGGCGTTTCGTTCCCTGCGCATGTGTTCCGCATTTCTCCGGTCGTGGACGAAACGAGCCGCACCAAGGAAGTCTACCTGCTGTTTGACACCGACGACACCAGAATCAACGCCGGCATGTATGTAAAAATTCACTTGAACACCGTGCTGCATGAAAATGCAATTACCGTGCCCACCGACTGCATCCAGACCCAGAACGGCCAGCAGTATGTGTATGTGTTCACGGCAAAGGGCGAAGCCGGCGACAGTGACGGCACGGGCGCTGAGGGAGCTGCCAGCGCCGCAGGTAGCGGGAATGCTGCAGGTAGCGGAACTGCCGCCAGCTCCGGCACCGTAAGCCAGCGCTTTATCACCACCGGCGCCACTGTAGACGGCATTGCCGAAGTCACCGAGGGCTTAAACGAAGGCGAGCGCGTCGTTGTAAGCGGCATGCAGGTGCTTGCTGACGGCGTAAAAGTAAAGGAAGTGGGAGGCGCTAAATGAGTCTTTCAAAAAAGGTGCTTGAGCACCCTGTCTTAACTATCTGTACCTTTGCGCTCATCG
>JAILRG010000053.1 GCA_024698325.1 Treponema sp.
CGCCCCGCTAGCGGCTCTCGAGAATCTTTGCGGCAGCTTCAGCTACGCTGTAACCGACAAACTGCTCCCTTGTCTTTAAGTTTTTAAGGGTAAGCTTTCCGGCACGGGCTTCGTCTTTACCAATCAGGATGCCCCACTTAACGCCCTTTGCGTCAGTAACAGCATACTGCTGGCCAAGCTTTTTGGCGTCGGGGAATACTTCGACAGAAATGCCCTCTGCACGCAGCTGGCTTGCAACCCCCTGGTAATGGATTGCAAGGTCTGCCTCAACGCAGTAGATTTCCGCATCCAGGTAGCTTCCCTTGCTGGCAGTAATTCCCAGCTGCTCAAGGCCTGCAATCAGGCGGTCAAGGCCGATTGATGCGCCGACGCCGGGGACTTTCTGCTTCATGTACAGGCCGGCAAGGTTATCGTAGCGGCCGCCGGAGCAGACAGAACCGATGGAAGGCAAATCATTCAGGAACGTTTCGTAGACGATGCCGGTATAGTAATCCAGGCCGCGGGTAATAGACGGGTCAAGCACGTAGGTTGCCTCAACTCCGGCCGCCTTCATCATCGCGCGGATGTCACGAAGGCGCTGGCTGTCTTCGGCAGGGCCGCCGGCCATTTTCTCGATAAGGTCAAGCGTCGCGTCAAAGTCGCCGGCGCCCGCAATGTAGGTAAGAATCTGTGCCGCAGTTTCCTCAGAGCCGGTATATTCTGTGAGCTCTTTTGCAACTTCATCCTTACCGACTTTTGCAAGCTTATCGACAGAGCGCAGGATATCCTCGCTTTTTTCGCTTACGCCAAGCACAGAAAGAAAGCGGTTAAAAATGCCGCGGTGATTCACATGAATCGTAATGTTTTCTACTCCGATTGCGTGCAAAGCGGTGCGCATGACGCTCAGGATTTCAAAATCTGCGGCAGCGCTGTCGCTTCCAACCGTATCAATGTCGCACTGCACAAACTCGCGGTAGCGGCCGGCCTGCGGTTTTTCGCCGCGCCAGACTTTCGCCATATGATAGCGCTTAAAGGGAAAATACAATTCCGCCGCATGTTCTGCCGTAAAGCGGGCAAACGGAACGGTAAGGTCAAAACGAAGCGCAACGTCGCGGCCGCCGTTATCCTCAAAGCGGAATACCTGCTTTTCAGTCTCGCCATTGGATTTGCGGAGCAGGATTTCGGTATATTCGAGTACCGGCGTGTCAATCGGCACAAAGCCAAATGAACGGTACACGCGGGTAATTTTTTCCATTAAGTCGGCGCGCTGAATCTCTGCCGCCGGTAAAAAATCTCTGAAGCCTTTTAAGACTCTCGGTTGAATAATGTCTGCCATGGGCGGAATACTACCATGAGGAAAGGAAGTTTGCAAGGAAGTGCAGGAAATTTACAGAGCCGAATCAGGCAGAAACGGCTCTTATTGTGAAAGAATGGTTTTTGCGGCTTTTTCTGCGCGGAGCTTGTTCGAAAAAATCTGCAGGGAGCTTTTCGGCATCCAGCCTTCATCAAACGCATACCAAAGCTCGCTTTTTTCTTCTTCCTTCGAAAGCACGACCGTCTGCTGCCCCTGCACCTGCAGCACCGCTCCCCTGCGGTAATGGGTAAGGACGGCTGACTCATAGCCAGGCTCACCGTAACAGGCGGCATACGGCACGCTGACGACAGCCCAGTCAACGCCGGGTTCAAGGGCATAAGGGTCTGACGTATCAAACTGCACGGTTCCATCCCTGCGGTTACAGGAAACAGCCGAAAAAGAAAGTACAAGCAGGCAGCAGGCAACAGCCAGCCTGAACAAAGGCACGGAATGTTTCACAGTCAGTCCCCGGCCCCGGCAGGCTCAGAGCCGAGCGAGCCTGCAAGATATTTTACGACCTGCGGATACAGGAGCATGTCTGAGTCGACAAAGTTTAAGAGCGGGATTTCCGCCATGTCAGCCCAGCGGTATTCCGTATGCTCGGTAAGCGTATATTTTTCTGTCATGCCGTCATGAGGCACGGTAATCAGGTAGGCATGGAGCGAAGACACCTTGCCGTTGTGCTTGAATTCCGCCTCAGCAATCTTTTCACCGGGAATTACGGTTATGCCGAATTCCTCCTGCATTTCGCGGACAATGGCGACTTCCTCCGTCTCATCATCCTCAACCTTGCCGCCCGGGAATTCCCAGCGGCCGCCCATCTGACCGGTTGGATTACGGTGCGCGATAAGCACCTGCCTGTCCTTAAATGCGATGCACGCGATAGAGCCTTTTGACATAAAACCTCTCCAGAATCGGGACTACAGAAAGAGTACCCGCGGGAAAATAAAGTGCATAAGGCCGGCAATAATGCAGAACACGCCGATATACTTGCGGCCTTCAAAAAAGATTCTCTGAATGAATACGGGGAACGCCTCTTCCAGTGAGTTGCGCACTGCGTAATATTCCAGAAGCAGGGCGGCGCCTGCAGCTATGCCGGCAAGAGCCGGAATAAGGTCACCGATGACAGGAATATCATCCTTAACCGGAGACAGCAGCTTCATGATGCCGCCAAGCACAGAGATGATGCCAAGCACCATGCGGAACGTCATGTCATCGAGGAAAGCGCCTTTGAACATGGCTTCAGCACGGCTTGAGCCTTCGGAGTCACCTTCATCGGAAACCGTCTCTTCATCAGATTCAGAAGGCTCTTCAGATTCGCCCTCGTTCGGTGTGATGTCCGTCGTAAGAGAGGATGCTTTTTTAGTAAAATCGCTGGCATACACAAGAACAAGGCCTGCCAGTACATTCAGTAAGATAGACAGAAAGTAAAACTGCAACATGAATAAATGTCCTCCTCATTTTTACCTGAGCGTCACCGCCGCAGCACCGCAGCCGTTAAATCAACAGACTGGCCTGCCACGTCAAGGACGACCGTTACCTTTACTATATCATAATCGGTTGTCGTTGTCCGCAAAAAGAGTTCTTTTCCATCATATTTTCCCGTTATAAGCTGTTCCTGCACCGGCTGGCCGTCGACGCCGATAAAGCTAAAACGCGCAGAAACAGGCGCCGGAAGCGTAAGCGAAACGTGTTTTCCGGCTTTATCAAGCTTAAGGCTTGCATACACGGATTCCTCAAAGCTGAAGGCAGAAAGCTGCGTGCCGACGCCCCCAACGGTTGCCGATTCCCTGTGCAGAAGAACGCTTGCAAGCAGTACCACGCCAATACACAGGCCGACAGAAATCAGCAGGTAGCGGTTACCGTGGGTCGAGATGAGCGAGCGGAAAAGCCCGCGTCTTGGCATGAACGTACCGTTGTAATAATCCCGCACATTCTGGGGCGCGTGCTTTAAGCGCTCTTCCCGATTGTAGCGGAACACCATCTGCTCGCCGCCGTCTTCGTGGCCGTCAGGAATCTGAGAAAAGTCCATTTAGTCCCCCATAAATGACGCAAGCAGGGAGTCTGTGCGCCACCAGGCAACTTCCGCATGGTCGCGCTTTGCAAACAGAGCGCTCACAATGCCGTTTCCACTCAGCTCGAGCGAATAATACAGAATCTCGCTGTGGTCAACCGGCAGGCGCCGCTTAAGGATGCGCTGTCCGTTCGGCTGCACCATCTGAATCATATAGCCGCGCTCTGTCGGCACGGAGAAAAAGAGCCAGCCGCTGTCAGTAACGCCCAGAAAATCAAACGGAATCAGGTACACGCTCTTGTTAAGCTTTTCGGAAACCGCCTCTTCGTAGGGAGGAATCTCCAGCGACTGCTCGTAGCGGCCGGTGGCAACGTCAAGCGGGCACAAAAGCGTACGCGCGTATTCAACGCCGGAAGCTACTTTAAGCGCAGGGTCAAGCGTCGTCGCAAAGTAATCAATTTTGAGGAAAAGCCGGCGGC
Source organism: Treponema sp. (assembly GCA_024698325.1). GTDB lineage: Bacteria > Spirochaetota > Spirochaetia > Treponematales > Treponemataceae > Treponema_D. The sequence continues at coordinate 3,827 of JAILRG010000053.1, forward strand.
TCTGCGTGTCGGGAATCACGTTCTCGACAGAAACATAGTACTCGCCTTCTTCCTCGTCATGTTCGGGAAGAGGCACCGTCGCATTCGTAATCGGCACGGTGTACAGAAGGAAGCCGTCCGTGTTGAACCAGTACACGACAGGCCCGTCGTTCGTGGTACAGACAACAACCAGCTCGTTCGTGCGGGTCGTATAAATGTCCTTGATGAAGGGAAACGGCGTTCCGCCCGGGCCTTGCTGGCCGAGATAGTCGATAAAATTACCGTCGCTGGAAAAACGCAGGACAACATTGTTTAAAAGCAGGCGTTTTCCCGCGTCATGCTCCTGCCGGCTTTGCGGAAGCGTATCAACCGCATACAGGTATTTCCGGCTGTCAACAGCAATGGGACCAAGCGTGTTAAAAGGATAGGCGACCGCTTTTTTTGCGGCATTTACTGCATTCCGCTCGGCAAAAGACGGCGCCTTTGTCACCTCTTCGTTGTAGTACAGGCTTAAGAGGTCGCCGTAAGAATTCAGCTCCATGATTTTCTTTGATTCGCCGTTAGCTATGTAGAAAAAGCCGTCGCGCATTGCCATGTAGGTATTGACCGTGCCGGTTCCAGACAGGGTAAAGAGATTAAGTTCATCTTCGAAACTGCCGTATGACAGCGTAAAAAGCTCGTTTTCGCCGACAGACACTACGGACGAACGGCGGCAGGACAAAACCATGCTGGCACAGGAACAGGCCAGGCCAAAAGCAAGCAGTTTTTTGAAATAACGTTTCATGCGCCTATTGTAGCAGATTGGGGGCCGGCTGTCAGCCGTTCATACAATGCATGTGCCTTTGCGACAAAATCCGATTCCATGCAGGACTGATAGCGAAGCGCAATGTCGTCAAGCGAAGCCATAAGGTCAGGAAGCGTTCCGGCGCGAAGGACCAGCTCGCAATAGCCTTTTTCCCGCTCCTGCTTTGCGGCCTTGTTGTGAATCTGCTGAATGTATGCCACAGCCGGCTCGCAGGAAAGAGATGTAAGCTCTGCCGCCTTTAAGAGCGGAAGCTTTATGTTGCAGACAAAATCCGGAAGCGCCCCCGGCGCAAGAAGCGGCTCGCCGAGCGCCGTCCGTAGCAGCACTTCCGGGAGCGACAGGTGCAGGGAGGCAGCGCTTGTCTCACTCATACCGGAAAGCCGGGGATTTACCTCGATGATGTGCCACCAGCGGCCGTCTTTAGTCGGCGTCTCTGCGTGGACAAGGTCTATCTGGAAGGGCCCGGAAAAGCCAGGAAGCGCGGAAAGCTTTTCGAGCATGCCGGTAAGCTCCTGCATGTGGAAAGAGTCCTCCGCTGGCTGTCCCCTGATTCCGCCAAGCTTTACGCTCTGCTTGGGGCTTGTAATGCCGTAGCGGTTTAGGGAAAAAAGCAGCGGCGGCAGGATGGTAAGCGAGGCGCCTTTGTTCAATACGGCAGGACCGGAAAAAAGCTCTACGCCACCTTGCGTTCCCTGAATGTACTCTTCGACGATGCGGTCAACCTTTGTCCTTCCGCTGTTCAGGTAGGTAAGCGCCTGCTTAAAGCTTACGGCAACTTCCATGCTGTACGAGCTTAAGCCCACCGTGTCCTTTATGACGACCGGGTAGTTCAGCGCGCGAATCTGCTCCAAAACGCATTCCTTGTAGACATTGCGGGTTAGCTCGTGGTGCTGCCGCTCGCACCAGTACAGCTCGTGGTGCACATAGACGGAGCGGGGCATCGTAAAGCCGTGGCGTTCCAAAAGCGCGTGCGTGCGGTTCTTATCAAAAAAATCGAGGGACAGATTGCGGGAATGGCAGAGGACGGGAATGCCTTTTTCCCGGAGCCGGTCGGCCACCATGGCGTCCTGTATGCCAAGCCAGTCAAACGGCGCAGTCCAGAACGTAGCGGAAACAGCCACGTCCGGCGAAAGCTCAAGGATTTTGTCGGCGACAGCGGCTGCAGGCGCATCTTCTGGAAGCAGGAAAACCCGTACGTTCCGGGGAAAATCATGCGCGAGTGCGGGCTTTCCGGCGGTAAGCGGCAGAGCGTCTGCATTCGGAAAGCCGCGCTCATCTGCGGCAGGGGCGGACAGATTCTCAAAGCCTTTTCCTGCGTCGTCGAGCAAAAAATGCGCCGGCTTTTGCGTTACGATGCAAAATTGATGGGCGGGATAGCGTTCTGAAAGAGATCTCCACAGGTCTGCACGGCGGGGATAGACATACAGCTCCACCGCGGACGGGTCAAAGCGGGCGGCAGCTGTACTGAAAAAGACGACAGTCATAACGCTCCAGAGTGTAGCACAGTATGAGGGAAGAACGCAAACCGTCGTGGGGACGACAAGTCTGGGACAGAGGACACGCTGTCTGGGGCCGGCATGCCCGTCAGAAAGTGTGCACGCAGGACACGTCCGAAGCAACGAGCACGCCCGAAGCGGCATGCACCCGGGGCTGCGTGTCTGCCGGAAGCGGCGAGACAGCCCAAAACCGCCGGCTAGTCCAGCTCAAACGCGCCGGTATACAGCTGGAAATATTTTCCCTTAAGCGCCAGAAGCTCCTCATGCGTGCCGCGCTCAATAATATTGCCTTTTTCCAGCACGACAATGCAGTCGGCGTTGCGGACCGTACTCAGCCGGTGCGCTATGACGAATACCGTACGGCCTTCCATCAGGCGGTCCATGCCTTTTTCAATCAGCGCTTCGGTACGGGTGTCGATGGAACTGGTCGCTTCATCCAGAATAAGCACCGGCGGGTCCTTTACGGCAGCCCGTGCGATTGCAAGCAGCTGTCGCTGGCCCTGGCTTAACGAAGCGCCGTCTCCGGTGATGACCGTGTCGTAGCCGTCTTTCAGGTGGCGGATAAAGCTGTCGGCATTTGCAAGCTTTGCAGCTTCCAGAATCTGCGCTTCCGAGGCGTCCAGATATCCGTAGCGTATGTTATCGCGGATGGTACCGGTAAAAAGATGCGTGTCCTGAAGGACAAAGCCAAGCGATGCCCTTAAAGCATCTTTTTGTATGTCCCTTAGGGGAATGCCGTCATAGGTGATGGTGCCGTCGTCTTCCGGAACGTCATAGAACCGGGTAAGCAGATTCGTGATGGTCGTCTTTCCGCTTCCAGTAGAACCGACAAGGGCGATTTTTTCACCGGGCCGGGCATGCAGCGTAATGTCGTGGAGCACATAATGCAGCGACTCCCCGTCAGATTCATGCTTTCCGTACGAAAAGCTTACATGGTCAAATTTCACTTCTCCGGAAAGGCGCTTTAAAAGACCGGTATCCGGCATTTTCCATGCCCAGGTTCCCGTGCGCGCAAAGCTTTCCACCAGATGCGTTCTGCCGTCTGCACTTGCTCCGGCTGCCGTGTATACCGCGTTGACAAGCTGTACCGTGCCTTCGTCAGCTTCGCTTTCTTCATCTATGACCGCAAAAATACGCTCGGCGCCTGCCAGTGCATTCAGAATTCCGTTAAACTGCTGGCTCATCATGGTAATCGGGCGCGAAAAACTCCTCGTGTACTGCAAAAAGCTTGCAATCGTTCCCAAGTCCATGCGACCGCTCATAATCAGAAGCGCGCCTGCAATCGAAACCAGCGCGTACTGCATATGCGACAGGTTTCCCATAATCGGCATCAGGATGTTTGCAAACGTATTTGCCTGCGTGCCTGCAAGCCGGAGCTTTTCATTCAGCTCGTCAAAGCGAAGGGTTGCCTGCTTCTCACGGTTAAAGATTTTTACCACGCGCTGGCCTTCAATCAGCTCCTCAATATAGCCGTCGACAGCACCGATACGTTTCTGATTCTCGCGGAACGCCTGAGCGCTTTTCTTTCCGATTTTGGCGGCAATCACCATCATACCGGCAATCGAAACGACCATAATCAGCGTAAGCGGAATGCTCAGCACAATCATCATGATAAGGACGCCGGTTACGCTGCAGATACTGACTAAAAGCTGCGGCACGCTCTGGCTGAACATATCCCGCAGCGTGTCTGTATCATTCGTAAAGAGCGACATAAGCACGCCATGCGGGCGCGAATCGTAGTAGCGAAGCGGCAGCGTCTCCATGTGATGAAACAAATCCCGGCGGATTGCGCAGAGCGTCTGCGTCGAAATGTATAAAAGCAGCCGCTGCTGAATAAATGCGGCAACAGCACCGGAAACAAAAATGCAGAACATCCGCGCAATAAGGCGGATAAAACCGGAAAGGTCCGGATGCTGCTGCCCGATAAACGGCACGATGTAGTCATTTACCGCAGGGCGCAAAAGGTACGTTCCCAGCACGCTCGAAAGCGAACTGATAAGAACGCAGATGAATACGACAGGCCACAGCGCCTTATAGCGCCCCATATAGGAAATAAGCCTGAGAATTGTCTTCTTTGTGTTTTTCGGGCGCTGAACGCCGCGCATTTTTAACGGTGGCACATCATTCTCCTTATAAAACCGCCATGACGTAAAGGCTTACTGTTTATTCTGGCTTTCGTACACTTCACGGTAAATCTCATTTGAAGACAGCAGCTCCTCGTGAGTTCCCAGGCCGGCGATAACGCCGTCGTTCATCACGACAATCATGTCTGCATCCTGCACGCTTGCAATACGCTGGGCAATGATAAGCCGCGTCGTACCGGGAAGCGCAGTCCGTAATGCGCTGCGGATTCTGGCGTCGGTAGCCGTATCACAGGCGCTCGTGCTGTCATCAAGAATCAGAATGCGGGGCTTTTTCAGGAGCGCGCGGGCAATGCAAAGCCGCTGTTTCTGGCCGCCGCTTAAATTGACGCCCCCCTGCCCCAGCATCGTCTCGTATCCGTCTGGCAGTGCGCGCACAAAGCTGTCGGCATCGGAAGCTTCACAGGCCTCGCGGATTTCTTCGTCAGTCGCATGCTGATTTCCCCAGCGCAGGTTTTCGCGAATCGTTCCGCTGAAAAGCACGTTCTTCTGCAGCACCATGCTGACCGCGTCCCGCAGGACGGTAAGGTCGTACTGACGGACATCGACGCCACCTACCATCACGCTTCCGGAAAGCACATCGTACAGACGCGGAAGCAGCTGCACGAGCGTGCTCTTTGAAGAGCCGGTGCCGCCGATTATGCCGACAGTCGCGCCGGACGGAATGTGCAAATTGATGTCGGTAAGCACGCAGTTTGCCGCATCTCCCACATAGCTGAACGACACATGGTTAAAATCAATGGAGCCGTCTTTTACTGTAGACACGTTTTCCCGGCTTACGATGTCCGGCTCCTCATCGAGCACTTCAAGGACACGCGACATGGACGCGCGGGAAAGAATCAGCTGTACGAGCATCATGCTGAGCATCATCAGCGACATAAGAATCTGGGTGATGTAGGTGATAAAGCTGATAAGCTCGCCGGTCTGCATGGTTCCGGCAATTATCATCCTGCCGCCAAACCACAGGACGGCAATAATGCACGAGTACACCGAAAGCTGCATGAGCGGCGCATTCATAATCACGATTTTTTCTGCCCGTACCTGCGTATCCCGGAGGGACTCGGCTACCGTATCGAACTTCTTGTTTTCGAATGCGGCGCGGACAAAGGTTTTTACAACGCGGATTGCCCGCAGGTTTTCCTGCACCGTGTTATTCAACTCGTCGTAGCGGGTGAACATGGCGCGAAAGCGCGGGTATGCAGAAACAGAGATGACGGCAAGCAGGGTTCCGAGCACCGGCACCACTACGAGGAACACCATCGAAAGCTTCCGGTTCAGCATGCAGGCCATGAAGGTGCCGGTAATCAGCATGAACGGCGCGCGCACCATAGCGCGGATGATGTTCTGATACAGATTCTGCAGGTTAGTCACATCGGTCGTCAGGCGGGTAACCAGGGAGCCGGTGCCGAACTTGTCCATGTTGGAAAAAGAAAAGGTCTGGACGCGGGCAAAAAGTTTTCTGCGGAGGTTTTTAGAAAAGCCCTGTGCGGCGACAGAGGAAAAGCGCGCGCCTGCGATGCCGAAAGAAAGCGACAGCAGGGCTGACAGCACCATACAAAGACCGAGCCGGAGCACATAGGCGATATCATGATTTGCAATGCCCTTATCCACGATACTTGCCATCATGAGGGGAATAAGCATTTCCATGACTACTTCGCAGATCATCGAAAGCGGTGAAAGCGCAGAGAGCACGGCATATTTTCTTTCCATGCCGCCCGTAAGTTTTTGAACCTTTGACATGAGGCTATTGTAACCGATTACACGCGTTATGTGCAAAACCTAGCGATAAAAAAACTGTTATGACGACACGCCACTGGCGTGCTGAAAAAGGAAAAAAAGGTTAATTAGAGAAGCTGAAGAGAAAGATGTAGTAGATATAAAGGATTTATATTTCAATTTTTTAACAAAATATCCACCAAAAGAAGAACAAGATATTGAAACATGGAAAAAACTCATTAATGAATTCAAAAAAAGTGAAAGATTATTTCTCTTAGTAATTGAGGAAGATAATCGTGTTGTATCTACTATACAACTTGCAATTATTCCAAGTCTTACTCATAATACACGTTCATTTGCCGTTGTTGAAAATGTAGTAACCCATGAAGCTTATAGAAAAAAAGGATTTGCTTCCAAGCTTTTACAAGAAGCAATAAAAATTGCATAAAGTAAAAATTCTTATAAAATCTTTTTAGAAACTGGCTCAAATCGAAAAAGTACTTTAAACTT
>JAILRG010000066.1 GCA_024698325.1 Treponema sp.
ACGCTCGAAGAGCTTTCTGGCTGCCCGTTTGCCCACCGCTGCCCCCACGCCGATGCGCGCTGTAAAAAGGAAATCCCTGAGTGGAAAACTGTCGCTGACGGGCATAAGGTCCGCTGCTGGCTCTGCTAGCGCGCCTCGAAAGCTTCTTCTTTGACGAAAACAGCCAGGTGCGTTATACTGTTACTATGAATCAGAGCGAACTAACAGAAAAAGACCGGGAACTGGAAGGGGCAATGCAGGAGATATGTGCGCTGCTTGCAAAAAAGAATGATTCCCGTTTTGTGTATGATTTTTTTGAGTGTCTTTTTACTCCTTCCGAACTGAAAGATTTTGCGATGCGGTGGGTACTCGTGCGCGAAATCGACAAGGGCACTACCCAGCGGGAGATAGCCCGTAAGTACGGCATGAGCCTGTGTAAGATTACCCGCGGCAGCAGGGAGCTGAAAAAGCCGGGCAGCGCGTTCCGGAGAATGCTTGATATTGCTGACGGCAAAGTTGATCCCGCCGCCGGTATGGCAGATACAGCGGTAAACAGCACCTCCCGCAGTTGACAAAAGTATCGCATGTCTGTAGTATAACCCTACATTTTCGGGCTATAGCGCAGCTGGTTAGCGTACTTGTCTGGGGGGCAAGGGGTCGCCGATTCGAATTCGGCTAGCCCGACGAAAGAGGTAAGAGCAATCTTGCCTCTTTTTTTATGCACGAATTGTCTTACATCTCCCGATTCTTTTTCCGATAATCAAAGCGAAGAACTCATTTTTGCGTAAAACATTTGTGGGAGAACATATGAAGAACAAAAAAACACTGCTGATTTCCACAGCGACATTAGTTTTGCTTGGCTCTGTCCTTGGTTCGTGCACGACGACCCCGAAAGAGCCTGAAACGCCGTCCCTGCAGCGGCTCATAAAAGAAGGCCGTTACGACGAAGCCCGCGGATTGTTTGCAGCCCGTGTTGATATCAACTCTGTAGATGAAGATGGAAATACTGCGCTTCACCTTGCAGCCCAGCTTGACGAAGCTGACATGGTAAGCTTTTTAATCATCAAAGGTGCTGATACTGAAGCAAAAAACAACAGGGGAGACACGCCCCTTCACGTTGCAATCAAAAACAACTGCCTCGCCTCCACAAAAATCCTTGCCATTGTTCATGGTGATATTTTTGCAAAGGACGCTGACGGCAATATGGCGCTGGAGCTGGCGCTTGCAAAAGGCGGCGAATGGTACAAGGCTGTCATCACGCCGCAGACTGGCGCAATTCGCGATACTGACGGGGAATCAATCGTCCATTACTTTGTAAAAACGCGCGATGAAGTCGCAATGGACTACTGCATCTCGCAGGAACTTCCGCTTTCTGTCGCCGACAATTTTTCGAAAACGCCGCTTTCCCTTGCGTTCGAGAATGCTTCAGATCCGGCTGCCATCCGCATTGCCGCAAAGCTGCTGCTTGCAGGCGCTCAGCCGGTCGGCGGAGATTACGCGTATTTTGAGGATGCGGTGCGCACGCATAATTCGCTGCTCCGTTTTAACGACGGTCAGACAGCGCTTCACATCGCGACGATTCAGGGAGATACCGGCATTGTCGACTATATCCTGAAAGACAAGACTTCTGCCCGCACGCAGGACATCCTGCAGGCTCAGGACATCACGGGCGCAACTCCGCTGCACGAGGCTGTCCGCTACGGCCGCGTGGACATTGCAAAACTGCTGCTTTCTAACGGCGCTCAGGTGGATGCGCTCGATTCAATCGGAAAAACGCCGCTTCTTTTAAACATTCCGGAAAAGGCTCAGCTTGATATGTACAAGACGCTCGTGCAGTACAAGGCAAACATCGCCCAGAAAGACATGTTCGGCGATACCGTGCTGCATATTGCGACCATGGCAAAGGCCAGCCCCGAAGTGATTAAGGTGCTTGTTGAAGCCGGAGCGCCGGTAAACGAACGCAACAAGCAGGGCGTTACTCCGCTTGCGCTTGCAATCGACCAGAATATGGACGAGCATGTGGTCTACTACGCAAGTCTCGGCGCTGACATCTTTGCCGAAGACATGAAGGGACAGAGCCCGCTGTCGCTCGCACTTGCGGAAAGCACGCCTGAAATGCTTCAGACGCTCATCACGAGGCAGAACATCCAGAGCAAGGATTCTGCGGGAAACACCGCGCTGCACATTGCAATCCTGTCAGATGCGCCGTTTGACTACATCAAGTATCTGGTGAACAGTGGCGCTGACGTAAATGCGCGGAATAAAAGCGGAGACTCCGTCCTGTACCTGACGGTAGAAAAAAACAAGCGCCAGACAGGCGAACTCCTGCTTGAGCGCGGCGCTGACATCTTTGCGACGAATATCAACAATTACAGCCCGCTGCGCCTTGCCCTCGAAAACGGCGGAGACGTGCAGGACTGGTTGATTACTTCCCAGACGCTCAATACGACGGACGGTTCCGGTAACACGCCGCTCCATTATGCCGCTGAATGGGCGCTTGATACGGCGCTTAAAGGTCTGATTGAAAAAGGAGCAAAGCTTGATGCGGTAAATGCAAACGGCGAGAGCGTGCTTTTTGCGGCGGTAAAGGGCGGAAGTACAAAGTGCCTTGCGATTCTCGTGGATAACGGCGCTGAAACCGATACCCGCTCAAACCTTGCCCGCGATCACGTCGGTAACACGCCGCTCCACGCTGCCGTCAGATGGAATGCGGAAGCCATTGCCCGCGAACTGATTGCGCTCGGCGTCGAAGTGAATGCGCAGAACATGAGCGGAAAAACTGCCCTCGGAGATGCCTGCCGCGCCGGAAAAACCGACATGGCGCTCCTCCTGCTTGCGCATGGCGCAGACGTAAACGCAACGGACGCAACCGGCCGCTCAATCCTCGTTGACAGCATTCAGGGAAACAACGAGCAGATGGTCGCAATGCTGCTTGAAAAAGGCGCAAATCCGAATATTCAGGAGATTTCCGGCCGAAACGCATATCATGAAGCGGCTCTCTCAAGAAACGCGCGCATTATCACGCTTATCAGAAATGCCGGCGGAAACCCGCTTGCCCGCGACAGCATCGGCGAAACTCCGTTCTCGCTCATCCTGCGAAGCGGAAACGAACAGCTTATGAAGACCGTGCTTGGTTCCAACACCACAATTGTCGACAGCGATGGAAATACACCGGTGCACATTGCCGTCGAGCGCAAGGTTCCTGCTAAGACGCTCACGACGCTGCTTTCGATGGGCTATCCGGCCAGTCAGCGTAACGGAAAAGGCGTTACCGCACTGTATACGGCAGTGACGACTAAGCAGCTGTCGCTCGTCGAAATTCTGCTGGAAAAAGGCGCCGATCCTTTTATTGCGACGACAACAAATGAATCAGCACTTTCTGTCGCGCTTAAGGAAAAGAACATAAAAATCCTTGATGCGATTGCAAAATACTGCGCTACAGCGACAGATATGAAGGGCGACAGCATCCTGCATTACGCCGCCCGCATTGCAGACGCAGACACGGTAAGCCACCTGGTGTCGCTGGGACTGAATGTGAACGCAAAGAATATTTCCGGAGAAACTCCCGGAGCAATGGCAGCCCGCTGGCAGCGCCCGGCTGTCGCCGAGGTTCTGCGCTAAATCACAAATCCCCCTGTGCTGATTGACACAAAAAAGCTTTGCGCGGAAAATGTCAGTAGCATATGGAAACTGTAGACGTAACTGACCTCTTTACTGAAACCAAAAAGAAAAAGCTTCCGGTGCCGCTTCGCATTCTTCGTGCGTGCGGCATCGTGCTTCTTGTGCTCGTGCTTGCTGTTGCCGGCGGCATGTGCTTTTCCGCTCTTAACCGCGCAAAGGCGCTTTCCGTACTTCCGCCGGGAGCCGCGCTCTATGTGCATACTGACTCTGCCTGGGGCGCCGTAAATCCGCTGATTGACCTGCAGGCGGCTGACGTGCTCCTTTCTGAGCCTTCGCTCGTGCAGTTCCGCTCTGCATTCATGCGCCTTCGCACCGCAGATGTCAGAAAAAGCGCGCTGACGGCTTGGCTTTTGGCGCGTCGCGTGGATGCTGCTCTTTACACGGCGGTGCCACTTGAAGCCGCCTCCACAGCATCTCCTGGCGATGGAGCCTATGCTGGCGCCGAACTTAAGACTGGCCCTGACGCTGGCCCCGGCTCTGCTCCAAGCGCGGAAACCGGTGCCGAACGTGGCGCGGAAACCAGCTCTGGAAGCGAAGCGGGCACTTCCGGCGAGTCTTTTGTCGCCGCAGTTGATTTTGGCTCTCTTTCGCTTTTTACCCGTCTTTTTACGCTTGTTTCTCCTTTCGTGCATATTCCCGGCCTGGAGCTTGTGCATGGCTCGCCCTCTGATTACTTCATCTGGACTTCTCCTGCAGATGCCGCTGCTCCTGACGCGGGTGCGGCACCCGTCATCTACATAAAGCCGCTTAAAAACCTGGTGGTGATAAGCACTTCGCCTGTGCTTTTCCAGAAAGCCATATCTGCAGGCAACGAACGCGAATATACGGAGCAGAACCGTGCGCTCCTTACATCGCGCTCTGTAAAAAAACAGCCGGTGCGCCTCTTTGCGGATGCGTCCCAGCTTGCTTAAAGAACCGGAAACAGCCGGCAGGTACAGAGCCTCCTTCCGCTTATCTCCCGCGGTACACTCTCAGAGCTTTCGTTTGGTATTACGGATGCGGAAATAAGCGCTTCCGTGCGCCTGCCGCTTTCTGAACATGCCTCAAGCATCCCGCTGCTTTCTACATCAGCTTCCCTGCCGCCGCTTGTAAGCCGCCTCCCGGACATCGTGCAGTATTACACCGTGCTGAATGCCGGTACGCTTTCAGATTTGAAATCATCACTTTCGCCGTACATTCCGCCGGAAAAGAACTTTGACGCGCTGTGGCGCAGGGCTGACGGTGCCTGCCGTGCCCTGTTCTCGCTTTCGCTTGAAGACGTGCTCTATTCCTGGACTGGCAGTGAGTTTGCGGCATTCGGCCTTGAGGGGCATTCGCTTCCCGTGTTTGCCGTGCAGATTCGGGATGAGGCAAAACGCGCAGAAATCTTTGACCAGGTGCTTTCATCATTCCTGATAAAGGACGATATGAGCCTGATTATTGACGGCGTGCGTCTTCCGCGTATTACTGTTCCGTCGTTTATCGAAAGCCTGCTTGCAGTCTGTAATATTTCGATTCCCTCACCGTATTATCTGGTGCATGACGGCTACATCTTCTTTTCTGTCGCGCCCGAAGCGCTTTCTGCCGTCTATACATCGATGAAAACTTCCGGCCGGCTCTCGAAGACCGCGTACTGGCGGGCTGTTTCTGACTCCCTGAGTAACGACGTGCAGGTAAGCCTGTTCTATAACCTGGAGCGGAGCATCCCGTTCTTCCTTCGTACGCCCGGCGTTCATACAAAGATTCTCGAGCTATATACGATTGGCCGTGCGGATTTGCGCATAAAGGATGGGGATGCGGTTGTCTCTCTGCATGCTGTTGCCCGCCATGCGCAAGATGCGCGTGCGGTGCCCGGTTTCCCCGTGCCGCTGGAAGGAAAAGCGGTGCCGGAAATCCTTGCAGAGCCGGGAAAAAATCCGTCGATGCTTTTCTGGCTTGAGGACGGAACAAAAATATGCTCTTTTGACAGCTCGAGCATGGAGCAGAAATCAATCGTGCTTCCGGAGCGCCTTACGCTTTCCTCTCCAAATCAGGCAGTGAACAAAAACGGCGTCCTCTGGGCTGTTACACAAAGCGGTGCCGTATACCTTTTTGACCGTAACCTCGAAGTGATTTCGCCGTTTCCTGTACTGACAGGTGAGCGGCCCTCAGCTGGAGGTGCGGCTTACGGAGGAGACGCGCTTTTAGTGCCGCTTACCGGCGGTTCCCTGTGTCTGGTTAACAGTTCCGGCTCGGTAAGCCTGATTCAGCTTCCGGCGACCGGTCAGCTCCGTTCTGCCCCTGCTGTAAGCGGAACGACTGCCGCTGTATACGAAAAAAGCTTTGCCGGAAAAATCTGGCTGATAGAAAACGGCGCCTTAACGAACGGGGATAATCCGCTTTCTGTGCCGGGAATTGCATTCGGTTCTCCAGCGCTCATCAGAAAGGGAAGCTTGCTGTATGTGGCCTTTATTACGCAGGCCGGCGCCTTCTACCTGTGGGAGAACGGAGAACTCCGGGACGGCTTCCCGCTCCAGCTTGACGGCGTGTTCTACCTGAATGCGGAAGCTTCCGGCTCGTATTTTTATGTTCTTGACAGTACGGCTGTCCTTACGCGCATTGGTGTTGACGGAAGCATTCTGCGGGTTGCTGTTCCTGCCTCGACAGCACGGAACGGCTTTCTGACTGTGGCAGAGCCGGAAAAAAGCGGGCGCGCCTCGCTGTATGTCTGTCCCGACGGAAATACGCTGTATGGTTTTTCAAGTTCGCTTGAGCTGCTATCCGGCTTCCCGGTGAGTGGCTGGGGCCGACCTGCGTTTGCAGATGTAAATGGTGACAAGCGTGCGGATTGTTTTACGCTGACGCTTGATAATACGCTGACAGCATGGAATGTGAGGTAATCTGATGAAACTGCTTCGGGTGCTTTTTTTGCTTTCGCCGCTTTGTTTTGTGTCCTGCATGAGCCTGCAGCAGGATAGGGAAGTGTTTTCTGACCGGGCTGTGGAAGACTCTGTTTTTGAGGACATTGAATCCCGGCTTGCACAGCTTGATGCCCGTGCTGTTCTTGCGGGAAGTCCCGGATCGCAGGCTGCCGATTGCGAGGCGCTTCTTTCGCGTATTGAAGAGGCGCTTACAGAAACCGGCATTCAGAAAACACAGATTGCACGTCTGTATGCGCTTTCCGGCCGGGTACAGCTTTTAAACGGCAGAAAAAATCCCGCGCGGGACCTTCTTGACGCCTCTGCAGCGGCCTCCAAAAACGACGTGCAGGCAATCATTCTTGCAAGCAGATTGGGAAAAAACGTGTCGCTTGAAGCTGGCGCCGCATTTGTGTCGGCTCCGGAAGATAAAGCTCTGCTGACGCTCGAGCGGGCGATTCAAAGCTATGCGCAGGGAAACTACAAGCAGTCGGCGGCGCTGTTCGATACCGCGTTTATCACGCTTAACGGCTTTTACCGGAGCGCCTATAAGCAGGTCCGCGACCGCGCCTGGGAGCTTCGTTCGCTTTCGGATGCACCAGATTCGGAAAGCGGCATGACCGAGCTTTTGCACCAGAGCCGGCTTTCTGCGGGCGAGGCGCTTCGTATCGTGCAGGCATCGGGAACGCTCCTGTATCCATTTACCGGCGGCAAAAGCTACACGCAGGCAGAGCTGTTCCGGCGCATTTCCAAAGCAGGGCTATTTTCTGCTGTCGGTGCCTCAACCCGCTCTTCTTCCGCTGCAAGCGCTGCTGCAAGCGCCACGGCCAGTTCTGTTGCCAGCGCAAAAAATCCTGTTGTTGAAGAAACGCTTTTAACCCGCCGGTATGCGTCCCGGCTTTTGTGGCACCTGTATGTGGCAAAAAAGAATGTCGTCGCGAATATGTATTCGTCCGTGTACCGCGCGCAGAATCTGCCTTCACCGGTCGCAGACATTTCTGCTTCGGATGCTGACTTTGACGCGGTCCTCGGCTGCGTGGAAAACGAAATCATGTCCCTGACAGACGGCGTCCATTTTGCGCCGGAGACGCTGGCAACAGCCGTTGAGTTCCGGGACTGGCTGCTGCGTATTCAGTAGCAGAATCTGCCGGCACCAAGAATTTCGCATTATGCATCTGTCGTAAAGCCAAAAACAGCCTTCCGGCAGAACCGTCCGTCCTAAAACCGCGGTTGTGCGAAATTGGGGATTAGACTCGCAGCTTCGCTGCTCGCTCGCTTACACAAATGGCACCGCCATTTGTGCCGGTTCGGACGGAGCGAACCTGCCTCACGGCTGTTTTTGCTCATCCGCAGTATAAGTGCGGCATTCCTGTTCGGCAGCGGAAAGAAAAGGTCGTTCGTTTTGCAATGCTTGCAAAACGAACTTCCACGGGAGCAAGCTCCCGTCTTAATTTATGTGTGTACAAAAAAATGTTCGCGACGGAAGCGAAGCTTCCGTTTGAGTTTGCGCAGCAAACTCTTCTTTTCTGGTAGCTGCCGTGCAGATAATGTTTGTCGTGCTTATAATGCGAAATCCCTGCATCCAGTGCTTTTTTTGTTGCATGTTGCGCTGGCTTTCAGTACCTTATAGCTATATTTGAACGGAGGAATTATGTACAACAATCAGACTTCAGCACTGCCGCGCGAAAGCGAGCAGTCTCGTTTTATGGCACGCACCTACGGCTGGATGGCCTTTGCGCTCTTTTTGAGTGCAGTAAGTGCTTTTGTAACGGCAACGCTTCTTGCTACCAGAATGTATGCGCCGGCCGCCAACCCCCGCGCCGTCTACCAGAGCGTGATGGGCTTTTTCATGGTATGCGCCATTGCAGAAATTGCGCTCGTGTGGTGGCTTTCTGCTTCCATCAGACGCATTTCGGTAGGGGCTGCAACAATCGGTTTTGTCGTGTATTCCGTGCTGAACGGCGTTACGCTTTCAACTATTTTCTTTGCATACGATTTTTCTTCAATTGCCGGCGCGTTCTTCTCCACGGCAATTACGTTCTGCGTGATGAGCCTGTATGGCCTTCGCACGAAACGGAACCTCATGAGTTTTGGCCGCTATCTGATGATGGGCGTTATCGGTATTCTGATTGCCTCTCTCGTGCAGTTCGTGCTTTCGCTTATAACGCGCCAGCCGCTGTATCTGCTTGATATGCTGATTTCTGTCGCCGTAGTCGTGGTGTTTACCGCGCTTACCGCTTACGACAGCCAGAAGATTCTGCGCACGGCTCAATATGCTGACGGAAGCGAGGCATATAAAAAAGTCGCCATCTTAGGCGCACTGGAGCTGTACCTGGATTTCATCAACATCCTGCTTGCGCTTCTGCGCCTGTTTGGAAAGCGCCGCAGCTAAAAAAACGGCCCGGGCAATGTAAAAGACAATCGCCTTTGCGGGCCGTCCGCTTGCTTACAGCGCCTGCGGCATTTCTTGCTTACAGCGCTCGCGGCAACACTTACATCACTTATAGATAAGAAATATTGCGGGAACCTTGCCTAAATCAGGCAAGGTTTTTTGTTGTGCCTCTTTTTTCCATTCGGCAACAGTTTTTGTACGGATAAACTCCTCGCTCGTGGTGATGCCGGCGGCAATGCACAAGCGGGTGTCGCCCCGGAGCGTATGCAGGAGCGTATCAATCATCTTTGCATTGCGGTAGGGGGTCTCGATAAAAAGCTGCGTCTGGTTTTCCTTGTAAGCGCGGCTTTCCAGTGCGCGGATTTTAGACGCACGTTCTGCGGGCTTTACCGGCAGGTAGCCGTTGAACGCAAAATTCTGTCCGTTAAAGCCGCTTGCCATGACGGAAAGAATCATGGAAGCCGGGCCTGAAAGCGGAATGACGCGCAGGCCTTTTTTCTGTGCCAGCTCTACGGCGATGCTTCCGGGGTCAGCGACGGCCGGACAGCCGGCTTCAGAAAGCACCCCCATGCTTTCTCCTTTTAAAAGCGGGTCCAGCAGGTGCTGCGTGTCCTTTGCATGCGCGTCAGTGTGTTCGCTCAGCTCGTAGAATGTCAGCGTGTCTATATCAATTGATTTATCAAGTTTGCGTAAGAAGCGGCGCGCCGAACGGATGTTTTCAACAATGAAGTGCTTGATTTGCACGACAATTTCGCGGTTATACGGCGGCAGCACCTGGTCAATGTCAGTGTCTCCAAGGGTGACGGGAATCAGATACAGTGCAGTTTCCATGCCGGTATTGTAAACACTATGGAACTAAAAATCTATAGCGTATTTTCAGTGGCTGTGTTAGAATACGGTTAATATTGTTTGCAGGCGCCTGGATTTTTCGTGCAGTCTGCGAGAATTAAAAAGAGGTTCATAGTATGAAGATTGTAATCCGTCCTCATGATGTAGGATTCGGTACGCCGGATTGGTTAGGTAAAACAACCCATGAATGGGGCTTTGACGGCGTTCAGCTTGCCATTCCTAAATCTGTTGAGGGCCAGTCTGGAGAGCCGGGAACGCTGACTCCCGAGAATATCTCATATATCCGAAAAGGTTTTAACGATAACGGTGTAGAAATCCCCATTTTGGGCGCATACTTTAACCCGGTTCATTCAGATAAGGAAAAAGTCCGCGCTGGAGCCGCAAAATATGCAGACCACCTGCGTCATGCCGCAGAGTTCGGCGCGCAGTTTGTTGCAAGCGAAACCGGAAGCTACAATGATGATAAATGGACATACAATCCCAGAAATCAGACAGAAGAAGCCTTTAAGGAAGTGCTGAGCGTTTTTGCGCCCATGCCGGCTATCGCAAAGGAACATGGCGTAAAAATGGTGATTGAAGGCGCGTGGGGACACTGTATGTACAAGCCCGAGCAGCTTAAACGCCTTATCGACGAGCTGGATAACGGCAGCGTTAACGTCATCATCGACATACTGAATTATCTGTACATCGGTAACTACGAAGAGCGTGCAAAGATTTTTGAGACAGCCCTCAAGCTGTTCAAAGGAAAGATTGCTGCCTTCCACATGAAAGATTTTGTCGTAAAGGGCGATACGCTTGAAATGGCGCCTTTAGGACAGGGCATCATGGGCTGGAAGGATTTCCTCCCAATCATTAAGCAGGAAGTTCCCGATGCCTGCCTCGTGTTTGAGGAAGTGCGGAATGTTCCCGAAAGCCTTCGTTTTGTGCGTGAAATTGTCGGCTAACGAACTGCCTGTTTTATGCCGATAGGTACTATATACAGAATAAATTAATTTTTTTTCTTGAGAGGAGTGCAGAGCAAGATGAGGTCAAAGCATTTATTCCTGAGTTCTGTTCTTTGCTTTTTGTTTTGCTCTGTCACTTCTCTAAAAGCCCAGCAGTCAGTTACTGATGCGATTCTTGCAAAATCCGACACACCTGTTTCTTTTGTAACCTGGAATACTGACGGAAAATCCTTTGCGACAACCTGGAATAACTCCGTAATCCTGTGGGATGCGGACACAAACACAATCGGCGCTGTTTTTTCAGGACACAACGGCCCTATCCGGGTCGTGCGCTTCAGTCAGAACGGCAAGCTGCTCGTAACGCTCGGGCAGGATAATGCCGTCGTCATGCGGGATCTGGATTTTGCTGTCGGCGAGGCGCGGGTCAGCGGAAACGGCTTTCTCCCGATAAACGACGTCGTCTTTGCAGAAAACGGCTATTCAATTTACATACCCCGGGACGGCGTGAATGTTTCCCAGTACTACAGGCTTCGCCTTACCCAGCAGTTTGTTTCCCGCACCATAACTGAAAGCACCATACCGGTGCAGTCGCTGGATATTTCTGCTGACGGCTCAAGGCTTTTGATTGCAGGCCAGGACGGAACCGTAACAATCATCGACGTAAAGACAAATTCCGTGCTCGGCACGTTCCCCCGGTATGCGCTTTCTCATGTGTCGCCACGTTTTTCTCCAGACGGCTCTTCGTTCATAGCAGCAGCCGACAGGAACAGCCTTGTCATCTCATCGGTTACCGGCATCGGCTCGTTTGCCATTCGCGATGACGGACAGCCGGTCAACAGCGCCGTTTTTAACGCTGACGGAACGAGAATTGCCGTCGCGCTCAAAGATGGCGGCATAAAAATCTATGATGCGGCTACCGGAAATCAGCTGCAGTGGTACACGGTAAATGCGCAGGGTGGAAGCGATGTCGTAAACTCACTTTCGTTCAGCCCTGACGGCGACTTCCTTATCGCGGGAACCGAAGCCGGGTATATCCTTCGCTGGAGCCTTACGGGCAAAGTCTTTGTCCCGACCCGTAAACAGTACATGGATCGGGACATTGCAAGCAAGGTGGTCGAGCAGGATCAGATGGGAACTGATAATGAACAGCAGGTTCCTTCTGAGGGGACAGATGAGCAGGCATCCGCCGGAAAAACGGACATCCAGATTTCTGTTCCCAGAAACGGCGTCGAAATAAACCTTACGGCAAATACACTCAATTCCAATTATTACCTGTTTTCGCTGGGGCTTGGCTCTGTGTATCGCAATTACGCCCTGTATCCGCTGTACTGGGGAGCTGGCGCCGAAGTCGGTGCCGGCATTCCCTCCGGTGAGTATGAGTTTTCTTCCGGGTACATAAACGGTAAGCGGCTTAACGACCCGTGGATTTACTCTGCCGGGCTCTTCGGCTGTTTTGGGCTTTGCTATTACCTTCCGTCGCCAGACTTTCTTGTGTTTACCGAAATGCGCGCGGGGGCGCATGCGAAAGTCCTGTACAACAACGAGCTGGTGTACTATTTCGTAGGAGATCCCGTATTCGGCGGTCAGCTTGATGTGCTGATGGGAGTGCAGTGGCATTTTGTAAGGGCCGCAATCGGCGGTGAATATGACGCAAACTTCGGCTTCCTTGCAAAGGCGAATATCGGCGGCGTGATTAAGCTGAAGGGCCGGAAGGGAAAGGTTTCGAAAAAGCCAGACGCTAAAGCACAGGATTCTGCGAAAGCTGAGCCTGAAAAGGCATCAAATCCTCTAGAGGCCGAGCCTAAAGCCCCGGAAACGCCCGCTTCAACTGCTGCGTCTGCGGCATCGTCAACTGCTGCGTCTGCTGCGTCTACGGCAACGTCAACGACGCCGGCTCCCTCATCACATTCTGAATAGGCTGTATATTATCTATAAAAAACATAAAATTTCTCTTTATAAATAATGTAAATTGTGTTAAAATTATGCTGGTTTCCACTGGGGAGAAAGGGTAGTGCAAACACTGAACTGGGAATGCAGCATAGAACCGTTATTTTTTTCAGCAGTATAATCTTCTCTTTTGCAGTCTGTACCGCATGTAAAGATGCCAGTACGATGACAGAAGAATATGATGCCCGTTTCTCTGATTTAGTTTCTGATAATCCGGTCAATGAAACATCTGAATACCAGCCCGGCGTGTATGAGCTAAAAGCCCTGATTCCTTCAGCTGAGTATACCGTCGACTTCGGTTCGACACGGCAGATTCAGGCTAAAACCGGGCTTGAGTACTATTCCTGGTGGCTTGAAAAAGCAAGCGGTACAGAAATCGGCTCAGCTACCTTTGACAGCAATAAGGAGCGCGTATTTACCGGCGGCATTACGGCCCAAAATAATTATGTGAATATTCTGGCATCTGTTACCAGTGCCCTTACGACAGAGTACCGGCTGGAAACCGGGCTTACTGACAGCGAGATTCAGAGGCGGCGTAACGGCGCTCACCGGCTGTGGTGCCGGGCCTATAATGAAATGGGCGACGAGTATTTTGATTCTGCTTTACTGTATGTGATTCCTGCGTTGGAAGAAGACGAGGAAGGGGATTAGCAATGCGGTCCACCCTTTATGTGCTTCTGACAGTTTGTGTTTTTCTTTTTTTTATGGCGTGCTCCCAAAGCGCGCAATACAGCTCGTCTTCTGGCGATGCGGCCGTTACGGTGCAGCTTAACGCGCCAGGTTCTGCACGCACCGTGTATCCGGATTCCTGGACATACGGCTCATCTTCGGCTGTGTCAAAGCTGTATTTTGCCGTTTCTGCGTACACGGTTTCGTCGCTGGATTCGTCCGATGCAGCTTCGACCGGAAGCTATTACCGCGACCCTGTTGACGGCTCAAAGCTGTTTACGTCCGTAACGTATGAACAGCTGAAAACTGAAGGGCTTTCGATGAGCCTGTCTCCTGCAATCTGGCGCATTACGCTTTCAGCCTACAAAACTCCGGTGACAGAAAACTCCTTGGGAGCCATAGCAAATACGGATATAGTGCTGACAGATACGCAGTATGTCACGCTTTCAAGCGGCAGCCGGAATATCACGGTTTCGTTTACGCTGACAACGCCCGAATCTGACGAAACCGGCACCTTTTCTGCAGGCCTTGCCTTTTATCCGCCGGATACTTTTGAAATGCTTACCTGCGAGCTTTACCGCTACGTCTATACGACAGACTCTGTTACCGGCGAGACAACGGGAAGTGCCGCAGGACTGGCAGACTCTGCAACCTATAATAAGGCTGACTGTGTGAGCGAGAGCACGGGCATTGAAAACTACGCGTATTACTACTATGTGGACGGCGGCGTTTCGTTTGAAGTGTCTTCCGGCACCTACCTTTTTATTGCCGCCTTTATCGATGCAAACGGAAACTACATGGCCCGCTATCCGCTGTATGCTATCGTTGCCGCCGGGAACAAGACTTCCGCGGAAATAGTGCTTCACCGGGCTGCCTTTAATTCATCTCCAGTCAATATTTCAAACCTTGCGCTCGGCAGCATGCTGTTTAATAACGGAAGCGACGACGTAGAGCTTGAAAGCGGCGTTACCATGGCCTTAAAGGCTTCTCACGGGCTGTGGCAGGCGCTTGAAGCGGGTGACACGGCTACCGATTCCTTTTCGGCTTCGTTTACCTGGAAGGACAATGCAGATAACGAAAACGGCTATTACGTGCAGGCTTCTTCGAGTACCGCAGGAGCTGCCTGGACCGCGTGGGAAAGCCTTGCATCCCTGTCTCCCGGCTCTTCTTCATATTCGGGGACTTTCCAGACCGGAAAGCGCTGGAAAATCCGTGTAAAACCCTACAATGACTTTTCTGCCGCGGATGGAGCTTCTGCCGGAGGATTTGATGCCTGGGTGGAAAGCGAGCCGTTTGGAATATTCACCGTTACGTATGAGCTTACGTTTACTGACAGCGAAAGCGCTCTTCATGTCGCATCTGTACGGACTGCAGCCGATGCCATTACCAGCGGCTCTGTCGTTGCATTCGTTCTGCCGTATGTCTACGGCGCAAGCGACAATAATACGCTGCTTTCAACTGCTGCCGGTTATCCATACATCGTTCCCCCTGCAGCCTTTGCATCTGACTATTCCTTAAGCTGGCAGAGCAGTGGAACTACACTTTCTGATATAGGAGGTTATGCCGGAGTAAATATGACTGCGACACCTGTCTGGACGCAGGACTAGGCAGGTAACTGAGGAGTATTGCTCCGGTGGGGGAGTTGATACCGTGAATTACACAAGTCCGGTGTATGGAAAGTTTTTCTTGAGCCGGAACGTACTGCTGCCTTTACGGGCAGATACCAATTTTATAGGAGCCACACTATGAAAAAGACTTTTTTATTTTCGTTGACAGCGGGGCTGCTTGTGCTCGCGCTTGCTGCATGTTCAAACCTTGGCGACATTAGCGAGAAGTCGTCGAATAATGTTATACGATTTGGAAGCGACCAGACGTTAACGCTGAGCCTGAACGACGACAGCTTAAAGATAGCCCGTACCCTGTATCCGGGTGACTGGAGCGACTGGGATCAGGATTATGCAGATGACGACCTTGCATCTACAGTGCATTATGTACTGACCGGCTACACGGTTGACGATACTTTAACGACCACAAAATCTGCAGACTCTTCCGAGTTTAAAAACTCCAGCGACAAGACAATGTCGTATGAGGAGTTTACCTATGCAAAGCTGATGAAGTCAGAAGCGTCGGTAAGCATTAAGCCTCTTATCTGGTACTTTACGCTGACAGCATATCAGACTGCTATTACAGATGACGGAAGCGGTAAGGTGCAGAATACTGACGTGTGTCTGGTGGGAACAGCCTGGGCAGATATGACAGGCGGTGCAAAGACAATCACGTTCAAGATGGCGCCTCCTGCAGCTTCAGTCGAGACGACCGCATACGGCTATGCAAAAATCGGCCTTACCTTTACGCCGCCGAACGATTTTGCAAAAATGACCTATGGCTTTTACAAGGAATCAACGACGACAGCAGGAACTCCGGACTTCTCTCAGCCGGCAACAGATGCAGTTGAATCAGGAAATCCGTCAACAGTTGTGACGCTTACTAAAGTCGCAAAAGAAAGTCCCACTACCGCTGGTGTCGATGACTTTACTCTGAACAAGGGCTATGTCGCCACCGGGGCTTCTGCCACTCCGGGAACCGTTGTCGCCACTTCGGCAAAATCTAAGAATGGTGTTATTGGCTGTGACTACACGTACGTCTTAAAAGATGAGGATGGTAATCCGACTGTTATCAGTAATGCGCTTACTGCAGGTAATTACTGGTTTAAGGCTGAGTTTTATGACGATAAGGAAAAGCGTATTTGTGTGTATATCGAGAAGGTTGTCATCGACGGCTCCAACACGACAATGACAGACGAGCTTGAGCTGCTTGAACAGGCATTCAATAGTGCCCCTCAGAGCATTCAGGACTTAACGCTTACGTACAAGTTCAACAATATTTCCTTTAACGCGGAGCCTGGAACATCAGCACATCAGCTATCAGCAGATGGTACTGATAAACAGACTACATATTCAGCAACCCTGAAATGGACGGATGTAGCAGACAACGAAACTGGATACGAAGTCTGGCTTAAATATTTTGCCGCTTCTGACACAGACCTTTCTACTGCAACACCGACATCTGTCGTCCTGCGCTCTGATACGGCTGCTGCAACGCTTTCGACCTATGGCCTTACCGCAGCAAACCTGCTTGCAGGCTTAACTGAATGTACGCTTACGCTGAATACGGGCACGCGCTATCAGATTAGCGTCCGCGCTTACAATGACTTCTCTAAAGAGCAGGCTTCGTATGATGATGCCTATGACGCAACAGCTGCGGCAAAAGGCTATGACCGCTTTGTGCCGTATACTCCGCGAAACGATACGGATCCTGATGCTGACAACTTGACGTTTGGATTGTACACGATTGACTACAACCTGAACGGCGGCCGCATCAAGCAGACCTCTGCAAAGACAACAGCTGCAGCAATCCTGCACTACATTGTGCCGTATGTGTACAAGGAAGCTAACATGCTCATTGGAGAAACCGAGCTTCCGTATATCAAACGCTCCGGCTACACCTTTGTCGGCTGGAATGAACTGTACGGTACGACAAAGGATTCTATCTACAATGCTGCTGGTTCTGCCTACAGTGCGACAAAAGTCTATTACACGAACCCTGCATTGACCGTAAAGGCTGGTGACGGCGTGGTATTTACCTCAACCGGTACAAACCAGGGCAAGGTTATCAGTGGCGCTGGCGGGGCTACGATTGTCCTTGATTCAATTGTAGTAGATGACCCGAATGCAGACTCACCTTCAAAAGTTGCTTCTCCGCTTGGCGACGACGGCTATCTTGCAACCTACTCATGGACGATTCCTGTGTATTACAAGAAGGCCGACGGAAAATTCTATAGCGAGGCTGAGTGTACGACAGAGGTTGATGTACCTGATTATTCAGTTGTGTCTCCGGCCCGTGAAGAGCTTTCCAGCGATGAGGCTGCTGCGGTAACGAAGTGCGCGTATTCTAACGTATTGCTCGGCGGCGGGCTTCTTACTGACACAGACTTTGCAAACCGCGAGGTATTTGCAAGCTGGGAAACTCCGCTTGCGTTTAATATCACGCTTCCGAAGTACTCGGACTTTAAGCTTACAAAGCAGGCGGCTGCCGGAGACCCGCTGGTGTACTCTGTTGGCGAAACGGTTATCGTTGAGGCAAGCTCCAAGCTGAGCGATGTGGAATATGTTGTCTACAAGGATGATGGCACTAGCTCCGCGACAGACTTGTTTGCTGCTGACAGCGCGCTGATTCAGACTACCGGCATTACGGTTTCCGACGGAAAGCTTACCTGGGTAACAAAGGTTGCAAGCGACCCGGCAGAAGCTACGGATTATGCCTACACGGCGATGACCTACTACGTAAAGGTGACGGGAACATACACCTACGATGCAGATCCTGATAACAGCTTGAGCGGTACGACAGACACGATTGAAGGCTACATCTTCATCCGTCTGACTAACTAAGTCTCTGCGTGCTTTGGGGCTGTCCTTTCTTTTGGACAGCCCCGTCTCTTAAGTGGCGCCCTGTATGGGAGGTAAGCGTACATTCGCTTAAGCTTTCCAGTACAGGGCTTTTTTGTCTTAAAATGAGATTTTGTTTCCTGGTGCATAAAAAAGCCTGTACAATCTGTGGAATGCGCATTCCCGCAGATTGTACAGGCTTTACAGTGACCGGCGAACCGGCCTCCAGAGCGCAAGAAGGAGAAAAAGAATGCGCCATTACTTGTATCGGCATAAAATGCACGGGACTTTAGCTTTTTTTTACGAAAAAAAATTTGGAAAGAGACAATGTAGCAATAATGTGAAAAACATGGTATGCTCCCGTTAATCTGTCTAACAGAAAAATAAGGAGTGAAAAATGAAAGTTTCATTGAAGGCTTTTGCGGCTATAAGCTGTGCCGCAACTGTTCTGGTTACCGGCTGTGCGTCTACAGAGACGGCAGCTCCTGTTGCGACCTCTGCGCCGGAAGCGGCAAAAACGCTCAGCGAAGGCGCAATGTATTTTGATTTGACAACAGAAAAGGCTGTGTACAGCGATGCTACAGGTTTCGGCTATGACTTCAAGACAAAACCGCAGTCAAAAAAGAATAAGACGCCGGCATATTTCTCTGTCAAAGTGCCTGACGGAAATTACAAGGTGACATTTGAGCTTGGTGCTGAAAAGTTTGCTGCAAATACAACGGTGCGTGTCGAAAGTCGCCGTCTTCTGGTGCAGGACATCAATACAAAGAAAGGTGAGACGCAGTCTTTTACTTTTGTCGTTCATAAACGCAGCCCGGTTATCAGCGAAGGAAATCTTGTCCGCATTAAGCCGCGTGAGCGCGACTACCTGAACTGGGATGAAAAGCTTACGTTTGAGTTTAACGGCAAGGCTCCGGCTGTAAAATCGCTGACAATCGAACCGGATACCGAAGCTATTACGCTCTTTTTGTGCGGCGACTCGACTATGGTAGACGGCGAGGCTGAGCCGTGGGCAAGCTGGGGACAGATGTTCCCGACCTGGTTTAACGAGCATGTATGTGTCGCAAACTATGCAGAAAGCGGCGAGACTTCAACGTCTTTCATGAAAGAAAAACGCTGGGATAAAGTGCTTTCTATGCTCAAGGAAGGCGATTATGTATTCGTCGAGTTCGGCCACAATGATGAAAAGGACAATTTTGAGGGCGCAGGTCCGTTCATGAATTACAGCGACAACCTCCGTAACTATGTGAAAGTCACCCGTGAGCGCAAGGCACATATCATCCTGCTTACCCCGACTGAGCGCCGCTTCTTCGCAGGTCCGAAAGCCCGCGGCTCACACGGCTTCTATCCGGTTGCAGTGAAGAACGTCGGAAAAGAGCTTGATGTTCCGGTTATCGACATTACGCAGATGACGACAAATATGATTGAAAAATACGGTCCGGCAGAGTCAACACACTTCTACGTGCATTATCCGCTTGATTCATTCCCCGGACAGACAAGCTCACTTAAGGATGAGACTCACTTTAATCCGTTCGGCGCATGGGAAATCTCTAAGTGCGTTGTCATGGGCTTAAAGCAGATTAACAGCCCGCTCGTCTCTTATCTGCGCGAAGGCTGGGTTGATTTTGATTCGAAAAATCCTGACCGCTGGGATCAGTTCCCGTGGTGCTGGGCGCCTGCTGCCGATGTCCGTAAGCCGGACGGTAACTAATAGCAGGCTCAAGCCTTTAGGGGCTCAGTAATAAAAAAACTGCGCTGTCTGAAGTGTACCCCATAGTGGACACTGTAACTGACGGCGCAGTTTTTTTTGCATACAGCTTTTTTGTTCAGCTTTGTGCGTTATTTTCCAGAGCGGAAAATGCAGGTTGTTATTGAATTTGCGGCGGCCTCCGGATAGAAAACGCGTCCGGAACGCGGCATGTCGCAGGGAAGTTCTGCAAGGTTTTCACCTTCTGCAAGCGAGCCGCTTGTGCGGATGACAGTCTTCAGCGCCAGTTTGGAGCCGAACGATTTTGTGTCGACAGCAAAAGTCCGTGCAACCGCTTCGGTGTTTGCGATAACGACGACAAGCTCTTTTTCGTCGCCGCTCAGTGCTGCAAGTACGTTGTGTTTTGCAAGCGGCAGCAGCTTGTAGCCGGGGCGGATGTAGCGGGTAAACTGCGCAAAGCCATAATACTTTTTCCAGAGCAGAATCGTCTGAGAGTCATGGTCTGCGGTTGCAATTCCCCAATAGCCTTTCTGGGTGTCGGGCTTACCGTTGTCTTTATTTCCGTTGTAGCCGTCAGCAGAAATGTGGCTGTCGATAATGTCCCAGATGCACCATGCTGAAGGCTTAAGTCCGTTCATGTCGTTGATGATGCGGAGCGCAAGTTCCAGAGGAGCGCCCATTTCTCCGGCATCAGTTCCGGCGGTGCCGCCTTTGTCCACTTCGCTCATCCAGAGATTCTTGTTCGCGTCGACAGCAGCGTTGTGTATGACGGCGTAGCTTTCGGTTCTGTAATCTTTTGGATAATTGTAGCTGTGAGTGTCCACGCGGCCGAGCGCGGCAAGTGCTTCTTCTGACAGTGCTGCCAGCGATTTTGCTGCAGTCTCCGTGCTTGTTTCGTCAGTGCCGCAGACGAGGACGTCCGTAAGCCCCTGGCGGTCGAGCGCCTTGCGGGTTTCGATAATCATCTTTGACTGACTTTCGCCCGGATCAAAGTGGCAGCCTTCCTGTTTCGGGCTGTTTGCGCCCCAGTAGCGGGTGTTCGGCTCGTTCATGGGCGAAAGGCTCTGGAAGCGTACGTTCCATTCGGTCTGGTAATGCTTTGTAACTGTCGCCAGGTAGTCTGCAAATGCTTCGTACTGGTCAGGACGCAGGTTGTCCATTCCCGGATTTGTATGTCCTGAAGAGCAGCCGCTTACAGTCATGAACCACGGCGCCGAGTTTGAGAATGCCTCCACGATGATGCTGTCGCCGGCTTTTTTTACGGCGCGCAAAAGACAATTCCTCTGGTTCGCATCCTGACTCCAGTCATAGGTGCCGTCAGGGGACAGAAAACCCGGAACGGCAGAGTCAGTTCTTGTGATATGGTGATGAGAAGGATCATCGCCGCCGCCGATATTGTAGCGGATGATGTTCAGGCCAAGTCCGTCGCCGTTAAGCGAATAGAAAAGCTCTGCGGTGCGTTCTGCCAGCTCGTCCGAGTATCCGGTCCGGTTTGCCCACCAGCAGAAGCTTGTTCCCCAGCCCTGAAACACGCCGTTATTGAACGGGGAGCGGGCATTTTTATCGATTACAACAGTATCCGCAGCATCCGGTTTTGAAGCAGACGTTTTTAAAGCGCAGCCAGATGCTGTCAGTAAGGCGGAAAAGGCGCTAAAGAGCATAATTTTTGTCGCGTTATTCATAATTTTTTACCAGTATCTCCTCTGCAGTCCGTTTTGGAACGTGATGCGTTCCCTGCGCGTCGTGCCAGTACTTGATGTTGCCGTCTTCCGGCACGCGTTCCATGATGACCTGCTCTTTTGGCTCTCCAAGTGCAAGCACCAGCGCAATTTCGTACGGGGCAGAAATACCGAGCGCCGCAGCAAGCTTTTCGCGCTGAATATTTCCCATGATGCAGCCGCCTAAGCCCTGTTCGGTAGCGCTCATCATGATTGCAAGCGCCTGAATGCCTTCGTCGGTGGCGGTTGCCTTGGAAATGCTTGTGTCTCTGAGCATGACGATGTAGCCGGTCGGTTTTTCACCTTCTTCCGGGCCGTTCCAGTCGGGAAGGTAGGCTGCCCAGCCCACGCAGTCGAAGATTTTTGCATTGATATCCGCAGCTGTGCTGGTGATATACTTTAATGGCATTTTGTTTCCGCCTGAGGGGGTCAGGCTTGCGGCTCTGATACACGAAGCAAGCTGTTCACTGGTAACAGGCTTGTCCTGATAAAAGCGCCGGTAAGAGCGCGTTTTTGTAAGTAACTGTTCAATATTCATGACCCTACTATAGCAAGCTGATTTGTTTTCCGCTATAGCGTTTGGACCGCATTTTATGATATATTTAATACATCGGAGAATGTAATAAAGTATGTTTCTACGGCGTTTGTTGCATGTTGGAGGGCTTGCCGTTTTGTTTCTGACGGGAAGTACGCTTTTTGCCCAGCAGGCATTAAGCAGTGAGTATGTCCTTGCAAAATCTGACATACCGGTTTCGTCTGTTGCCTGGAGCCCGGACGGAAAGTCTTTTGCGACGGTATGGAATAACTCTGTCGTCCTCTGGAACGCGGAAAATAATGAAATTCAGGCAGTGTATCAGGAACATTCCGGTCCGGTAAAAGTCGTGCATTATAATCAGGACGGCAGCCGGCTTTTGAGTCTCGGCCTCGATAATATGATTGTCATGCGGGATGTAAGCGGAAAAGCTGGAGATACGCGCGTCGTCGGAAGCGGCTTTGCTCCCATGAATGATGCTGTGTTTGCCGGAGACAAGACCTCTGTCATCCTGCCGCGTGATGGAGTTGCTTCTTCGCTGTACTATCCGCTCAGGCTTACGAATCAGTTTGTGTCGCACCTGCTTCTGGAGACAAAGTCGCCGGTACAGTCGTTTGATATGACGAAAGACGGTTCTTTGCTTCTGGTGGCTTCTCAGGACGGCAAGGTTTTTCTGGTGCAGATGCAGACGCGCTCTGTCGTTTCTGAATATGAACGCTTTGCCTCTTCGGGTATTGCCCCGCGGTTTTCGCCTGACGGAAGATTCATTCTTGCGGCGACTGACAGCAACACACTCGTGCTTACTCCTGTCGGAACGCAGGATGTCATTACGGTCAAGGACAGCGACAGCTTTGCAAACTGTGCGGCATTCAATTCTGACGGAACGCGCATTGCCGTTGCCTTAAAAAACGGCGGTTTAAAAGTGTTTAACGTCCTTACCGGTACGGTGCAGGTCTGGTTTACGCTTCCTTCTGTCCCCGATGAGGTGACTTCGCTCTGTTTCAGCCCCGACGGAAAGCATCTGCTTGCAGGTACTGCAGCCGGAAATATCCTGCGCTGGAGCCTTCTGGAAAGAGATTTCGTGCCTGTAAAGCGGCAAAATCCGCAGGACTTTGTTACCGGCAGTGCCGAACTTTCGCCCGAATCTGTCATCAGGCTTGACGGCGTTTCCCCCGACAACAGCAGTGAGGGAGCA
Source organism: Treponema sp. (assembly GCA_024698325.1). Lineage (GTDB taxonomy): Bacteria > Spirochaetota > Spirochaetia > Treponematales > Treponemataceae > Treponema_D. The sequence goes on from JAILRG010000066.1 coordinate 22,936, forward strand.
GCTGGCAGTGGAGAGGGAAAGGCGTCTGGAGGCGGAGAGGCTGATTCAGAAAAGCGTTCCCGGAAGCAGCCGGCTGGGGATGCGCTCAGCTCTGGTATAGAGATTTCAGCGCTCTGCACGTCTTTGAACGAGGAGTACTATCACACGTCTTTTGGCCTTTGCGGAGCCTGGCGGACGTATGCGCTTTTCCCGCTGTACTGGGGAGCCGGTGCGGAGTGTGCTGTAAGCGTTCCTTCTGATGATTACCCCTATGAATACTACTTTAACGGCGAGACACTGAACAATCCGTGGCTGTACCGCATGAGCGCCTTTTCATGCGCCGGCCTGGGCTATTATCTTCCTGACACAAAGCTCTTGTTCTTTGCGGAAGCCCGTCTGGGCGCTGGCGGCAAAGTGCTTTTTAACAACGAGCTTACCTACAGCCGTACAAGCAAGCTTGCTCTGTCGGTGCTTGGCGACATGCTGATGGGCGTGCAGTGGAAAAATCTTCGCGTTTCCTTTGGTGGAGAGTATGACCAGAATCTGGGGCTTATCGCAAAAGCGGCGGTTGGCGGGGTGATTCCGCTGAAAAAGAAATAACAGTACAGCCCGACCGGCCGCGTGTCTGGCATTTCTTCCTCTATGTGCAGGCAGGCAAACGGCATACAGGCCAGGCATACACTCTAGACATGCCGTGTGTGCCGCACATACCGCACATGCCGCGCATAAAAAAGCCCGCAAGTGCTTTAAAAACTGAAGTGAAGTGCACTTCAGAAGCATCTTGCGGGCTTTTTGTATACCTGCGCCAGAGAACGCCTTGTGCGGTGCCTCGGCTGATGCAGGTATACGTACTATCTTATCTTTCGACAGTCAGCGTAAAGCTGTAAGAGTAGAATGTTTCGTTTCCTGACGCGTCTGCTTTCTTTCCTGCAACGAGAATGTTGTGCGTTCCGTTTGAAAGGCGTGAAAGGTAGAGCGTGCAGTCTTTTGTTTCGGTGTACACATAGCCGTCGAGGGCGATGAGGTATCCGGTGTAGTTTGCTGCCACTGTTGAGTTTACTTCAACAGAAATGCGTTCGTTTTCCGTAGCATTTACAGAAGCTTTTTTGCCTGTAATTGTTACAGCACTTCCCGTTGTGTCGGCTGCCGCTGTGTATCTCTTAACAGTAACGAAGCTTTCGTCAAGCGTTGTAGCATCATACGTGTACGTATTCAGTACTGCTTCTACGTCAAGCGTGATTTCTGCAAGCACGGTTATGTTCTTGTAATCCGTGGCGGTCTTGGTGGACTTGCCGTCCTGAGCGTCAATCCAGCGCTTGAAGTTGTCAGCAGAAACAGCTTCTCCCTTGTAGGTAAGGCTGAAGTCATCTGTCGTCAGAAGGGCAATGTCAGCGCCTTTGTATGTGTCGTATGTCACATACTGCTGTCCGACATCTGAACCCACTGTAATTGTGTACGGGGCTGTGATGTATGTCAGGCGTACGCGGTTGATGTGGTTTGTGCCGGCCGCATAACCGACTGTAGCTGTAGAACTTGCATCGCGGAGTACATCATCAGAAGCGTCACTTGCGCCCTTGACTGCGCGGATGACTACTTCGTAGAGCTTACCGGTTTCGAGCTTGAGCGTTGCGCTCTGGCTTCCTGCAAAGAGTGAGCCGGCTCCGTAGTAGAGTGAGCCATCCTTAAAGTCTACAATCTGATTTGCTGCTGCATCCTCTGCGCTGTACAGGGAGGCAAAGCCGAGTGTTGCAAGCTTTGTGGCGTTAGCAGCTTCTTTAATGGTTGTTGCGGTGAGGTTGGTTGCTTTTGCAGCATCCGTAACTTCGTACAGGTCAACTTCGTAGTTGCTTTCGTTTTTTGCGTTGTCCACCCAGTTAAGCTGTACCAGGTAGGTTCCGTTCAGTTCTGAGTTTGCCACCAGGTCTGCAGTAAAGTCTAAAGGAGCTGCCGGCTTTTCCTCAATGCCTGTGATGATGTCGGTAAAGGTTGTTGTCTGTCCCGGAGCTACGACAACTAAATCTGAGTAGAAGCCGACCTGGTAGTCGGTTCCGTTGTACGTGTTGTAGAACGTGACGCCGAGGACATATTCGCCGGGAGCTACGTTTGCAAGGCTTGTGTCGTCAGCCGTAAAGTGTGTAGTTCCTGTCTCTGTGGCGACTGAAACTTTGCCGGTTGTTGCCGCAGCAGGTGCGGTAGTCTGGATTATTTCTCCGGTTATGATGTTGCGCAGGGAAATTTCATACTTGGTGATTGCGACAGAGTTTCCTGTGTATGTAAAGCCTGCGGTGCTTGAGATTTCAACTGAGCCGGGGGTTTCAAGTCCTTTTACGTTCATGTTGAATACGATGTCCGGACTTGCAGCCTGTAAATCAACATTTGTCGTTGCTGTCAGCACCGGGTTGTAAGCGTATTTTGTCGCTGCCGGTGACACTGAAGTGTCGGTATATTCTTTTTCCTGCACATGGCCTGCATCTGTTGCATCAGCAGAGTTCTGGTATGCGGTAAGGGTGAGTTCCCATACAGAAGAATCGGGGAATTCAATCGTGACTTTTCCCTGACCTGCTGCAGCGCCGCTGCTTACGGCGATTTTCTTCGCGCTGATGACGCCGCCGTTTGTGCTCGTTCCTTCAAGAATGTAGGTAAGCCCTCCGGTCGTGTCGATTGCCTGCGGTGTGGGCAGGACGGTACGGTTTGAAACCTGTTTTGTCAGCTCAGCTCCGCTTTCAATTCCGTAGATAGTCGCTGTAACCGTGGTGGCGTCGCTTTCGCTTCCGTTGGCCTTAAAGCTTCCGCCTGCGATTTCGCCGCCGCTGATGTTGTTGCATCCTGCAAGCAGCAGTAAGGCACTTGCTGCCAGTGCGGATACACCAGACAACCATGACTTTTTCATAATTCTACCTCCATTTATAGAATATGTGTCCTATTGTAGTTCCGGCACTATCCATAAAGTGGCAGTGTCGGTGTATATACTGCCGTCGCCTGCGTAAAGCGTAAGCGTAAGCATATATCCAGTCAGAATAGACAGGTCTGTTTTGGGTATGTACAGACTCAGCTGTTGCTCTGTTCCCAGTACGCAGGGCGTTTCGCTGCCTTTTTTGTACGCGTTTCCTGCTTTTGCGGTAACAGCCCATTCGTAGCGTATGTCGTCGTCGCCGGCAGGGGCTTTCAGACAGAGCGTTGTGTTGTATTGCAGCGTGTAAGATGGACGGAGCATTTGTGACGGAGAAAAGTTTTCGTCGAAAATCGATGTCTCAAACTTGTTTTCTGATTCTGCCCCGTTTGGCCCGAAGTGGGGGGCGGCGGTCTGCTTAAAAGTGGAGTTAAAATCATCTGTCATCGAAGAGACACTGGTGGTACAGGCGGTGAGAGAAGAGAGAAAGATGAATGCACTAAGAAGCACGTAAAACGCACGATTCATGACAGACTTTTTGTATTATTCTTCAAGTATAAATAACAAATTGTTATCAGCAGCTATTTTAACAAAATTTTATGGAGTCGTATAGTGAGAAAACTCACTTTTTGTTTCTTTTTTCCGGGCGATGGGACGGAGTCCTGCCCTTAGGGGTGAGTTGACTCCTTACGCCGTGACAGGCATAGGGCCTGGTACTCTGGTGCATATAGCGCACCGCCTGAAAATCTGCTATACTGCCGGCCATGCAGGCAATCAACAAGGTACAGGGCGATAAAATCGTCATTCAGGGTGCGCGAGAGCACAATCTTAAGAATATCAGCGTGGAAATCCCCAGGCACAAGCTCGTGGTGGTTTCCGGCCTTTCCGGAAGCGGTAAGTCATCGCTTGCGTTTGACACGCTCTTTGCCGAAGGGCAGCGGCGCTACATGGAAAGCCTTTCAAGCTATGCCCGGCAGTTTTTGGGCAGCATGGATAAGCCCGACGTAGACCTTATCGAAGGTTTGTCTCCTGCAATTTCCATCGAGCAGAAAACGACCCACCGCAATCCGCGTTCAACCGTGGGTACGGTCACGGAAATTTACGACTATTACCGTCTGCTTTTTGCGCGCATTGGCACGGCTCACTGTCCCCAGTGCGGGCGCGAGATTCACGAGCAGAGCGTGGACCAGATTATTGACTCGATTATGGCATGGGATGAAGGCACCCGCCTTTCAATCCTGGCGCCGGTCATCCGCGGAAAAAAAGGTGAGCACCAGAAAATCATTGAGGATGCGCAGAAAAGCGGCTTTGTGCGGGCGCGCATTGACGGCCTTATGGTGGAGCTTGATGACAGCATAAAGCTCGACAAGCAGAAAAAGCATACGATAGAGCTGGTCGTAGACCGCATCGTACTGAAAAGCGATATCCGAAAGCGTCTTGCTGACAGCGTGGAGACGGCACTGAACAGTGCTAACGGCGTGATTGTCGTGCTGCGCCGCGTGCCCGACGAGAGCGAAAAGGGCTACCACGAAGAGGAAGTGTTTTTCAGCCAGAAAAATGCCTGCCCGGACTGCGGCATTTCTATCCCGGATCTGCAGCCGCGCCTTTTTTCTTTCAACAATCCCTTCGGCGCCTGCCCGGAATGTACTGGCCTTGGCGAAAAGATGGAATACGACATTGACCTGATGATTCCTGACCGCTCTTTAAGTTTTAGCGAGGGAGGACTTGCTCCCTACAATCCCGAAAGCGAGTGGAATCGGAGCATGTTTGAGGCGATTGCAAAAGAATACAAGTTTTCGCTGGACACGCCGTTTGAAAAGCTGACCGGCGGCCAGCAGGATATTCTGCTTAACGGCACCGGCACGCACGCCATCAAGTGGACGTATAAAAAGCAGAGCGGCGAGGGCTACTCAGAATACAATCGGCCCTGGGCGGGGCTTTTTGGCGACATGAAGCGGCGCTATGCCGAAGCTTGGGGCGACAACGCCCGCGCCAACCTTGAAAAATACATGAGCCACAAACAGTGCTCGGTCTGCGGCGGCCGCCGCCTGCGTCCGGAAGCATTAGGCGTGACGATAAGTTCATCTGTTAGCACAGATGAACTTATCAACGAGTTTGCACCTGCCGGCGCAAACTCGCCTGGCAAAAAAGGGCTTAATATAATCGAGCTGTGTGCGCTTTCGGTGGAAGAAAGCATCCGCTTTTTTGACGCGCTCGTCCTCTCCGACACGCAGAAGAAAATTGCCGCACAGGTACTCAAAGAGATTACCGCCCGCCTGCGCTTCTTAAAAAACGTCGGCCTTGACTATCTGACGCTGGAGCGGAGCGCCGGCACTTTAAGCGGCGGCGAGGCTCAGCGAATCCGGCTTGCCACGCAGATTGGCTCCGGCTTAACCGGCGTCATGTACATTCTGGACGAGCCTTCAATCGGCCTGCACCAGCGGGATAATCAGCGCCTTATCGACACGCTGACATACCTCCGCGACCTTAAAAACAGCGTGATTGTCGTGGAGCACGACGAGCAGACGCTCCGCACGGCGGACTGGGTTGTCGACATCGGCCCGGGAGCCGGCGTGCATGGCGGCTCTGTCGTTGCAAGCGGCACTCCTGAGCAGATTATGCAGGTGCCGGAAAGCATTACCGGCCAGTACCTTGCAGGCACGCTCCGCATGGCTGTTCCCAAGACACGCCGGCCGGGTAACGGAAAGGTGATTTCCCTGCGTGGCGTAAAAGAGCATAACTTGCAGGATGTGAGCGTGGATATTCCGCTCGGCACCTTTACCTGCATCACCGGTGTTTCTGGCAGCGGTAAGTCTACACTGCTTACTGACGTTTTTTATCCGGCTGTTTCAAACAAGCTTATGCGCACTGACTACCCGACGGGCGCTTTTGAAAGTATCAGCGGCTTAGAGCATATCGACAAGGTCATCAACATTGACCAGAGCCCGATCGGACGCACGCCGCGCAGTAACCCGGTAACCTATGTCGGGGTTTTTAACAGTATACGTGACCTCTTTGCCGAGCTTCCTGAAAGCAAGGCGCGGGGCTATAAGGCTGGGCGGTTCAGCTTTAACGTAAAAGGCGGCCGCTGCGAGCACTGTCAGGGTGCGGGCACGATTACGATCGAGATGAACTTTTTGCCCGATGTGTTCATTCAGTGTGATGTGTGTCACGGGCACCGCTTTAACGCGGAGACGCTTGATGTGCGCTACAAGGGGAAGAACATCAGCGACGTGCTAGACATGACGATTGAGGAAGCGGCAGAGTTTTTCAGCCATATTCCGCATATTGCGCGCAAGCTTGAAACGCTCAAAAGCGTCGGCTTGGGCTACATCCAGCTCGGTCAGAATGCGCTTACGCTAAGCGGCGGCGAGGCTCAGCGCGTAAAGCTTGCCACCGAGCTTGCCCGCCCGTCTACTGGTAAGACGCTCTACATTCTTGATGAGCCGACGACAGGCCTGCATTTTGCGGACGTAAAGGTGCTGATGGACGTGATTCAGCGCCTGGTCGATAAAGGAAACACGGTCGTGATGATTGAGCATAATCTGGATGTTATCTGCCAGGCTGACCACATTATCGACCTGGGACCTGAAGGCGGCACGAGAGGCGGCACGATTGTGGCTACCGGCACGCCGGAAGAGGTTGCGCTTGTAAAGGAAAGTTATACCGGACAGTTTGTCGCCGAGCAGCTGGAAAGGGAGCGTGCGCGGGATAGGGAGCGGTTCGCCGCAGGCGAATGAGCCGCGAGAGGGGCACATTCGCCAACGGCGAAGTGCTACGGCGAAAGCGAGTCTCGACCGAGCCCCCGCGAGGTCGCCACAGAGCGGTCTGCCGAAGTGTGAATCATCTTCATCCCACTGAATGAGCAAATAAAAGTAAAAATGTTAAAAAAACGTTTTTTGTCGATAGTCTTTGTTTCTCTTTTTGTGCTTTGTGCGGGCGTGGCGTTTGCTGATGGCGAAAAAAGCGTTATTACGATAGACAGCGCGCAGAAGACTGAGTATAAAAAAGACCCGGTGAACGGCGGCGACTGCATAATTCTGACCGGCGGCGTGCAGATAAGCGTCGCCCGGGGAAGCGACAAGACGACGATTACCGCGGATCTTGTAAATTATAACCGCAAGACCGAAATGCTCTATGCAGAAGGCAGCGTTACGCTTTCGCAGACCGGCTCGAACGCTGGCGGAGAAGCGGTAACGGCAAACAGCCTGCTTTTTAACACAAGCTCGCTCGAGGGCATTTTCGACAACGGCCGCATCGTGCAGACACAGAGCGACGCCCTGAACCTGCCTTCGGGAAGCAAGCTGAATGTCGCCTCAAGCATTTTCGGCCGCGACAGCTCCAATACGATTGCGTTCAAGTCCGGCGAGCTTACATTCTGCGATGACGAAGACCCCCACTGGAAAATCAAGGCTACGCGCATCTGGCTTTTGCCCGGCGGCGAGTTTGCTTTTTTTAATGCCTTTCTGTATGTAGGACATGTGCCGCTTCTGTACCTTCCGGCGTTCTATTACCCGAAGGACGAGCTTTTGTTCAATCCGGCGTTCGGCTACCGGCAGCGCGAAGGCTATTTTGTAAACACGACGACCTACCTGTTTGGACGAAAGCCGCAGGATGCCGTCTCCACAGCCTCGCTGCATTCCTCAAGCAGTGATGAAAGCAGCGACAAGCTTAACTTTTTCAGCCTGATTAACACCGGTTCTCTTAAAAAGCAGCGCAGGGAAGGGCTTGTCCTTCATAACCTCGACGAAAACTTTAGCGGAAGCACGACGAATTACTTAAAGGTGATGGGCGACTACTATGCGAACCTTGGTGCGATGGCAGGTATCGACGGCGTTTACAAGCCGAGCGGCTATATCACCGACATAGAAGGCAGCCTTAAGCTGGGCTTTTCTAACACCGTTTTTCAGAATAACGGTGTGTATACGCCCTATGCGGCAAGCGGCGAAACGTATCAGGACGGGTCTAACTTTATGGGGCTGGAGCTTCCGTTCCGCTTTATGGGAAACGTTAAGTTTGTGCTTTCAAAGCCGTTCTCGCTCACGCTTTCCATGCCATTTTATTCTGACCCGTACATGAACTGGGATTTTAACACGCGTGCCGAGACTATGGACTGGATTGATTTTCTGATGACCGGCACTGAAAGCGATGATGAAGACTCGGTAACGGAAGTTTCTTCGTTTACCTGGCAGGC
>JAILRG010000084.1 GCA_024698325.1 Treponema sp.
TCGCTATTAATTTTTCGATATTCATAACAATATCCTCCTTGTCTTGAATATCGAAAATAAAATCCAAACTTTTATATTGTCAAATCTCTATATAATAATAAAATATGCTAAAGAGTTTGGATTTCTTTTTAGTTAAGATAACTTCAAAAATCCAAAAGTTTTCATTTTTTGTGGCCTCCTATCTGTTCGTTTCGTTCGCGCAGCGTGGCACCTTCTTCAAAGTCGCGTGCCTTTACGATGGCGTTTTTTCCAAAGCGGCGCTGAAGGGTGAGCATGGTGTTTTGAAGTGCCTGCTCTTTTTTCTGCGCCTCCGTATCGGTGAATAAATCGTACTGCTCTTCGCTTTGCGTAATGACATTGTCCGCGCTTATGTTGATTCTGCGGACAAAGAGCGCGCGGTCGGTTACGCGGTCATACACGGAGAGTATGGCTTCGGAGATTTTCTTGAGCGAGGCAGTCGGCGCGCTGGTGCGGGCTGAGCCGTGGCTTGCCTTGGGGGCGGCTCGGCCGTAGTAATCCAGCTCTACCGGGCCGTCGTAAGAGGGCGAAAGAGAAGAGCGGTCATAGCAGATGACGAGCGTAAACACGTCGGAGGCGAGTTTTTTTGCCACAAGATTCTGCGCGAGCACTTCGGCCATTTCCTGAACGACAATGCGCGCTTTTTCCCAGGTGTACGGGTGCTGCAGCACCTGTCCTTCGCCCAGGCTCTTTGCCGAAGAGCTGTAGTTTTTAATGTGCGCGATGGTGCACGGCTCAAGCCCCCACGCGTGGTCAATTAAAATCTCCGCGTCTATGCCGAAGAGCCGGTACAGCGAGTTTTCGTCGGTGAGCGACCTCCGGGCAATGTCTCCCATGGTGAATATGCCGGTCTTTGCGAGCCGGTTTGCCGTTCCTTTGCCGATTCTCCAGAAGTCGGTGATGGGCGTGTGGTTCCAGAGCTGCTTCCGGTAGTCGGCGACCGTAAGGCTTGCAATGCGCACGCCGTCCTTGTCGGCAGGCACGTGTTTTGCCACGATGTCCATGGCGATTTTGCACAGAAACAGATTGGGCGCGATTCCCGCCGTTGCCGTAATGCCGGTATTGGTGAGAATGTCTTTTATGACTCGCTGAACCAGGGATTGCGCGTCGGTGTTGTACAGCGTAAGGTACGAGGTGAGGTCTATGAACACTTCGTCTATGCTGTACACATGAATGTCGTCCGGGCTGAAATACTGCAGATAAATGCGGTAGATGCGCGCGCTGTATTCCATGTAGAGCACCATGCGCGGTTTTGCCGTGATGTAGGTGAGCTCACTGCCGGTTTTGGCCTTTACTTCCTTTGCTTTCTGAATGACTTCGAAGAGGCGGCTGCGCCCGGAAAGCCCGTAGGCTTTCAGCGACGGAGTTACGGCAAGGCAGATGGTTTTTTCTGAGCGCTCCTGGTCGGCTACGACGAGATTGGTCGTAAGCGGATTCAGGCCGCGCTCAACGCATTCCACCGAGGCGTAAAATGACTTGAGGTCGATGGCAGCGTATGTTTTTTCTCCGTTACGGCTCGGTGCATCCATGTGCCCAGTATACCCGGAACAGGCCGATGAGGAAAAGGTGAGCGCATTCCCTTAAGAGTGCGGACTCAAAGCCCGCATTCTTAAGAGGCGGGTTTTAACCTACAGGCTGAATCCTATCCGGGTATTCCCTGCGCCGTCCTTTTCGTCCTGCATCTTGCACAGTTCGTCTGCAATGTAGGAGGCGGAAATCTCGTTCTTGTCCATAAAGCGCATGCGGCCGGCGAGTGCGCCAAAGTCGCCCGGCATAACGCTTGAACGGCGCTCAAAGCGGGCTATGTCGCTTTCGCTGAACGAGTAGGCGTGGAAGTAGCGGTCGAGCATGCAGCGGATGCCTTCCTGCGTAAGCGGCTTTAGCCCCGAAGCTTTGGCAAGCGCCTTTGCGTATTCGGTTTTTCCGCTGCCGGGTTTTCCGTAGCGCAGGAGCGATATGTTTTCGGTACCGCAAAGCATCCGCTGCATTAAAATTGCTGCCAGAATACAACATGTAGTATAGTGTGATTTACACTCATCGTTAAATAAAAAGACACCCGATAAAGTACGCCTTCGCCGAAACAGTTTAAGAATACATTAGCGATTTTGAAAAAGCTGTGGTATAATCAGAGTTTGTGAAAAAGAGCGTATCTATTAGCGCCATAGTCGTCATTTTTCTCGCTGAATTGGCCGGCATTCTGGGGATTGTGTATCTTCGGTACTGCATGGATTTTCAGAAGAAGCTTTTTGACTCGACAGTCGGCCAGGTTTCTGAGATTCAGAGTGATGTCGAGCAGATTAAGAGCCTTTTGTACAAGTATGAGTATAACATGGTGCTTGTAATGACTTCTCCTGCGCTAACTGAAGACGAAACCTTGCAGAAGCTTTCGGAGACAGAAATTGAAATCAGGAATCAGCTGCTGATTCACGGTTCTATTCTACAGCGCATGGAGCCTGGCACCGAAAAAGAGGCGCTTTTCAGAAGCGTTAATGATGATACACTCAAATATCTGAATTTTAATGTTGTGCTGCTTTCGATGAAGGGTGTAGAAAGTGCTTCTGCTATCGGAGAGTTTACGAATACCTGCATTATTCCGCTTATGGATCGGGTAAATGCCAGCATAGATACGCTCTCGGAAATGACAAAGACATATATCGTAACTGCCCGTGCGGAAATGGAATCATACATTACGGCTTCGCGGCTTATTTCCAGCGTTGGCTTTGCGGTAATCATCATTGCAATCATCATGAGCATTATCTATAGCCACCGTGTGCTGAGCGATCTTGAGGAAAACAACAGGTTTTTCCGGTCGAAGTCAGAGGCCGGTGAACAGCGTATTTCAGAAATCCAGAACAATACGATTATGGGCATAGCAGACCTTGTAGAAAGCAGGAGCGGAGAGACCGGTCAGCATGTAAAGCGGACGAGCCGGCTGGTGAATATGATTTTGCTGCAGGCAAAAAAGAAGGGCGTATGGGCAGATGTCCTGACAGATGAGTTTATCGACTGTGTGACAAGAGCCGCTCCAATGCATGATTTGGGAAAAATCGTTATCCCGGATGCGATTCTGAATAAGCCCGGTAAGCTTAGCCCTGAGGAATTTGAAATAATGAAAAAACATGCTGCTGCAGGCGGTAAAATCGTCCATGACATCATCGGCGGGGTGGCAGACAAGGAATATGTCGACATAGCCGCCGACATCGCCAGCTGTCATCATGAAAAATGGAATGGCAAAGGCTATCCTGCTGGCAAAAAGGGTAGTGAGATACCGTTGTGCGCACGGGTGATGGCGGTTGCCGACGTGTTTGATGCGCTGGTTTCTGAGCGTTGTTACAAAAAGCCGATGAGCTACGAGGACGCTTTTGCCCTTATCGAACGGGAAGCTGGGGAGCATTTTGATCCACAGGTTGCGGCACTGTTTCTGGAATTGAAGGACAAAATCTATGCGGAACGCTAAGTGTTTTTTGCCTGTGCTGGCAGCAGGCTTTTTGCTGCTGGCTTCCTGTTCCGGAAAGCCGGATGCAGGAAAGAACTGCGTCGTACGCTTTTCCTGGTGGGGCAAGGACTCCCGGACGGAGTATACGCTGGAGGGCCTTACCCGTTTTGAGAGCATGTATCCCGACATTACGGTCGAACCAGAA
>JAILRG010000110.1 GCA_024698325.1 Treponema sp.
GCCACAGAACGGCAGGATTGCGAACGGGTCGCGGCGGATCTTACCAACTTCAGCAGCATTGATTGTTGAAGCAGCGGTGATCTCTGAACCGACGATTGAGCCAAGGAATACACCGTGGTTCCAGTTGCGGCTCTGGTGTACGAGCGGAACAGTTGACGGACGGCGGCCACCGAAGAGGATTGCGCTGATCGGTACACCTTTCGGGTCTTCCCACTCCGGAGCGATACAGGGGCACTGTTTTGCCGGTGCGGTAAAGCGTGCGTTCGGGTGAGCGAATTCCTCGCCCTTCGGTGATTTGTCTTTTGCAAGAGCGTCGCGAGTGTTGCCTTTCCAGTCAACAAGCTTGCCCTTTGCCGGGTAACCAATGCCTTCCCACCAGACGTCGCCGTCTTCGGTAAGAGCACAGTTGGTGTAGATGGTGTTCTTCTCTGCAGACACCATAGCGTTCTTGTTTGATTCTGCACTTGTTCCCGGTGCTACGCCGAAGAAGCCAGCTTCCGGGTTGATTGCGTAGAGACGTCCGTCCTCGCCGAACTTCATCCAAGCGATGTCGTCGCCGATTGTCTCGACTTTCCAGCCCGGAATAGTCGGGATAAGCATAGCCAGGTTGGTCTTGCCACATGCTGACGGGAATGCGCCAGTAACGTATTTGACTTCGCCTTTCGGGTTTGTGAGCTTGAGGATGAGCATGTGCTCAGCAAGCCAGCCTTCGTCGCGTGCGATAACCGTTGCGATGCGGAGTGCGAAACACTTCTTTCCGAGCAGAGCGTTTCCACCGTAACCTGAACCGTAAGACCAAATCAGGCGCTCTTCCGGGAACTGGCTGATGTATTTGTGCTCGACGTCTGCGCACGGCCAGATGCCGTTGTCTTTCTCGCCGTTGTTAAGCGGCTTACCGACTGAGTGCAGACACGGAACGAACTCGCCGTCAGTGCCGAGGATGTCGAGAACCTTGCTGCCAGCGCGAGTCATGATGTCCATGTTCAGAACAACGTACTCTGAGTCAGTGATTTCGATACCGTTCTTAGAAATCGGGCTTCCGAGCGGACCCATGCAGAACGGAATGATGTACATGGTGCGGCCATGCATACAGCCCTTGTACAGGCCTTTCATGGTTGCTTTGAGTTCAACCGGGTCAATCCAGTGGTTTGTCGGACCGGCATCTTCTTCTTTAACAGATGAAATGAATGTGCGTGATTCAACACGTGCAACGTCAGACGGAAGTGAGCGGAACAGGAAGCTGTTCGGTTTTTTAGCAAGCGGAGTAGCAAGACCGGCGTCTACGCATTTTTTCATCAGGCGGTCATACTCTTCTGTAGAACCGTCGCAGAGGTAAACGCTGTCCGGTTCACACATTTTGATACATTCTTCAACCCATGCAAGAATCTTAGCATGTTTGATTGTCTTGTAATCCATAAAAACTCCTTATAGTTCGTGGATTCGGAACGTGGTGCGCCCATTGCGCATGCCAGTATCCCGATACAGCGAAATAATAGTCTAAAAGCAGCTTTTATTCAACGGTGCGCAGCAAACCGCTGTCAATAAATTTTATGCCCGATTCTGCCGCAGGGCTGTCCGTTTCTGCGATTCTTCTTGTAACTACGCCGCTTTATTGCTATTTTTATATATGAGGTAACTGCCGTATGGAAGATTTGTATCAGGTGCTTGGAGTCTCAAAGACTGCTACTCAGGACGAAATAAAAAAAGCTTACCGCACGCTTGCATTTAAGTATCACCCGGACCGCAATCCCGGCGATAAGGCTGCGGAGGACCGCTTTAAGAGCATCAGCGCGGCGTATGAGGTTCTGGGAGACGAAGCAAAGCGCCGCCAGTACGACAGTTACGGAAGCACTTATACCGCCGGCAGTTCCGGTCAGGGAGGCTACAGCCAGGGCGGTTACAGCCAGCAGGGCTACGACCCGTTCGGTGCGTGGGCAAACGGCAGCTGGGGCTATTCCGGCCAGCAGAATACCTATCAGCGCCAGTACCGTTACAGTCAGCAGTATGGGGACGCAAACGGCGGCGCGGATCCTTTTGCGCAGTGGTTTGGTGCCGGTTCTGGTGGTGCGGGGTTCTGGACGAGCCGCGCTCCCCGTCGCACACGAAGTCAGAGTTTTGTCATGCTGATTCAGAAATTCATCGTGTTTATGCTGGGGCTGTTCTTTTTGCGCTACAGCCTGCTGCTTATTCCCTTCGGTCCGATACTCTGTCTTACGGCTATCGTCAATGGGGCTGCAGGCATGCTCAGCGCCGTTAAGGGACTGTTTGCGCCTTTTAAAAATGATTAATATTTGATTGAAAGTTACCACATATTCGTATATCATTTAAGGTATGAAACAAGTTCTGCTTATTGATGCCAACCCGCTTTTTCAGGATTTTCTGACGGAAAAGCTTACTGCCGAAAACATTAAGATTGAGACTGCAGATTCTAAGCGGGATGCGTACGTTAAGCTTGTTGGTTCAATGCCGGACTTAATCATCATAGATATACGGGACGATTTACATTCCATCACAGATTTTCTGATGAAAAAGCGACGGGATCCTAATGCATCCCGCACGCCCATCATCATCTGTGGAGAGAAAATTCCCCGTGCCCGCGTAGCAGAGCTGATTCAATTCGGGGTTCTGAAGTATTTTAATAAGCCGATTAAGTTTGATGTGTTTTTCTCGTCAATTTCGACGATTTTGAAAACAGGATTGTCTCTAGATCCGACGCCCTGTGTGCTTGATGTCCACTTGAACAGCAATATTCTTTTTGTTGAGATTGCCGAAGGCCTTAACCGTGAAAAAATCCTTCTTCTTAAGTATAAGATTGCAGAGCTTATTGAAAATAATGAGCTTACAAACCCGAAACTGGTCTTGATGATGTCAAACCTCAATCTTGGCTTTATGGACGGCGCAAACCTCGAGCTGCTTTTTGACAGCATTATTGCCAACCGGAAGATAAGCCGTCGTCATGTAAAGGTGCTTTCGCTTGAGCCTTTCGTGCAGCAGTTTATAAAGGGACATCACCAGTACAATGGGGTTGAGGTGGTATCAAGCCTGTCGGTGGTCTTAAATTCGCTGATTGATGACCCGCTGAGCGGAAGCGTAGAAGATCAGATTAACGAGCGGATTCTTTCTTCGGATAAAGATACGCTGGCGGGAGCGCTTGCGATGCGATTCCATTCTGATGTCAGGGATGCGTCGCTGTCAGAGGACGAAAACGGAGATGTTGTTCAGGTGGCTGTGGTGGATGATGACATTCAGACCCGCCAGTTTCTGCAGGATACCTTCCTTACCATCGGCATTCGCTGCGACCTGTTCTCTTCCGGCTCGGAGTTTATTGCAAGGACGGCAAAAAAACATTACGACCTTGCGATAATGGACGTCATCATGTCGCCGCTAAGCGGGTTTGATGTGCTGAAATTCCTGCGCCGCCAGGGGATTTCAATTCCGATAATCGTCTACTCGGAGGCAAAGCTTAAGGATGCGGTTATTACGGCGCTGTCGCTGGGCGCAAAGAGTTACATGGTAAAGCCGCAGACTTCAGAGACGATTTTGCAGAAAGCAATAGAAGTTCTCCATGGAAATTAATCCTGTCATGACAAATTTGCATACTCATTCGACGTTCTGTGATGGCAAAGCCTCGCCCGAAGAGATGGTGCAGGCGGCGCTTGAGGCAGGGCTGTCGGTGCTTGGTTTTTCAAGTCACAGCATATATCCATTCTCCAGCGACTGGCACATGGCGGTTGAGGAGCACCAGGCGTATTGTGACGAAGTGCGCCGTCTAAAAGAAGTGTATGCCGGCCGTATTGAGATACAGCTGGGGTTCGAGACGGACTATATTTCGGGCATGTGCGTGCCTTCGTTTGAGCGCTACGCGGCGTTTTCCCCGGATTTTATCATCGGTTCGGTGCATTACATCGGAGACGAGAACTATCGCTTTGCGGTGGACAATACCCGCGAGGAACTTTCCCGGGGAATAGAGCGTGTGTACAATGGCAATGTCCGGGAAGCAGTTTCTCACTATTTTGCCTGTGAGCGGGAGATGCTGCAAAAGGGTGATTTTACTATTGCGGGACATCTTGACCTTGTCCGCAAATTCAATGGCAGCCTGCAGCTGTTTAGCGAGGCTGACTCCTGGTACCGGCAGGAAGTGAAGGCGACGGCTCAGGCGGTTTTTAAAGCCGGAGTTATAGCAGAAATCAATACGGGTGGTATGGTCCGTGCTGGGGTGCCGACTCCATATCCTTCGCCGTATTTTCTTGAGCAGCTGCACGAGCTGGGGGTCCCGGTGACTGTCACCTCGGATGCACACAGCCCGGAGCATATTTCTGCAAAATTTGATTTTGCCCGCGAGTATGCAAAAAAAGCCGGGTACAAAGAACTTTCGGTTCCTGTATCCGGCTCCATCCGAACGATTCCGCTATAGCCTGCTGACAGGAGGCTCGCGGTTTCTGGCAGTGGTTAGCGGTTGCGGCGCTCGTCGAGGCTCTTGCAGTTAATGCACATAAATGCATAGGGCAGTGCTTCCAGACGCTCCTGCGGGATTTCCTTGCCGCATTTTAAGCAGAGGCCGTACTTGTCCTGCGAGATGCGGTCGAGGGCGTTGTTAATCAGCTGAAGGCGGTTTTTATCCTGAGCGCTTAAAGACTCAAGCATTTTTCCGTCCACAACATCAGAAGCTACGTCAATGACATCGCCTGTATCTGTTGTTTCAACGATTTTCTTCAAGTCTTCATTCTGTGAAGCGAGGGATTCCAGAATGGTGTTGCGCTGCTCAAGCAGCTTTTCTTTCATTTTTTCTACGAATGCTTTTTCCATAATTGTGCTTAGTCACCCCTTGTTGACAAATCTAGTGAATTTTAGATACTAATATACGGGTAAATTGCTGAAAAAGCAAATATTTTTTTCAGATTTTTTGGAGGAATCGTGGCTAAAGAGGAAGCGATTGAGGTTGAGGGTATTGTAAAAGAAGCATTGCCGAATACCATGTTCCGTGTTGAGCTTAAGAATGGCGGACATGTAATTATGGCACATCTGTCTGGAAAAATGCGCAAGCACTACATCAGAATTGTTCCGGGCGACAGTGTAAAAGTGGCGCTTTCACCTTATGATTTGAACCGCGGACGTATTATTTTCCGTGAGCGCTAATTAAAAACCGCCCTCCATGGCGGTTTTTATTTTAGAGGCTGCTGCAGTCTTAAAAGGGCTTATTTGATGATTGCCCAAGTTGCGCCGCTTCCGCCACCGCGGGCGTCCGGGTGCCCGGATGAGCCTAAATCCTTGCACTGCTCGATGAACGTGCGCACCATAGGGCCGAGTACCGGGTCTGAGCCGTGGCTGTGGTTTCCCTTTCCGTGAACAATCAGTATTTTTTTTAGACCGCGGCGTTTGCAGTCTGCGGTGAACTGTTCGAGCCGGCTCCAGGCTTCGTCCCGTGTCAGTCCGTGCAGGTCAATTCTTGCTTCCGGCGTCATGGTTCGCAGGTATTCACGGCTTTCCATGCGGTGCTTTTCTTCGTATTCCTGTGCAATCGCATCCTTGTCGGTCGTCCCGTAGCGGCGCAGCCACAGCTCCATCGGGTTTATCCGGCGTTTTGCCTCCTGCTCCATAATCTGCTCCGGGGTGTAACCCTGCTTGAGGGCTGCTTTTTCTTCCGGCGTCGGCGCATTCAGCTTTTTGTGCGAAACCTGGTTCTGCGGCTTCTTTTTTGAGTTGTTGCGCTGCTGTTCGCTCCATTGATTGAGAATATCACCAAAATCCATTTGTTACTCCTTAATAAAACCGAAAAATCAGCGGATGATAAAAAGCTTTTCTTTGGGAACCCATCCGCTGGCATCTGTTGCGATGATGAACGCCCAGTCTTCTGTGCTTTCAAGAATGCGTACCCGTAATCCCGGGGTTTCTGTATGCGTAGAAACAGTTTTTTCTTCGGGAATCGTGCGGAGGTCGCCGCCAGTAAATATCGCATATGTTTCTGACAGCTGAATTGTCCAGTGTATGCAGATGCTCAGGAGGAACACTGCGATGCAGCCGCAGGAAGTGGCCCGCTTGTAGTGTTTGAGCAGGCAGAGAATGATAAGCAGGATGATGCTGACAGAAAGCAGTATGTAAAAGAATATGGCGACCGGAATGCGTTTTTCCGGTGGGGCAGAAAGCCCGGACTGCCGCTCGTATGACTGCCGCTTGGCGCGGATGCTGCTGAACGGAACCGAATGGCGTTCTGCGCTCCGCATCGAAGCGAGTTTTGCGCAGTCTACTTGCGGAACTTCAATAACGGCTGCAGGCTGCTCTTTCGGGGGCGCCGTAAATGCGTCTGCAAAAAGCTGCTCGGCATCTGTCGGCTGGGTTTCGAGAGCGGAGGCTGCTTCCGGTGTGCTTTTTTCTACGATGACGACCAGGTTTTGCGGCGAGACGATGCGCTTCATCCCGTTGTAGGCAACTGCCGTCATGGCAATATCCGGGAGGCTGAATGTGCCGGCTGTAAGCGGGGTCCAGGAAAAAGACGCGAGCGGGTATTCGGTGTTTGAAAATGCCTTTCCGAGAAAAGCCCCGTCCGCAGTTTCCGTGCGGCTGATTTCCTTGAACAGCGCGTTTTTGGGCAGACGCCAGCTGAACCGCACCAGCTGGACGCAGAATTTCGCTGTTACCGAAAAGATGACTTCTGTTCCTTCCTGAATATGCAGGGCGCCGTTCTTGTCAAAATGGTCCTGCATGTCTTCGTCGAACTGTACTGTCAGCTTCGGTAAAAGCGTCGACAGGTTTTCGTACACGGTGACAGTTTCGAACGGCAGCTTGTAGCGCCTGCCCGAAATGATGACGGTAAGCGGCGGAATGGTGAATGTGCCTGTTTCGCTGAATGTGAACCAGAGCTGCAGTCGGGTTCCGCTCTGTATCGTCGTATCATCAAAATAGACTTCGCGGCGGGAAGAATTGAACTGTATGCCGAGCGGCAGACGCGGTAATTCGGTCTGGATTTTCGACGCTTCTACGCCGGGGATTGAAAGCGTGAAGGCGCATTCCTGTGCCGTAAAGCAGATTTCCTCAGCGCTTTTTACGACAAGTTCGCGAATCTGTGCTGGCGTGGGAGCTTTTGCCGCGACAGGGGTAGCTGCAAGCAAAACTGCAGCTGTGGCGGCAAGTCTCAGTAATCGACGGAATCGGATTTTTTCTGGTTTGACTGCAGTTTTTTCCATTGCTCCTGCTCCTGTTCCTTTATCAGATTGAATATGCCTTTCTTTAAGGCGCTGTCTTCCTTGCTTTCTCCGACCTGCTGCATCTCTGTTTCCGAAGCCTTTGTATTGCTTGCGTGAAGCCGGAATTCAGTCAGCTCCAGATTGATTTTTGCATCAGTGTTGCTGTTGTCTGCAATGACAGCTTTTTTGAAATACGCTGCTGCCTCATCATACAGCCCCTTCTGGTGCTCGATGATTCCGAGGTTGTAATACACGGCGCTTTTTAATTTGTCCGGGCAGTCCGGGGAAAGAATGTCGATGGATTCAAGCTTTTCCTGCGCGGCGTCGTATTCTTCCTGCATGATGTAGGTCGCTGCCAGTCCGAACACGGCATAGCTTTCGATAACCGCTTCCTGCGTCTGCTTTGCTTCCTGCTGGGCATGCAGAAAATCCGCTGTAGCCTGATGATAGCGCTTCTGGTACCACTTCCATGC
Organism: Treponema sp.; assembly: GCA_024698325.1. Taxonomy (GTDB): domain Bacteria; phylum Spirochaetota; class Spirochaetia; order Treponematales; family Treponemataceae; genus Treponema_D. The sequence continues at coordinate 7,655 of JAILRG010000110.1, forward strand.
CGCTTCCAGCACGTGCAGCTGCTGCGATGCCTTGCAGGACGTGAACAAGAGCGGCGTAAGGCACAGCGCCGTCGCAAAAAAGCGCTTGATGTAGGATGCGTCGAATTCACCTGCGATAAACGAAAGGATGAACAGCAGGAGCGCAATCAGGATGAATGTCGTCCGGCGCGAAATCGGCTGAACTTCGTACGCGTAAATCGTGTTTTCTTTTCCCAGCTCTTCGAGCAGGCGGTGTGCGGCGCCGGCAGAAAGTGCGTTTTCGTATGAGATAAGCGGCGTGGTGCTTTTGCGGGCGATGCGTTTTTTGTTCGCCTGCCTGCAGGCTTCCTGGAGCCGCTCTTCCTGAAGGACGGTATGCACGGTTGTTTTTCCGTCGCCTGCGAGAATGTCGGCGCCCTGAGTGCTGCCAAAGCCGATGAATGTTACCGGCGTTCCGTAGCGGACGCTGTCGTCAAGGGCTGCTGCAAGCGAGCCGTCGGTTTCGTCGCCGTCGGTGAATACCCAGATGTGCGCCGCCTGCGCGGAAAAGGGCGGAAATGCGCTCAGCGCCGCGCGTATGCCTTTTCCGATGCTGGAGCCTGCAGAGCTCATCAGGTGGGGAGACAGGTTTTCGAGCAGCGTGGTGATGGCGGCATAGTCTTCTGTCAGCGGAAGGGCGATAATGCCGTCACCTTTTGCCAGGACTACGGCGACAGAGGTACCCTGCAGCCGCTGTATAAGCGCGTCTGCGTACAGGCGGGCTGCTTCCAGCCGGCTTGTCCTGGAGTCGGCCATGTCGGTGGCGTTCATTGAGTAGGAAATGTCAAAGACGAGGCAGAGCGCGTCGCCGCTTTTCTGGACGGGAACGAGCTTTGTTCCCCAGGAAATGCCGGCTGCTGCCAGCGTCAGGGAAATCACTGCGAACGACCGCAGCGTAAATTTGATGGTAAGCGCGCGTTTTATGCGCCGGATGACGCTGTTTGTTTTCCTGTTGGCAGAAATCATGCTTAACGTTCGCGTAATGCTTCCTATACGGGACGCAAGGAAAAACAGCGCGGGAATCAGAATCAGCGCGGCAAATAAAATGCCGGGATGTTCAAAGGAAATCATTAGCAAACCTCCTGCAGGCACAAGCGGCGGACGCACCAGCCGAGAATCGCGCAGACCGCGCAGATAAGCAGCAGCCGGTTGTAATAATGCGTGTCTGAAGAACGCATGTGATACGTCTGAATGACATTTTCGCGTGTGCCGACCGCTGCAAGTGCGCTGGAGAGGGCGCCCATTGTTTCTATGCTGAAGTACTGGCCGCCGCCGATTCGTGCGATGTCCTCAAGCGGCTTCGGGTTGAATTCTGATTCATAGTAGCCGGAAATCAGCTTTCCCGTGTCGGGATCCACATATTCAACGGGAACGGAGCCTTTTGTTCCGATTCCGAACGTGTAAATGGTGATTTCGTTTTCCCGGGCAAGCTCCGCGGCTGTTTCCGGATGAATTTCGCCGGCATTGTTCTCGCCGTCTGTAATCAGCACGATGCATTTTTTGGGCGCTGTAGATGTTATGAGGTGATAAATCGCTGTGCTGAGGCCGGTGCCGATGGCCGAGCCGTTACCCTGCGTGCCGATGGCGAGCGTTTCCAGCCGCTTAAAAAACAGTTCGTGGTCTGCTGTCGGCGGAACGACTGTCGCGGCTTCGCTTCCCATGGTGACAAGCCCGAACGATATGCCGCGGTTTGCTTCGATTAATGTGCGGATTCCAGTCTTTGCCGCTTCGAGGCGGCTGCCGCCTGCGATGTCACGTGCCGCCATGGACGGGCTTGTGTCGAGCACGAGCAGGATGTCGCTTCCCCGGGAAGTAAAAATTTTTTCCTGGTGCTGCATAATCGGATCCGCGCAGGCTGCGACGGCGGCAATGTAGGCGGCAAGCCCCAGCAGCTTTGAGAAAATGCGCACTATCGAGCGGAATGTGCCGTTCCAGATAAAGGCTGTTCCGCCCCAGTCACCCAGCGTCAGCGGAAAAGAAAGGCGCTTAAAAAGCCCGGTTTTGCGGAGAATGATATACAGCGGCGGCAGCAGAAGCAGAAGAAATGCTGCGGGATTTTCAAATGTTATCATGAGATTCCGTCCAATGGTTCTGAGGTTGAGTCAAACAGCGAAATGCAGGTTTCGGCGCTGACAATACATGCGGCTTTGTCCATGGTGCCGCCTGTCGTCGCGATGAGGTCTGCGTCAGAAGCAAAGCGGACGTAGTCGGTGCGCATGAATAAGCCTGTAAGCGAATCGATGGCCGTAGCCTCCCTGTCAGTTAAATCTCCTCCAAATGCTGTCGTGCAGGCCTGCGCCATCGCCGGCGTTGCAAGCGATTCAAATGAACTGTTGAAACGTACGTTCAGGTAATCTCTGAGGATGTGCTGTATCCGGGCGCAGAAGGCGCGGTCGTCAACAGGGTACTTTGCGTCGGCTTTCTGCAGACGGCGCAGCTTCTTGAGGGCATTTTTTGCCTGCCGGTGCAGGTAGCGTTCCTGGCCGCTCATGCGCATGAAGGTCGTAAATGCTTTTAAGCGCATAAGCAGGGCGATAAGCAGCGTGTGGATGACTACCAGTGCGGCTGCTATCAGCACGAGCAGGATGGAGGTTCCCGGCACCATCAGCGGAGCCGCGCTCGGGCGGACGGATGTTATGTGCAGGCTGTTGACCAGCGAGTGTACGGTAACCGGCTTTAAGTCGATGTCGTAGGTTGCGCCGTACTGCTTTTTCTGCTGAGAGGCGCGAATCCACTGAGCCAGGTCAAACGGCAGAAAATCAATTTCTCCGGCTTTCCATGGAATCAGCGTGATGATAAGCGTGTATTCGGTGCCGGTGTGCTCAATGATTGCGGATTTTATATGACACCGCTGATCCCTGTTCGCGTCGGCAGTTCGCAGCGCGCTGTATTCTGTCATCAGCGCCTGGCGGTTTATGTTCCTGTCGCCGAAAAGGTCTGCTTCGGTCTGGAAAATATAGCGCAGTTCGGCGGTGTCGCCTACGAAGACGGTTTTTGGCATAAAAAGCTGAATGGCGCGGTTCTGCTGCGCGTAGGTGGAAAGCGCGGTGATAGCCATCATGACGAGTGCTGCCAGATATTTTTTCATGAGCCGCTCCTTCGGGAAAAAAAGCGGGTAAGTACGGTGAGTACGTCTTCTTCTGTCGAAAGCGTAAGCGGGTAGCCTCCGTGACGCAGGCACTCGTTGTACCAGCTGTCAGTTCGTGCGCGGTTGTCTTCGAACCAGGCGCGGGCAAACGCTTTGCTCAGCGTGGGGAGCGTGCGCTGTATGCCGCTTTCCATGTCGGTAAAGGGAACGGTCCCCATTGGCGGCAGTTCGCTGTCCAGCGGGTCTGTGATGCGCACGGCTACCACGTCATGCTTTTGTGCAAGCCGGGCAAACGGCTGCAGCCATTGTGCGGAACGGAAATCCGAGAATACAAATACAAGCGAGCGTTTTTTCAGGAGTTTGCCGGCGCCGGTCAGTGCGGCTCCCAGTACGGAACCGCGCTTCACGTCGTTTTCGGTTTCGTCCAGCCGGGAAAGCAGAATCATCGTCTGTGTCTGTCCGACTTTTGGTTCCAGGGCAAAGCGGATTTCTCCGTCAAAAAAAACGGCGCCGGTTGCGCTGGAAGTCTGCTCTGCGGCAAGCAGCAGCAGGGCGCAGGCTTCGCTTGCAGCGTTCAGCCGTGACCTTCCGTGGCTTCCTGACAGCATGGAAAGCGAGCGGTCGAGGACGAAAAATACCTGCAGTTCCTTGTCTTCTTCGTACTGTTTTATGAATGCGCGCCCCATGCGTGCCGTTACGTTCCAGTCGATGGCGCGCACGTTGTCGCCGGGCAGGTACTCGCGGACATCGCTGAATTCAATTCCCTGTCCACGGTACAGCGACTTAAAGTTTCCGGTGCGCATTGAGGTTGCGATTTTTGCTGATTCGAGCCTGAGCAGCATGGCGCGCTGCACCAGCCGCCCCCGGTCTTCTTCAAGAATATGGGCCATGTTACGGCACCGGTACTATAGAGATGATGCGTGCAACCAGATCGTCTGCGGTAATGCCGTCGGCTGCGGCTTCGTAAGAAAGTACGAGCCGGTGGCGCAGTACGTCAGGGGCGGCTGTCTGTACGTCTTCCGGCAGAACGAAAGAGCGGCCAGCAAAGAGCGCGCGGACTTTTGCGCACTGCAGCAGCGCGATGCCAGCCCGGGGAGAGGCGCCGTATGTAATGTATTTTGCGACGTCGCCTTTCTTGACTGCCGCGACAGAGAGCCTTCCCTGCGAGCGTTTTTCCTGTGCGGGGCGGGTTTCTGCGATAATGGCTACAATATATTCGATTATTTTGTCGTCACAGGTGACCTGTTCCAAAAGCGCACGGCAGGTCTCGAGCTTTTTTGCGTCAAAGACTTTGTTTACCGGAATGTCTGCGGCGTGGCCTGCGCTTTTTACAATCTGCGCCTCTTCCTGCGCGGAAGGGTAGCCGACGACCAGTTTTAAGAGGAAGCGGTCAAGCTCTGCTTCGGGAAGGTTGTAGGTGCCTTCCTGCTCAATCGGGTTCTGTGTTGCCAGTACCAGAAACGGCTTCGGCAGTTCCCATGTTTCCTCGCCAATCGTAACCTGCTTTTCCGCCATGGCTTCCAGAAGCGCGCTCTGCACTTTTGCGGGCGAACGGTTGATTTCGTCGGCAAGAACGATGTTTGTAAAGACCGGTCCCTTGCGTACGCTGAAATGACCTGTCGTCTGTTCATAGATAAGCGTGCCGGAAATGTCCGCCGGCAGAAGGTCGGGGGTAAACTGAATGCGCTTAAAATCGAGCGCGGCAATTTCTGCAAAAGTTTTTACGGCGAGTGTTTTAGCCAGTCCCGGAACACCTTCGAGCAGGATGTGACCGTCTGCAAGAAGTGCGGTGATAATGCCGTCGATAACGTGAGTTTGTCCTACCAGACGCTTTGCGGCTTCTTTCCGGCAGTCTTCGATAAGTTTTTTACATTCAGCAAAGGCCTCGCTGTCGGCGGCCATAATGTTATTTTTTTCCACTTTTCACCCTCTAATCTGTATATTTATGCATAAATATACCTGTTTAAGATTGACAGAGACATAGTTTTTCGCAAAAATACTTTACCATGTTAAACCCTTTAGCACAAGAATTGAATGACACTCTGCACGGAACTGTTGCGGCAGAGCTTTTTTCGGATTTAGGAAAACGCATCTTTTTCCCTAAGGGAATCATTGCACAAAGCGGCGAAGCAAAACAGCTGGGTAAAACCGCAAATGGTACCATCGGCATGACCGTTATAAACGGAACCCCTGCAATTCTTCCCTGCGTTCATAAAAGTGCTCCTGATTTGGCAAACAGTGAACTTGTTGCCTACGCACCGACCGCTGGAAATCCCCAGCTGCGTGCTTTGTGGAAAGAAAAGCTGTTCCTTAAAAATCCGTCGCTCAAGGGAAAGAACATTTCGCTTCCAGTTATTGTTCCCGGTCTGACAGCCGGCATTTCTACACTGGCAGATTTATTTTTGAATGAAGACGCAGCGCTGCTCGCCGGCGACCCCAGCTGGGATAACTACAGTCTTATTGTAGAAACTCGTCGGAACGCACAGTTCCATCAGTTCCCGATGTTCGCGGACGGTGGCTTTAACCTTGCCGCCTTTGAAAAAGCTGTTGCTGAAGAAGCAAAAACGGGCGCTGTTCGGGTGCTGCTTAACTTCCCGCAGAATCCGAGTGGTTACAGCCCGACAAAAAAAGAGGCTGCGGCTATCCTTTCTATACTTAAGGCTCAGGCAGAACAGGGCGTAAAGCTGCTGGTCTGCTGCGACGATGCCTATTTCGGCTTGAATTACGAAGATGATATTTACCCGCAGTCGCTGTTTGCAGAGCTTGCGGATATGCACGAAAATATTCTGGCAGTAAAAATTGATGGACCGACAAAAGAAGACTTTGTTTGGGGATTCCGCTGCGGCTTCCTTACGTTCGGCTGCAAGGGCATGACCGATGCGCAGTATGATGCGCTGGTAAAGAAGCTGATGGGCTTAATCCGCTCCTCCGTTTCCTGCTCTTCAACTCCCCAGCAGAGCATTCTGCTGCGCGCTTTTCAGGATCCTGCGCTTGAAAGTGAAAAAGCTCAGATGCGTGAAGTCCTTGAGCGCCGCTACAGAATTGTCCGCGCTTTTGTTGACAGCCATACATCGGCCGCGCTCGAGGCAATGCCGTTTAACTCCGGCTACTTCATGAGCTTTAAGACAAAGGGCGTGAATGCGGAAGAGCTTCGCAAAAAGCTTCTGAATGAAAAAGGAATCGGTACCATTGCCATTGACGCACAGACCCTGCGCGTGGCATTCTCAAGTCTTGATGAAGACAAGATTGAATTGGTATACAGCACGGTCTATGCCTGTGCTGAAGAACTCGCCGGTGTCCGCTAGACTTGTTTCTGCATTTTTAGTCACCTGTATTCTCGTTCTGTCGGGCGCCTGCTCTTCGAGGAGGGGCGCCTCTGATCATCCAGCCGTTATCTGGACAGACCGGCCCGAAGTCGCTTCGTATGTGGAGCTGTTCAACGCAAGTCAGGATAAGGCAAAAGCTGTTGTCGTGTACAAGGAACGGCTTGCAAACTCCCTGCCGCCGGCAAAGGATGAGCAGCGCCCGGATGTGATAATCGGTTCCTGGCTTAAAAACGGGCATATCAAAAAGAACTTTGCTCCATTAAATCCGCTCTTTGTAAAAGGACAGCTCGACCCGTCAACGCTGTACGCGCCGCTTCTGGAGTATGGAAAATCCGCCGGCAGGCAGTATCTGCTTCCGCTCAGCTTTAATCTTCCGGTAGTCATCTTTTCTGTGCGTAATGCCTCGCTTATTCCTGACAGCTACATGCTTACGCCGGATGAGATTCGGGATACCGCTGCTGCCTTTAATGTAAAAAACAGCCACGACATATACACGCAGATGGGCTTTGCGCCATCTTGGGACAGTGAATTCTTATACACGGTCGCCAAGCTCAATGGCGCGCACTTTAAGGAAAAAGCAAACACCTTCATTTGGGATAAAGACTCTCTGGATAAAACGGTACGCTATATCCGGGAGTGGACGGAAAGCGCAAATACGTCCAGCGCCGCAGAACAGGATTTTGCCTTTAAGTATTTGTATACGCCAAAATACCGGCAGGTTGACAGCGGCCGCTGTCTGTATGCGTACGGAACGAGCGCCAGTCTGTTCAGCGTTTCGTATGACCAGCTTGGCAGCATTGATTTCCGCTGGTTGCAGAAGAATGAGCATATTCCTGTTGAGGACAATATCGTTATGGCAGGCATTTACCGCCGTTCGTACAATAACGGTCCGGCTAAAGCGTTTGTGCTATGGCTGTTCCAGGAAAGTACGCAGAAAGCGCTTCTTGAGCGTGCTGCCTCGATGAAGCTGCATTCGGCGGACTTTGGCATTGCAGGCGGCTTTTCTTCCGTGCGTGAAGTGACTGAGCGTGGCTTTCCGCTGTATTACCGCACGCTGCTGGGAAACCTGCCGCCGGAAAATGCATTGCAGGCGCCTCATTCATTTCCAACCCGCTGGACTAGCCTGAAAGACCGCACGATAATTCCGTATCTGGAAGAAGCCGTTCGGACTGACAGCAGGAAAAACGTACAGCCGATTGAGGAGCGCATTAACAGCTGGTCAAAACAGTTTGACTAAGCGCAGCTGGCAGCAGCTCCGGTGTGTCGGGCTGTCATCTTGCGTCTGCACATCCGGCGCCTACCGGTTGAAATAATGCGGAAAAACCGCTAGAATACGGCTAATTCGGCGATGATTTCGCTTTGGGCGATACGCTGGAAAATTCTTTATATTTTTGTGAGTTATGCTATGTTAATGACAGGTGAAATCAGAGTGGGCACAGCATTTATGTTCGAAGGTGCACCATTCATCGTTCAGCGTATGCTGGGTCAGAAATCAGGTCGTGCAGGAATCACCGTAAAGCTCCGCGTTAAGAACATTGTTACTGGCGGAACACAGGATCTCGGCCTTGATGCTGGCGAAAAATTCGACGAGGTTGACCTTGTTGAAAAAGTTGTTGTTTTGTCATACATCGATGGCGACGATTATGTTTTCCAGGATCAGGAAAACTGGGAAGAAGTCCGCTTGAGCAAGGAAGACCTTGGTGACAATGCCGGTTACCTTTCTCCCGATGACGAGTACGAAGTTAAAATCACGTACTACAACGACCTTCCGGTTGGTGTAAAGCTCCCGATTAACGTAACCCGCACCATCACATATTGTGAACCGGGCGTTAAGGGCGATACTTCAGGTAAATCAACAAAGCCTGCAACTATCGATACTGGTATCGAAGTAAAAGTACCGTTGTTCTGCAACACCGATGACCGCATCGTTATCGACACTCGCGACGGTTCATTCGTAGAACGCGCAAAATAAGCATGTATCTGCCGCCTGTAAGGGGCAGATACAAAGAATCCCGCTGAAATGTACTTCCAGCGGGATTTTTTTTGCCTGTGTGTAAATAATACGCTAAGCTTACACGGCAATGTTGAGCACGGTGCCAGCTTCGGGGGCAACGCCTGCAAGTCCGTAGCCTGTAGTCTGCGCGAGTTGTACGCTTGCCTGAATCTGCCCCTGGTAGTCTTTGATGAGCGCATCCATCTGATGCTCGCTCATGCCGGTGTCCATCTGTGGAGCCGCGGCTTTCGGCGTGCTTTTCATCGAAATCAACTGGTTTATCAGAGAATTGAGTATCTGAATCTTGCTTACCGGTACGCCTTTCTGGCTTGCGCCGGCAGAATAACCTGAAATATGATCAAACTGTGCATAAATCACAGATGCCGGATTTACCGGAACGTGCAGCTTTGAACCGTTCCCCGAGACAAAATTTTTGTAACTGTATGCATTCAAAGAAATTGTATTAGCCATAAACTGTCTCTCCCCACACTTTATATCCTATTTTGAATATCGGTACAGGAAAAAAAAAGTTTAGGAAAATGCATGTTCTGTAATCGCCGGGAGCTTTGTATTCCTTGACGGTTTTTTGTCACCGTTTGCGTTTCACCCCTGTTTTTCGCTATAATCCATGAACTATGGCAGGTTTTTACGATTGGTACGATGTCGCTGTTGTTGGCGGCGGTCACGCTGGCATTGAGGCGGCGCTCGCAAGCGCACGCATGGGCTTAAAAACGGTGTTAATCACCCAGACTATAGACTCTATTGCCCGCATGAGCTGCAATCCGTCGATTGGCGGCATTGCAAAAGGCAACATCGTGCGCGAGATTGATGCATTGGGCGGCGAGATGGGAAAGCTTATCGACAAGAGCATGATACAGTTCCGCATGCTGAATAAAAGCCGCGGACCTGCCGTTCAGGCGCCGAGAAGTCAGGCTGACAAAATCCTGTATTCACAGCTTGCGCGCCAGACTGTAGAGACAACGCCGAATCTGTTTACGCTTATGGACACCGTGACGGACATCCTGACGACAGCTTCTGATACCCCGCTTCCGCCTGCTGCCGAAAGTGCACAGGCCGGAAATATTCCCGGAGAAGCGCATGGAGACGCCGCCCTGCTTTCTGAGGCAGCCCGAAGCGGCATGCGCCAGAAGGTAACTGCCATTGTAACCGAGCGCGGGCGCATTGTTCCCTGCCGCTCTATTGTCCTGACTACCGGAACGTTCCTGGGCGGCCGCATTTTCATCGGTGAATACGACGCGCCGTGCGGCAGAATCGGGGAGCAGGCGGCGTTCGGACTGACAGCAAGTCTGAACCGGTTGGGCTTTACGACCGGCCGCTTAAAGACAGGTACGCCTCCGCGCATCCTGCGGCATACTGTGGACTTCAGCCAGCTTGAGGAGCAGGCAGGGGATGCCGAAGTTGTGCCTTTCAGCTTTGATGACGACAGCGTTGAACGCCCGATGGTAAGCTGTCATCTGGTGTATACAAACGAAGAAACGCATAAAATCATCCGCGAGAACATCGGCCGCTCACCGCTCTACAGCGGAAAAATCAGCGGCATAGGTCCCCGCTATTGCCCGTCTATCGAAGACAAGGTCATGCGGTTTGCAGAGCGCGAGCGGCACCAGCTTTTTGTAGAGCCGGAGTCGCTAGCAACCGACGAGATTTACTTAAACGGGCTTTCTTCCTCGCTTCCTGAAGAAGTGCAGGACGCATTTTTGCGCACGATGCCGGGTTTTGAACACTGTACGGTAAGCCGCCCCGGCTATGCGGTCGAATACGATTATGTTGAGCCTACGCAGCTTTTCCCGTCGCTGGAGACAAAGCGTGTTGCAGGGCTTTTTAACGCCGGGCAGATTAACGGCACGTCAGGCTACGAGGAAGCTGCGGGGCAGGGGCTTGTCGCAGGCATTAACGCAGGCCTGTATGCCCGTGCGCACATCGCACTCTGTGGTCCCTTGTGTGCGGCAAAAGCCGGCATGGGGCAGGTGCCTGCAAGCGGCGAGGCTGGCGCCTTTGCCTTTTCGAGAGCCATGGACGAAGCGACGCTTGCCCGATTTGCAGAGATAAGCGCGTGTGAGACAGAAGCGCTAAACCGCGCCGTGGAAGAAGCTCAGAAAAATGCGGGCTATGGGCACTTTAAGAGCGTTCCTGAATACGAGCCGCTCGTGCTTGGCCGGGACGAAGCTTACATCGGCGTGCTCATCGACGACCTGGTAACGCTCGGCACAAAGGAGCCGTACCGCATGTTCACTGCCCGCGCGGAGTATCGTCTGAAGCTGCGGCATGATACCGCTGACCGCCGGCTTTCCGAAAAAGCGTATAAGGTCGGCTTAAAGAGCGAGCGGCAGATTGAGCGCGTGCGCGAAAAGTATGCGCAGGTTTCTGAAGCCCTTGCCTTGCTTGAGTCGCGCGGACGAGCTTCCGGCGGCGATATAGAAATGGAAAATCCGGGTTTTGCGCCGGCTGTGTGGGCGCTTGCCTGCGAAGATTATAAATACCGCTATTACATAGAAAAGCAGGATGCGCGGGTTGCAAAAATGCACCGCATGGAAGACAAGCGAATCCCTGCAAATTTTGATTACGGCAAAATCGCCGCGCTCAGCGCCGAAAGCCGGCAGAAGCTTGAGACCGTGCGCCCGCTTACGCTTGGCCAGGCAAGCCGTATCAGTGGAATCCGTAACAGCGACGTCATGTTGCTGATGGTGTATTTACAATAAGCGAAGCGCCGTGGAGCGCGTAACGGGAAATCCTTATTCAGCGTTCCAGGCGGCTTCTACCTTGTCTGCGAAGGCCTTTTTTTCTTCATCAGTCAGGAAGCTTGCCTTAAAGCTGTTGAGAATAACGGCTTTAAGCTCATCCTTGCTGAAGCCGAGCTGGGTGTGCAGGTTCCAGTATTCATCCAAAAGACTCACTTTGAAAAACAGCGGGTCGTCCGTGTTGACAGTGACCAAAAGGCCTTTGTCGAAAAATGCACGGATAGGGTGCTTGTCGAAGCTCGGCACATATTTCTTTGTGAATACATTGCTTGTAGGTGCGACTTCCATCGGAAGCTCGGCTGCCTTGAGCATCTGCATGAGCTCCTCGTCCTGAATGGCGGTAATGCCGTGGCCGATACGCTCTGCGTGAAGCACGTTGATTGCGTCCCAGATTGACCAGGCGTCCTGGTCTTCGCCGGCATGTGCGACGGCGTGCAGGCCGTTTTTGCGTGCTCTCTCGAATACTGGACCGAAGTCCTTGCAGGGGCCTTTTGACTCTGCGCCGCCTAAGCCGATGCCGATGACTTCGGGAATGCGGTTCTGAAGCAGCATGTCGAGGTTTTTTTCTGCATTTTCCAGGCCGAAGGTTCGCGACACATCGACAAGTACACGCACGTCAACGCCGGTTGCTGCCTTAATGCGCGCGATATTCTTTGAGAAATTCTGCATAATCTCGGCATAGTCAAAGCCTTTTTTTACAAAGGCGCTCGGCGCAAAGAACACTTCTGCGTAGGCTAAGCCGTTATCCCTGATATACTGCTGCAAATCGTCAAAGACCAGGTCGAAATCACTGACAGCGGTGAACAGATCCTGTACTTTCAGAAATGCCTGGATAAATCCGTTTAAATCCTCGTAGCTGAAAAGCTCGCGGATTGCTCCGTCGGTGAATTCGGTGCCGTTTTTTTTCAGATACAGTTTTTTAATGGAGTCGGTGCTGATGACAGCCTCGATGTGCAGGTGAATCTCCGCTTTTGGTACTGAGCGGAAAAAGGTGTAGAAATCGTTTTTGTTCATGCTGTCATCTCCATTTTGGCGGCACGGGCGTAAACCGCGCATGCCGCTTCTTCTTCACTTTATAGTATCGGCAGAAAAACGCTGTTACTTTAGGATATTTTCAAGCTCAGCGACAATTGCGGCGAACGTATCGACCGCGCTCTGGACTGGCTCTGCGCTTTCCATGTCCACGCCTGCAATCTTAAGGCTTTCAATCGGGTAGCGTGAGCCGCCGCTTTTTAAGAACGCAAAGTAGTCGTCAAGCTCGGCTTTGCCGCCCTCTGTGACACGTTTTGCAAGCGCAAGAGAAGCGCTGATTCCGGTGGCGTACTTGTAGACATAGAACGCATTGTAGAAGTGCGGAATGCGAAGGCCTTCCATGTCGCTGTTTTCTTCAAACACCATCTCCGGGCCGAAGTACTGCACTAAAAGGTCGCGGTAAATCTTTCGGAGTACGGCGGCGTTGAGCGGCTTTCCGCTTTCAACAAGCTCGTGCGCTGTAAGTTCGAACTCTGCGAACATGGTCTGCCGGTAGAGCGTCGCAAGAATGTCGTTTGCGCGCATGGAAAGCAGGTAGGCGCGGAGCTTTGTGTCGCCCGCTTCAGTCGCTTTTTTAAGCAGGTGGCGTGCTAACAGCTCCTCGTTGAACGTGGATGCAACCTCTGCTTCGAAAATCGTGTAGTTGTAGCTCATGAACGGGTTTGACCGTGCGCTGTAGTAGCTGTGCATACTGTGGCCGCCCTCGTGCGCCATTGTGAATACGTCGCGGATTACCGTGTCTTTGTAGTTCAGCAGGATATAGGGATAGCCGGTGTAGCCGCCGGAAGAAAATGCTCCGCTGCGCTTTCCTTTGTTTTCGTAGCGGTCGACCCAGCCGTTCAAAAGGCCGTTTGTAAGCACGTCGGTGTACTCTGTTCCAAGCGGAGCGAGCGCTTCCCGGCAGAGTTCTACGGCCTCCTCGTAGCTGGTTTTTGTGTCTACGTCAGAGACAAGCGGCACGTACACGTCATAGTGGCGCAGCGAGTCAAGTGCAAGGACGCGCTTACGCAGGCTGTAGTAGCGGTGCAGGGCGGGGAAGCCTTTGTGCACGGTATCGATAAGGTTGTGATAGACGGAGGCTGGCACCTTGTTTCCGAAAAGTGCGGCTTCAAGTGAGTTTTTGTAGCCGCGCGCGCGAGCACGGAAAATGTCCTGGTTGACCGAGCCTGCGTAGAGGGAGGCGATTGTGTTCTGGTGCTGCTCGAATGCGCCGTAGAATTTGGTGTAAGCTTCCTT
>JAILRG010000123.1 GCA_024698325.1 Treponema sp.
GTAAGCTTAAAGCAGAAAAGCAGCGTGTGTTCTCCCGCCCATGTGCGGATACTGTCAGCAATTTTCGGTGCTGCGCGGAACGTCACGGTCATCTCGTCGCCGGAGTGCAGCTTTTTAAGGTGTTTTCCGGCCGCATAGGTAACGCCGCCTGTAGTGACGGTCTCCGGGATAAAGTCGCTTACCGCCGCCGCGTGAATGACGGCAGTATAGTCGTTTCCGGCTCTATGCGCCTCTTCCAGCTCTGCCTGAACCTGGGCAGAAAGGTCGGCTCCGCTTTCGAAGCGTAGAATCCGCACGTCCGGCCGCTCAGGCAGAATTGCGCCCTGACCCATAACGGCGGTTACAGAAGCGCCGCTTGCAGCAAGCGTGTCCGCCAGAAATGCCGAGGTCCGCCCTGTCGACATATTCGTCACAAAGCGTACGCCGTCAATTGCCTCGCGGCACCCGCCGCCAGTTATCAGAATGTGGCTGTCAGTTTGTTTCATATCGGATTTGGGTAACTCCTTTCGCTAAAAGTATGCAATTCTGTCGCCAGACAATCGCCCTGCAAGCAGCACTCAGCGCAAACCAAGCAATCGGCTCTGCAGGCAGCAATCCGTTCAAGTCTAAGCAATCGGCTGCAGCATGGCGTGCCTTTCTAGAACGAAATAATTTCTTCAAAGCAGGTGATTGCAAACTGGTCTGTCATTCCGGAGATGTATTCGATGATGCATTTCTGGAAAGACTCGTTGTCAAAAACGTCAAACACTGTCGGCGTGTCGTAGTGCAGCATACGCCTGCGGTTGGTGTCTCCGTGGGGCGCATAGTTTGTGTAGCGGATAAGCCAGTCTTCGAATGTCGTGCCAAGGTGCGTGTAATTGCGCAGCCCCTGCGGAATGCGTCCGTTTTTGGCATACGGCTGCGTGCGAAGCAGGGTTCGGTAGATGGTTTCGATGACGTTTGTGGCATACTGCTGGAATTCCTGCAGCCTCCAGTGATTGTAGATGTTTGAAAAGGCAAATTTCTTCAGCTCGGTGATAAAACGCGCGTACTGCTCGCTGAAGCACAAGCCTCGTTCCGGGCTGGACTGCTCGCACAGGTCGACAATCAGGTCGTTAATCAGCACTGTCGTGTTGACCGCCTTGCCGCTTCTGTGGCTTAGGGGAACGCCGTTTTTGGAGCGGCCGACCGTGCTTTCTACGATTTCGCGGAGCTGTCGATAGCTTCCCATGTCCAGAATGTGATAGGTGCGCGCGTCTTCCATATCGCGTCCCAAAAATGCAACTTTATCAGCGAGTTTTACCACGCAGCCTTCCCAGGTAAACGGCTGGATAAGCCCCGGCCGCTTAATGCTGTACAAGTCTATCACATCTTCCCGGGGACGGATGCCCTGCTGGTCTATTTCGCCGCAGTGACAGATAAGCCCGTCCCTGACCGCATAGGTTAGGTTCAGCGTTTTTTCGATGCCGTCAGGATTCGGCAATGTCTCGATGTAATCAGCAAAGAACAGGGAGTTCCTTTCGTGCCAGAACTTTTTGGGAGCGTTTGCCCCGGTTTTCTGCTGCATAAGCGCATTCAGGCAGTCTTCTCCGTGGTGACCGAACGGTGCGTGCCCGATGTCGTGACCGATGGCGATGGCCTCTGTCAGCTGAACGTTTAAGCCGAGGTATTTTGCAATGGTCGACGCGACACTTGCAACGTGCTGGACGTGTTCCATGCGGGTGCAGACGTGGTCATTGTGCGGGGCAAAGAACACCTGTGTCTTGTGCTTTAGCCTGCGGTAGGCCTGGCTGTGCAGGAGCCTGGTGTAGTCCCGCTCAAATTCGCTGCGGATGACGTTTCCGCGGCCATAGATTTCAACTTCGCGTCTGATAGCATCGTTCCATTTATGATGCAATACGTCAGTACGGACTGCTAGAAATGCGTCTTTCATAAAAAGGAGTGTACTGAAAAAAGCCTCATTGGGCTAGATTTGTTGGCAGCCGGATACATTTCAGAAAGTAAGAAATTGCAGGCAAACGAAGTCTGAATCATTGCTAAAATATAAAGGTTGTCTTAAAATAGAAACTTGGTGAAGTATAGTATGAAAAAAGTATGTGTTTCAATTGCGTTAGCATGTTTGACGGCGCTGAGTCCTCTGTTTGCACAGTCTGCGGCAAAAGACCGGCTTGATCAGTCTTTCCTGAATGATTTAGTGCATAAAAGCTGGACGACGGCTGACGGATTACCCGGCATGCAGGTAACGGCGCTCATGCAGGATAAAAAAGGCTATATCTATATCGGCACCTACGATGGGCTGGTACGTTTCGACGGCGTGGAATTTGTTACGTTCAACCGCACGATTAATCCGAAATACGATTTCGTTTCTGTCCGCGCAATTTTTCAGGATTCCGCAGAAAATCTGTGGGTCGGCCATAATGATGAGGGCGTTACGTGCATCTGCCCGACAGGCGAAATCCTGCGTTATACGACAAAAGACGGGCTTCCGCTCAACTCGGTGCGCGCTGTCTGCGAGGACTTTGACGGCAATATCTGGATAGGCACCGCGGCCGGCATCTGTTACCTGACGCCAGAGCGCGAAATCAGGATTCCGGACGGGCTGGAGGAGCTGGGGCAGCAGAACATGGAAGTGATGAAGCTCTACTGCGATACGGCAGGGCGCATCTGGATAACGACCGGTGCCGAAAACGACCTGTTTGTCTGGTCAAATCGGCGTATTGAGCGCTTTACAGGCATTACAAAAATCAACAATCCGTCGGTGCGTGGCGTTATGCAGGATAAAAGCGGCGCGTTCTGGTTTGGCGTAGCTCCACATTATGCGGTGCGCATTAAGGACACCGAGGAGACCGTTTTCAACATCGGGCATGACCATCAGAAAGGCACTGCGGTCGATGCAATCATGCAGGACGTCGCGGGAAATTACTGGTTTGCAACGGAAGCTGGAGTCACCATCATTCATAACGGCATGTATGCCTATTATGACAAGAGGAACGGCCTTTCTGATGACGGAGTGACGCAGGTACTGGAGGATGCGGAGGGCAATATCTGGCTTGCAATGAACCGAGGCGGCATCGAAAAAATCAGCCACGGAAAGTTCCGCACTGTGCACATGGACACTGGTGTGAACGCAATTTGCGAAGACCCGGCCCGGCATGTAACCTGGCTCGGCGCTGACGACGGCCTGTACTGCTACAGGGACAACGGGTTTGTCGAAAATGATATCACCCGCAGGTATAAGGGGCTTCGCGTGCGCCATGTCGGGGTAACAGCTGACGGCGAGCTGCTCGTGTCAGCCTACTCTGAGGACCTGTCGCAGGCGTGCATTTCTGCTGGTGGCAGGATGCGCGTATGGACGCCGGAAAGCGGACTTCCCACGATGAAGTGCCGTGTTGCCATCAAAAACAGCGCCGGCGACTACTATGTGGGCACGACAAAAGGCCTGGGAATCATTCACGCCGACGGAAGCCTTACGGTCAAGACAAAGCAGGACGGCTTTGAAAACGAATACATCATGTGGCTGTTTGAGGATAAGGATCGCCGGATTTGGACGGGCACGGACGGCGGCGGCGTGTATGTGCTCAAAGACGAGCAGATTGTGGCGCATTATACGACAGAGCAGGGGCTTGCGGGAAATATCATTTTTAAGATAGGTGAATACGACGGCGCGATATGGATTACAACCGGAAGTGGCGTTTCCCGGTATGTGCCCGATTCCGACTCGTTCCAAAATCTGACGGCCGTGCAGGGGCTTGGTTCCGACAGCATTTTCCAGATGATTGGCGATTACACAAAAACCGTGTGGATGACGTCCAACAAGGGAATTCTGTCCATGCCGCTTACCGACATGGAAAATGTGATGTCGGGAAAGAAAAAGCGCATGTACGCAAAGCGCTACGGCCCGTCAGACGGCCTTATGACGGCGGGAGTTACTTCAACCTCGCTTTCCATGGAAGACAGTACCGGACGCCTCTGGTTTACGCTCGTTGACGGTTTTGCGGTGTACGATCCCACAAAATCCGGCAAGAATAAGCTGGCTCCAAAGATTGACATTCAGGAATACGTTATTGATGACGAGGTGTTTGAATATCACGACGAAAAAATCATTCTTCCGCCGTCAGCCCGGCGCCTGAGCATAAAATATACAGGCCTGAGCTTTGTGTCGCCCGAAAATATCCGCTTCAGTTTTAAGCTTTCGGGCTTCGATTCGGGCTTTAATGAATGGACGTCGGACCGGCAGGTCTCGTACACGAATATCAAGCCGGGAAGCCATGTGTTCACCGTGCGCGCCGTCAACAGCGACGGTGTAGAAAGCGGGCAAGCGATACCGGTCGGAATTGTAAAGCAGGCGTACATCTGGCAGCTGCTGTGGTTCTGGATCCTTGCGGTGCTGGCGCTATTTCTTGTATGCGCGTTTATCGCTCAGCGCAAGGTTCATGCAATTCGTTTGCGGGCAGAAGACGAGCGCCGTTTTGCAAACGCAATCATCGGGGCTTTTGCCAACTGTGTAGACGGCAAGGATGAGTATACAAACGGCCATTCGCTGCGGGTGGCGCAGTACACAAAAATGCTTGCCCGCAAGCTTGGCGAAACCGATTCCACGATAGAAAAGTACTACAATATTGCGCTTTTGCATGACATCGGCAAAATCGGTGTCCCCGATGCGATTCTGAAAAAGCCCGCGCCGCTTGACAGCGAAGAGCGCCCGATTATGCAGCACCATGCAGACCGCGGGTATGCTATTCTGAAGGATGTCCGTATTCAGGATGATTTGGCAGCTGGCGCGCATTTCCATCACGAGCGGTATGACGGCAAAGGCTACCCGCTGGGGCTTAAAGGCGATGATATTCCGTGGGTTGCGCGGATTATCGCTGTCGCCGACACCTTCGATGCGATGAGTTCTACGCGCCCGTACCGCAAGCGCCTGCCGCTCGACTACATCATCAACGAGATAGACCGCATTTCGGGGAGCCAGCTTGACCCGAAAGTGGTCGACGCCTTCATGGAACTGTACCGCGAAGGCGCCTTTGACCATCTGCGCTGATGCGGCGCGTCGCCGTTGTGACGGGCGTCGTGCAAGCGTGCTGTCGTTGCTGCGAGTCGCTAACTGCTGCGGCTATCGCCGGGGCAGTCTGCCACTGCAGCCGCGTCGTGCAAGCCGCTTACGAGAGCGCTTTTTCGATAAAGCCGAGCGCTTCTTCCGGCTGTATCAGCTTTCCCTTGCCGGTAGTGCCGCAGGCAAGTCGTCCCTCTGCTGTCGGCAGTACCTGCACGCCCCAGCCTGCAAGTTTGGTAAGTGCTTCCTGTACTGCCGGATGCTCAAACATGCTTGTGTTCATGGCCGGCGCCAGCAGCACCGGGTGCGCAAAATTGTTTGCCAGAAAGGTCGCGCCAAAAAGGTCGTCGCAGAGACCGCTTGCAAGG
>JAILRG010000146.1 GCA_024698325.1 Treponema sp.
GGGAGTGCTGGATTCTTTCTTCCTACGGACTGTTCAACGTAAAAAGCGAAGATCTGTTTACCAACACGATACATGATTACCGGCTTTACACCATTGCGAACGGGCTTCCCTGCGCAATCACCAGCAATTCCTACAGCACGCTCATCGCTGACGGTACGCTGTACATTCCCGGGCGGGAAGGCGTTGTCAGGGTAAACATCAATCACTATTTTGAGCGCAGTTCCCAGCTGAAGGTCGAGCTGAATGCAATTTTCTGTGATGACCAGAAGGTTTTTCCGAATCAGAATGGCGTATTCGTGCTGCCGGCTTCCAAGGGGCGTATACGGCTTGCGCCTTCTGTCATGGATTACACGATGGCAAATCCTGTCATCCGGGTGTACCTCGACGGCGCAAAGGATGCCGGCATTATGGTTTTCCGGAACGAGCTTATGCCGCTTGAATACACGGCGCTTTCTTACGGAACGTACCGGCTCCATATACAGGTGCTTGACCACAATAAGCGCGATGTGCTTTTAGACAAATCGTTTGAAATCATAAAGCGGCCCCGTTTTGCAGAGCTGTTTGTATTCCGCATGTCGCTGCTTGCATTTTTGTTCCTTGCGGCAGGCTTTATCGTGTGGCGCGTTATGAAAAGCACCGTCATAAGCCGGCAGTATGAGGAAATCCGGCAGGCGAAGGATGAGGCTGAGCGGGCAAATTCTGCAAAATCACGCTTTCTTTCCAACATGTCGCAGGAAATCCTGCATCCTATCAACACGATTCTGGGCATGAACGAAATGATTATGCGCGAAGAGGCAAAAGACGTGCCGAAGGCGTATTTCCTGTCGGTCCTGAACTATGCGAGCGATATAAAAAATGCAGCCAATTCGCTCTACACGCTCGTAAATGATGTTCTGGAGCTTACAAAGATTGAGTCCGGTAAGCTTGCGCTTGTTGAGCAGGAATATGACGTTCGTGCGCTGCTTGTGAATCTGGTGTCCTTTATACAGGCGAAAACAAAGGAAAAAGAACTTGCCTTTGAAGTAAATGTTGACGAGATGATTCCACGGCGCCTCTACGGCGATGCCGGAAAAATAAAGCAGATTGTGCTGAAGCTGCTTACCAACGCCGTAACCTATACCGAAGAAGGCAGCATTATCATTTCTGTTTCTATGGAAAGCCGAAACGACGCTGTATGCGGCCTTCGCTTTTCAGTCCGCGACACCGGAATCGGCATAAACCAGGAAGAAGTGGAAATGCTTTTCAGCTCGTATGAGAATATCGTAGGAGTCGAAAACCGGGAAAATATGCGGAACGGCCTTGGACTTAATATTTCCCGGCGTTTTGCAGAGCTGATGGGAGGTGTGCTTGTCTGCCAGAGTAACCCCGGAACCGGCTCTGAGTTCATCCTCGCGTTTGAGCAGCGGATTATTGACGCAACTCCTGTCGGCGTGTTTACGGGGCGGGAAGAAGCGTTCGGACAAGGCCCGTATCTGCCGCAGTTCATTGCGCCGGATGCCGATATTCTGGTTATTGATGACAATCCGATGACGGTTACCGTTATACGGAATCTTTTAAAAGCGACGAAAGTGTTTGTTACGACCGTCTCTACCTGCGAAGACGGACTGGTGAATATCAGAAACAACACGTTCAACGTTGTGTTTTTGAGCAAGGACATTCCGGGCATGGACGGCGAGAGCGCGATTCAGAAAATCCGCGAGATTGCCCCTGAACTGCCCGTGTATGCACTTACCGAAAATGCCGCTTCCAGTGCGGAGTTTTTCCAGTCGCTTGGCTATACCGGCTGCCTGCAGATTCCGATAGACTTCGGCCTGATGGAACGCACGATTATGCGCCACCTGAGCGAATCGATGATGGCGCATCCGTCAAAGAACGACAAAATAGAGCAGCTTTCGGAGATTCCCGCAAGTTTGCTCTGGCTTAATGACGTTGAAGAGATTTCTGTTCCTGCGGGCATCACATTTTCCGGTGACATCGGCTCGTTTATATTCGCGGTGAACCTCTTTTATCAGACCATTGATGACACCATCAAGGGCTTTAATCATGCCTTTAAAAGCGGAGACCTTGAGATGTACGCCGCAAAAGCACGCATGTTGAAAACGTCTGCGCGGTATATCGGCGCTGAGCGGTTGTGTAAGCTTGCAGAATCAATGGAAGAAGCGTGCCTTAAAAAAGACATGATTTTTGTTGCGGCAAATACCGAAAAACTGCTGTCGGACTACCGTGCATTTAAGGAAAAGTTTAGGAGACTGGAAAAACCGGAAGGAGCGGAACATGTTTGAATTGATACGAACCTATCAGCTGGATGTGATGCTTTTTCTGAGCGCTACAAGCGCGACCATGACCGTCCTGCTGTTCATAACGCAGTTTCTTCCCCGCCGGAGGAAAAACATCCTTATCGGCATGGAAATCGTTGCAACGCTGCTCTTAAGCTTTGACCGGCTTGCGTACATATATGCCGGAAATGTCAGCCCTGTCGGCTACGTGATGGTGCGGCTTTCAAACTTTATGGTCTTTTTCCTGACGGCTGCCATCGTGTTCTGCTTTAACCTGTACCTGACGGATGTGCTCAGCTCGAAAAATCCCGCTGCCAGCGACTCTAACCGCCTGCGCTTTTCCGGGATTGCCGCTGTCATCGGCATGCTGCTGTCTGTCGTCACGGTGTTTACCGGGCTGTATTACACGTTCGATAGCCAGAATTACTATCACCGCAGCTCCGGATTCCTTATCGCGTATATCATTCCGGTGCTGTGCCCTGTGGTGCAGTTTACGGTCGTTCATAAATACCGCAAAGACTTCAGCCGGTTTATCTACACAGCGCTTATCCTGTACATTTTTGTTCCGATTGCAGTCGGCATCATCCAGATTTTTACCTATGGCCTTTCGATTGTGAACATGTCAATGGTTGTCGTCTCTGTCTCGCTGTATATTTTCAACTACCTTGATATTAACTCGGAAATGCAGCGGGTGCATGACATCGAGGTGGAAGCGCTTAAAGAAGAGCATCAGCGCATGAAGCAGGTTTTTTCGCAGACAGCCTCTGCGTTTGTAAATGCGCTGGAGCTGAGGAGCAGCTTCCTGAAAGGTTCTGCCGAGCGTACTGCGGATATCGCCCGGACAATTGCCCGGGAAGCCGGTAAGACAGAAGATGAGTGTGACCTTGTGTACTACACGGCGCTTTTGCACAATGCCGGTATCGAGTCGCTGCCTGACGAGCTGATTGGAAAGGAAGAGCAGTTTACGAAAGAGGAAGAGCAGCTGTTAAAGAACCTGCCGGTTGTCAGTGCCACGCTGCTTTCAAAGATTACGGCTTTTCCGTTTCTGGAAAAAAATGTGCGCGCTGTGTGCGAGCGCTATGACGGAACCGGCTATCCAGAAAAGCTTAGGGGCGAGTCGATTCCAGAGATTGCGCGGATTGTTGCCGTCGCGAAAGAATATGTGTCGCTTACAAGCCAGACAAAGACAAGAAAAGCGTTTCCGCCGGCTATAGTCCGCGAAGAGTTTGTAAAGGAAGCCGGTTCGCGCTTTGACCCGAACTTTGCCACGATTCTGGTGCATCAGCTCGATACGCATAGCGGCGAAGTGACCTCTAGCCGTGCAGAGCCTCTGGAGAATGCGCTTTCCTGCGGCACCTACCGCCAGACGGTGTCCGCGGGCGTTCCCGTGCTGCAGACGTTTACGAACATACGCTTTAGCGCGGTGGACGAGGCGGGCGAGAATGAGTTTTCAGCTCCGTCTATCATCGTGTTTGATTCATTTGACCGGCGCGTGCATAACAGCCAGAAATCCATCGACGCGTATCATTACCTGGAGTACGGCGAAATCTGGTTTGACGGACATATCATCTCAACCAGCGCGCGGAACATGGAAGTGCACGTTACCAAAAAAGAGCCGCCTGCAGAAGATTCCGGCTATACGGTAAGCGCCGCCCGCTATGAAGACCACCTGCTGATAAAGACAGACTGTGCTTCTGCCAGCTCGGAGGTGATTGTGGCTCTTCCCGATTCCGCCAAGGCCGCGTACATAGCGCTGACAGGTGAACACTGCCAACTCTGCGACATTATCGCTTCTGCAAGCGGGCAGGTGCTTTCTAAAGATGACGTTCCGCGCATCGCCGAAGAAGTAAGCTATATCAATCATATCGAATCTGATATTCCGAACGTGCAGATTAACAGTCCGCGCGCGGAATACACCGAAGGCATTGCCGTCAAAAACCGGGTAAAGCTGCATTTCCACACGATGAGCCTGCCGGAAGCGAACCTTGTCTGGCACTGTCCATACATCGTGCTGTATTATGCAGAGGACGGCGTTGCGGGCGGAAAAGGCTACCGCGAATATGCGTGCATTAAGCTTAACGGCGAAGACAATGGCTCGAACGCATTTGCAAAGAACAGCTTCCATATGAGGCGCACCGATGCGTTTGAAAGCTGGAATGCATGGAAAGAGGCGAACAAGGCCGGATTTGAATGTCGGGTTGAAATTGAGCGGAAGGGAAAATACATCGAGCTTTCGACGGAAAACCTTGGCATTTCGATTGAAAATACTACGGAAATTCTGGAGCCGAAAGATGCGGTGTACGCCGCGCTTACAGGCGACCTGTGCGCCATAACGGATATCCGCCTTCGCTAGGCGCGGGGGCGAAATCTTCTGTCAGCGGCCGGCACGTTGCGACAGGCGCTCTAGTGGCCGGCACTCCGCGGCTTACCGGCCCCTCGTATTGCATTGCGTCAGCTTTTTTTATTCGATATACTTTGTGCAATACTGATATTAGGGGTGAATACATGGCAGGAATGCTTTCGCGCGTTTTCAGCATTATTTCGGCGGTGCTTACTCTGTACATGATGCTTTGTTTTGTACGCGTCATGCTCAGCTGGTTTCCGCGCTTGCAGTACAGCACGGTGGGGCGCTTTTTAAGCACGCTCTGCGACCCGTACCTGCATCTGTTTCGCGGGCTTCGTTTTCTGCGCTTTTCTGCATTCGATTTTTCTCCTGCTATTGCGCTCTGTATTCTGATTGCGCTTGCGAACATTTTCTCAAACCTTGCCATGCCCGGCCGCATAACGCTCGGCTTTATTCTTGCCATGCTGCTTACCATGATCTGGCAGCTCGTTTCTTCTGTAATCGGCTTTCTGATTGTCATTCTTGTAATCCGTCTTGTTGTCATTCTGCTTCAGCGTGGCTACAGTGCATACGGCTCCCTCTGGGATCAGTTTGACCGCGCCCTTAATCCGATTGTCTTCCGTATTGCGTCGCTTTTTACGCGCGGACAGGCTATTCCCTACAAAACTGCGCTCATTGTAAGCATCGTTACGCTTGCAGCAGTCTTGTTTGCAGGAAAATACGCAATCAGCGAGCTTTCCAAACTGCTTGCTGCACTGCCGCTGTAGCCAGACAGCAGCTTTTTTGAACCGGCGGCAGGCATGAAAGTTTCTGAAATCAACAATTCTGTAAGCACGCTTCCGGGCGTGGGCACAAAGACTGCCGCGCTGTTTGCAAAACTCAACATTTTTTCTGTCGGCGACCTTCTGCAGTTCTATCCGCGTGACTGGGAAGACCGCACCCGCCGCGTCAGCCTGAATCAGTTTGAGCTTTTTCCCAAGGTGCATACGATTGCCCGCGTTACTGCGCACGAATGGTTTGGCTTCGGAAAGATGCGCACGCTCAAAGTGATTATCACCGACGGCACGGCGCAGGCAGAGCTTGTCTGCTTTAACCGCCCGTTCATGGAGCGCGAGCTTCCTGTCGGCGCTATTTGCGGCGTGACCGGACATTTTGAAGTCAAATACAGCCGACTGCAGAGCACTGCGTTCGAGACTGTTACGATAGCAGGCTCCGGTGAATTGCCCGACTATGCAAACGCGCCCGTTCCCGACAGCCGCGTTGTTCCCGTCTACCCGCTGACAGAGGGCTTAAGCCAGAAAAACGTCGCAAAAGCTGTCAGCGCCGCGCTCAGCCAGTATGCGCACGGTCTGGAAGAAGAAGTGCCCGACGATGTGCGGGAAAAACGCACGCTTTTACCAAAGGCGCAGGCGCTCCGACAGATACACCAGCCGCGCACTCTGCAGGAAGCGCTGGACGCGCGGCGAACCCTCTCGTATGAAGAGCTCTTCCAGTTCCAGACCGTGATTGCAAAGCGCGCGCTCGAGCATAAGGGCGAACTTCCGGCGATAGACCTTGCCGAAAACGCCGCGCCCGTACAGCCGCCGATAACTGCGGACGACTTTGTGCGCACTCTTTCGCCGCGCCAGAAACAGCTTTTAGAACGACTGCCGTTTCCGCTGACCGATGACCAGCGCTCATGTATCGCAAAGATGAATGCGGACATAGACCGCGCATACAGCTCCCTGCAAGGCGGCGAAGGCCGGCCTGTGAACCTTTCTGCCCGGCACAGCTTTGCCATGCGCGCGCTTTTGCAGGGCGATGTCGGAAGCGGAAAGACGCTGACGGCATTTTTTGCCTGTCTTCGCGTCATCGACTACGGAAGCCAGTGCGCGTTTATGGCACCTACGGAAATCCTGGCACGGCAGCATGCGGAAAACGCAGCCCGGGAGCTTTTAGTACTCGGCGTGCGCGTCGCCTACCTGACCGGAAATGTAAAAGCATCAGGCAGAAAGCCGCTTTTAGACGCGCTCAAAGACGGCAGCATTGACATTGTCATTGGAACGCACGCGCTTTTTTCCCGGGACGT
The DNA here is from genome assembly GCA_024698325.1 of Treponema sp. Lineage (GTDB taxonomy): Bacteria > Spirochaetota > Spirochaetia > Treponematales > Treponemataceae > Treponema_D. The sequence continues at coordinate 6,689 of JAILRG010000146.1, forward strand.
GCAGTATGCAGACCTTGCCCTGACCGTGATTGACGAGCAGCACCGCTTCGGCGTTCTGCAGCGGAGCGCAATTATCGAAAAAGGCCGGACAAGCCGAGAGCCAAAACTCGCTGAGCCGAATCTTCTGATGATGAGCGCCACTCCGATTCCACAGACGCTTGCGCTTACCGTATTCGGCGACCTTGACGTGCTGACCATCCGCACGATGCCCGGCGGCAGAAAGCCGATTACCACCTATCTGGTGCGAGAAGGAAACGAACGCAATGCCTACGAAGCCGTGCGCAAAGAGCTGCTTGCAGGCCGGCAGGCGTATTTTGTCTATCCGGCGATTGAGGCAAGCTTTGCGCAGGCGGACGAAGGCACGGCGGGCGGTGCCGGCACAGGCACGAGGCAACAGCTAAAAAGTGCGGAAGAAAGCTTTGCTTTTTTATCCGAACAGGTGTATCCGGGCTTTAGCGCCGCGCTGATTCACAGCCGCGTAGACGAAGAAGAGCAGAGCCGCATTCTAAACGATTTCCGCGCAGGAAAGATTCAGATACTCGTTGCGACAACCGTGGTCGAAGTCGGCGTAGACGTGCCCAACGCCACCTGCATGGTCATCGAGCAGGCAGACCGTTTCGGCCTGGCCGCGCTGCACCAGCTCAGGGGGCGCGTCGGACGGGGAAGCGCGCAATCGTACTGCTTTTTAATCTACAGCAAGAATCTGACCGAAACGGGCGTTGCCCGCATGAAAATCCTGCGTGAAAGCACCGACGGCTTTAAGATTGCAGAGGAAGACTTGCGCCTGCGCGGCCCCGGCGAGATTACCGGAACTGCGCAATCCGGGGAACTGGCCTTTGCCGTCGCCGACATCACGCGCGATAAAGACCTCCTGCTACAAGCCCGAAATGACGCCTTTTCGCGCGAGCGAAAACGTCAATAACTTCCTTGCAGCGCACGGAGTGATAGCGACGTACGCATTTGCGCGAGTGCAATCGTGCCAAACTGTGCCTAAAAAATGCTTGTAGCGACCACTTCTCCCCGATATAATAAGCCATTCTATAAAGAGGTACACTATGGGTGGCATTTTCGGTGTCGTATCTAAAAACGATTGTTCTTTGGATTTATTCTTCGGAGTAGATTATCACTCTCATTTAGGAACCCGGCGCGGTGGTCTTGCTGTGTATCGTAATGACGATAAGTTTCAGCGCTCTATTCACAATATTCAGAACTCGCCGTTCCGCACCAAGTTTGAAGATGACATTTCGGAAATGAAAGGACATGTCGGAATCGGCTGTATCAGCGATTATGAGCCGCAGCCGCTTCTTGCGCGCAGTCACCTCGGACGCTTTGCCGTCACCACAGTCGGCATCGTCACCAATAAAGACGAGCTGGTAAACGAGCTTATGGCAAACGGTGGCTCTTTTATCGAGATGAGCGGCGGCGAAATCAACCAGACCGAGCTGATTCTTGCGCTGATAAACACGCAGAAGACGATTGTAGACGGCATTCGCTATGTGCAGTCGAAGATTCAGGGCTCCATTACCATGCTGGTGGCAACCCCGGAAGGCATTTACGGCGCGCGGGACAAAATGGGCCGCACCCCCCTGCAAATCGGCATTAAAAAAGACGCGCAGGGCTCAATCCTCGCACACTGCCTTAGCTTTGAAAGTTTTGCCTATATCAACCTGGGCTACAAGGATTTGCATGAGCTTGGACCGGCCGAAATCGTGTATGTGACCGCCGACCGCTACGAAGTGCTTCAGAAACCTCAGAAAGACATGAAAATCTGCACCTTCCTGTGGATTTACTACGGCTATCCGACTGCCTGCTACGAGGGCGTTAATGTCGAGGCGATGCGCTACAACTGCGGAAAATACCTTGCAAAGCGCGACAAGGACGACAATATTCACCCGGACTGTGCGGCGGGCGTTCCTGACAGCGGAACTGCACACGCGGTCGGCTACGCAAATGAGGCGGGTATCCCCTTTACGCGCCCGTTCATCAAATACACCCCGACCTGGCCGCGCTCGTTCATGCCGACAAATCAGGAACAGCGCAACCTTATCGCACATATGAAGCTGATTCCGGTGCAGCAGCTGATTAAAGACAAGAGCATCCTGCTGATTGACGACTCGATTGTGCGCGGTACGCAGCTTCGCGAGACGACGGACTTTTTGTACCAGTCCGGCGCAAAGGAAGTGCATGTGCGTCCCGCCTGCCCGCCGATTATGTTCGGCTGTAAATATCTGAACTTCAGCCGTTCTAAAAGCGAGATGGACTTGATTGCCCGCCGCGTCGTAAAGCAGTTTGAGGGCGACAACGTAAGCGACGAAGTGCTTGCAAAATACTGCGACCCGGACAGCCCTGAATACGCGCGTATGCAGGAAGAAATCCGCAAGCAGCTTCACTTTACGACACTGCGCTTCCACCGTCTGGACGACATGCTCGACAGCACCGGCCTTGACCACGCAAAACTTTGCACCTACTGCTGGAATGGTAGGGAGTGATACAAAAGTCTGCGGTGCAGACTTTTTAGCGAGTCACGGCGGAAGGAAGCGTTAAGAAAAGTCTGCGGTGCAGATCAAGAATAAAATATAAGGGAGTCTTTTATAATGACAATCGCAATTCTTTACGGCGGAAAATCCGGTGAGCACGAGATTTCACTGGTTTCAGCGGCAGCAATTGCCCGCAATATAGATACGGCAAAGCATCAGGTTCAGCTTATCGGCATTACGAAAGCCGGCCGCTGGTACCTGCAGGGCGCGGGAGAGCTTGCCCGCATTAAGCGTGACGTAAAAGCATCTCTCTCCATCAGCGAGGATGAGTCGCTTGCAGTAGCAGTCGTCCCCGGTGGCGGCACAAAAGCTGCCTTTAGAGTCGGCACAAGCGACATTCCTGTAGACGTGGTGATTCCCGCGCTGCACGGCACATTCGGCGAGGACGGCACGGTGCAGGGACTTTTGGAGATGGCTGATGTGCCGTATGTCGGCTGCGGCGTCACTGCCAGCGCAAACTGCATGGACAAGGAAAAGACCAAGGTCGTTCTGGAGCAGGCCGGCATTCCGGTGGTGCCGTACATCTGCATGAAGCGCAGTGACTTGCTTTCCTCCGTCCGGTATGACCGGATGCTCGAAGATGCGGCAAAAACGCTGGGCTTCCCGCTGTTTGTAAAGCCCTGTTCAGCTGGCAGCAGCGACGGCGCAAGCCGTGTCGACGATATGCGGCACCTGAACGGCGCCATTTGCGAGGCATTCTTGTGGGACGACAAAATCCTGATTGAAAAGGCCGTGAATGCGCGCGAAATCGAATGCTCTGTCACCGGAAACCCGACGACAGATGGCGGCGTGCATGCTGAGGAAGCACTCACCGCATACGGTCCCGGCGAAATTGCACCAAAGCATACCTTCTACGACTATGACGCAAAGTACAACGATCCCGATGGGGCTGAGCTGTGGATTCCGGCACATCTGGACGACGACACGCAGGAAAAAGTGCGCGCTATGGCAAAAAAAGCCTATGCAGCGCTCGACTGCGCAGGCTTGAGCCGCGTGGACTTTTTCATCGACCGCGACACACACGAGCTGTACCTGAATGAAATCAACAATCTGCCGGGCTTTACCTCTATCAGCATGTTCCCGAAAATGTGCGAAAGCGCAGGCCTTTCTTTTGGAAAGCTTGTGGAACTTCTGATAGAAGAGGCACAGCTGCGCTTTAAGGCAACCCGCGCCCTGCAAACCAGCCGGTAGCAGTCTGAACGAGAACCGCAATGCGTTTCTTTTTGAAGCGGAAGCAGCTTTTGTTTCCGCTTTTCGTGTTTTTGTTTCATTCTCCCGTTTTCTCTTCGCCTGAACTTTTGACGTTTCCTGTCCGCGGCATGGTGACCGCGGAACCCGGCTTTGTACAGCTGGCTGCCGAATGGACTGACAGCTATCTTACCGATTCGCCTGCCGCAGACTATAATCACGCTCTTGCGCGGGTTTCGTGCATTCTGGCGTCGGCTTCGTATTCTGCTCCGGGGCTGTTTCCGGAAGCGATGCAGCAGTGTTACGACGTGCTTGGCATTGAGCGGGGCCACATGGCGTTTTACTACGATGTTGACTACAACGACCCCGAGCTTGGAAATGATCAGTGCGCGTTCAGTTTTGCATACAGGAACGTTCCGGACGCTGGCGGCACAAAAACGATTCTGTATGTTGTAATCCGCTGTAACCCGACGCCAGGCATACCGGAGTGGCTTTCGAGCTTTGATGTCGGCATTACGGACGGGGAGGCCCGGCAGTATCACAAAGGCTTTTATCGGGCGGCAAAGCAGGTTGAGTCCTCTCTTGTGCAGTATCTAAACGAAAACGCAATCGATGCAGAAAAAACGAGCGTGCTGATAACCGGTCACAGCCGTGGAGCTGCGATTGCAAACCTTCTGGCAGCGTTCGTTATCGACCGGGAACTGTTCCTGCCGTCGCATGTGTACGCCTACACGTTTGCCACGCCGAACGTCACTACGCGCCTAGACGCAACAGAAAGCCGTTTCGCTTCTATCTGGAACATCTGTAACGGTGAAGACTGCGTGTCGCTGCTTCCGTTGAAAAGAAAAGGCTGGCAGTATCAGAAATTCGGTAATACGCGCATCCTTCGCAATGCCTGGAACGGAGACCCGGTCGAGTATGAGAACGAACTTTTGCCCCGTATCAACGCGGTGTACAGGACTTTCATGCGGCGTGATGTGATGCCGTTCAAAACAGGCTCCTTCTATCCCATTCAGATGTCGCGCCTGCTGGCAGAGTATAATGAAAATGTCCGTCTGTACTATACAACCGGTGTCGGCTGCCACAGCATTGCCTCAAGGCTGTTAAAAAAATATTTTCCCGAGGATGACAGTCTCGTGGCGCTGCGCTCTGCAGACTCGTCAGTGCCTCAAAATGCCGATGAGTTCTACGGTTTCTGGGACAAGAGATCGCAGATTCCCCGTGCCGTATTGAATAAGATACGGCCTGGAGCCGGGGACTTTATTCAGTACGGTTTTATCGACATGCACGCAAACGAAGCGTATATTTCGCAGCTCGTTGCACTGTCAGAAGATGAAGCCTTTTCGATAACTGGCAGTACGGAATTCGTACTCAGCGGAACCTTTAACTGCGTCGTGGTAGATTCCCATGATGAAGTCATGGTGAGAATCCGAAACCAGCATGTGGACTACAACAGCATTCGCCTGCCTGTTGCCGCCATGCAGCTTTCCCTTTCCGATGTGGTGATTGGGTTTCCATCGACAGGTGAGTATCGCATCATCGTGACTCAGGACAGCCTGCTTCCATCGCCGGTTTTTGCTTCGGTCGAGCATTACGACGAGTCAGGGCTTCTTTCCGAGGAGTCGCCGCTTAAGATTCTGCTTCCACATTCTGACACGGCATATCTGATTGCCGCAGGACATACAAGCAGGGACATGCACGAAGTTGCAGCAGAAAAACGCACGGGAAAAGCCGCCGCCGAGCTTATCCGAAAATACGGCCTTTCTGACCGCAAAAATCTTTCCTGGCAGTTCGAAGCCGCCGTGACGAGCGACGGCCTTGCGCAGGGCGGCATACGCTTTGGCGAATCTGCACTGTACGGAAACCTGCGTGCAGGTTTTGCCAGCCACCGGCCGGGGCGAACATTCTCTCTGCTGCCGGGCATCGGCACGGAATGGTGCGTAATCGGCGTGCTGTATGCAAGTCTTGAAGGGAGCTGTGGTGTTGTGTTTGATGATGATAGGGATGAACCCGGTGTTATGCGGCGCTACCTCGTACCGTCTGGGCGGCTGTCGTTTGCGGTAAAGCCCCGAACGCGACTTTTTTTATTCTGCGCAGTGAATTACGATATTGCGGTTGACGGCTTTAACCGACACCTGTTTGACTGCCCTCAGCAGAATCACGCCGCAACACTTCCCTGCAGTAGCAGCATACAGGCGATTCCGACGTTACAGTTTGGGCTTCGTTTTTAGAGAGAAAAAAAGCTTCCGCAGCCGACAGTGACGGTATCATCACAAGCTGCGAAAGCTTTTATGCTAGCAGTGGGAAGCAATGCATGCGGAAAACTCTTCTTCTGAAGCTGTACATCCGTTCGCGCTTAAGAATTCAGCCAGTTTTCCGTTGTCAATTGCTTCTTCAAGAGCGGTCTGAAGGCCGCTGTCTCCTTTGATTTTTGTATAAAACTCTTCCGCGTTCATAGTATCTGTATTATAGCACAGTTTCCAAAAACAGACAAAACAATTCAGCTTTTATACAGATATTTTTTTGCTTTGTTTTGGGGTACGAATTACATTGCGCCATACTGCAAAGATTGCTACAATAAATCGTATAAGCAGGGGGAATTCCACGTATGTCTGATACAGAACTTTTGCCGCCGGTGGCGCATATCTATCCGCAGGGATGCATTTTTAAGACTCCCGCCGATATCCAGGGAAAGCGCATTACCGTTATGGGACTTGGCTTAAATGGCGGCGGCGAGGCTGCAGTGCGCTTCCTTGTGCAGCACGGCGCCATTGTTACGGTAACAGACATGAAAAGCGAAGAGGCTCTTGCGCCGACGCTTGCCTCTCTGCGCGGCGACAGTTCGCTTGACCAGAGCCGTATCCGGTATGTGCTTGGCTGTCATCGGATTGAAGACTTTAGTGAAGCTGACTGCGTCATAAAAAATCCGGGCGTAAAATACGACGGAAATGCCTATCTTGCGGCTTCCCGCGCCATCGAAACTGATTTGAGCCTGTTTCTGCAGTTTACCGAGGCGCCCGTTATCGCTGTTACCGGCAGCAAGGGAAAGTCCTCTACGGTAAGCGCTATTTACTACGGACTGCAGAAGGCCGGCTTTACCGCATTCCTTGGCGGCAATATTACGGTAAGCCCGCTTACATTCCTCGAAAGCACAGACTCGACGACGCCTGTCGTTCTGGAGCTTTCAAGCTGGCAGCTCGCGGATTTGCGCGGACGTAAGCTCCTGCGCCCGCACATTTCGGTTATTACAAAGATTGTGCCGGATCACCAGAACTTCTACCACAGCATGCTTGCCTATGTTGCGGACAAAAAGCTTATTTATGCAGACCAGACGAAGAATGACTTTACGATTCTTGATTTTGATGATGACGCAAGCGCTGACGGCGGCACGCTGATTGAAAACTGGGGCAACGTTTTTGCAAAAGAAACGAAGGCTTCCGTTCTCCGCTACAGCAAGAAAAAGCTTCCGGCGGGTGTCTCTGGCGTCTGGCAGGATAGCAAAGGTTTCGGCCATATCCGGCTTCCGGGCGGCCCCGATGACGAGATTTGCATGAAGGAGCTGATTGTTCCCGGAAAGCATATGCGCCTGAATGTGCTGAATGCGGCGCTGGTGCTGCGCCTTATGGGCGTAACCTCAGAGCGCTGTATTGAAGTGCTGGGCGCCTGGAGCGGCATAGAGCACCGGCTGGAGTTTTTCCATGAGTGGCGCCTTCCTGTAAGCGATGCTTCTTCCGGCGAAAAGGCGCTCAAGCTTCGTTTTTACAACGACAGCGCCGCCACCGTGCCGGAAGCAGCTGCAGAAGCGACGCAGGCATTCGGCGAGCCGGTCATCTTTATCACTGGCGGCACCGACAAGGGGCTTGATTTGTCGCCTGTCGCGCATACGATTTCAAATCCGCTTTCCATTACGCCGTCACAGACGTATCTGCTCGCTGGCAGCGCTACCGACAAAATGCGCGCCGATTTTGACGCGGCAGGCATCAGGTACAAAGGCCCCTTTGATTCGCTTGAATCATTGCTGGCGGCGCTAAAAACGGATGTGGAAGCACGCCGTGGCGCTTTTGGAATAAAGAATGTGGTTTTCAGTCCCGGTGCGACAAGCTTCGGAATGTTTACCAACGAGTTTGACCGGGGACGTAAATTCAAGAAAGCAGTCAGAGATCTGTTTACAGCAGAATAAGCACAGCTTTTTTGTGCATACATATAGGGAGCAGGAATGAAAAAGGTATTGAGAACATTGTCGGTTGCAGCCATGCTGATGGCCTGTGTGTCCGGGTGCAAAAAAAACACTTCGAAAGAACTCTCCTTCGCAACAGGCGGAGCCAGCGGAACCTACTTTCCTTTCGGCAGCGCGATGGCCGGAATCTGGAACACGCATATTGAAAACCTTGCGGTTTCGGTTCAGACGACAGCCGCTTCTGCGGAAAACCTTTCGCTGCTGAGCGCCGGAAAAGTCGACCTGGCAATCGTGCAGAATGACGTTTTGGATTATGCCTACAACGGCACCGGAATGTTTACCAGCTGCCTGCAGAATCTGTCGACAGTCTGTACGCTGTACCCGGAAGTTGTGCAGATTTTTACCTCCCGCCAGAGCGGCATCACCTCGATTGCAGAGCTGCGGGGAAAGCGCGTTTCTGTCGGCGAAGCTGGAAGCGGCATTGAGTTTAATGCCGCACAGATTCTCGAAGGCTATGGGCTTTCATTTGCTGACATTCAGAAAGAGAACCTGTCGTTCCGAGATTCTACCGAGGGAATCAGAAACGGAACGATTGATGCCTGCTTCTTTACGAGCGGTCTTCCCAATACGGCACTTCTGGAGCTTGCTTTTACCAACGGCTTTGACTTGATTCCAGTGACAGATGCCGCTTCCGCCGAAATCTGCCGGAAATACGGCTTTTATACGCGGACAGTCATACCGGCAGGCACGTATGCAGGTATCGAAACTGATGTTTCTGCGCTTGCGATTAAGGCGGCGCTTATTGCAAGCGAAAAGCTCGATGCGGACATTGTCTACACTATGACGCAGACGTTGTTTTCGAACCTGGAATACTTAAGTTCGGCTCATGCAAAGGGCAGGGAAGTGAGCGCTGCCACTGCAATCTGCGGCGTGTCCGTGCCTTTCCATCCCGGCGCTGTAAAATACTTTAAAGAGATTGGGCTTCATGTTGAATAAACCGGGGACGAGGCTCTGGCGAAAGCGGAATGTGCTCCTTTTTGCATTCTGCATAGGTAGCCTTGCGGTACTGGCTTTTGTGCCTGCCGTACGCTGCCTTTCCCTGAGTGTAGGGAGCCGTCCTTCTGACAGAGTGCTGTTCCGGTTTCTGAAAGACACATTTTACATCTCGTATACTCATTCTGTTAATAAAGGCCGCATTTATGATTACTACCGTTGTGTCGGAAAGGAACTGGTGCTCGAACGTACCTGTTTTGTTTCGTACGGGGCCGGAATGCCCGAACTTGCAGATACGGCGGGTGCGGAGTTTATCAGTACCGATACCTGTTACAGCCTTACCGGGTTAAACAGGCGGTTTGTGGCATTACATCTGGTGATAGGCGAAACGGCAGCCCATGGAATTGGAAACGCAGCCGGAAATCTGGAGTTTAGCCATGACGGCCTTTTTCCTCCGGGAGAGATCCGGCTTGATTCCCTCTTTTCGCCGCAGACCGGCATTGTCATTGCGGTAAAAAAAGTTTCCGTTCTGGACTACCTTACTGCGTATTGCCTGCAGTGCGTTTCTAAACAGTCAGCCCTTTAACAGCGTCTTCGTTCAAATTGCACAGGAAAATATGCGTATCAGGTACCGTTTCTGTCGTGCAGACGACATATTTGTAGGGATCGTGAAAATCAATCTCCGTAAAAACATATGTCGGATTAAAGGCGCTTTCTTTTCCCATAAGCGATGAAAGCGGTTCGTCTGTCGCCTTGGCATAGCTTTCAAGCTTAGCCCATTCGCCCGGATCGATGTCCGCATCTTTTGCGATAACCTGCACGTCGCAGCCAATCGGATTGTCAGAAACCGCGCACATTGCACGCTCGTGTGAATGCGAAAGACTGAAATGAAAGTCCGGATCATTCTTGAAGAAGGGCTTTCCGCTTTCTTCGTAGGCAATCTTCAGTTCGCTTTCTTCAAAACCCGCGGAAACGATTGCATGAGTCAGCAAAAGTCCTGTTCCCAGACAGAGCGCCTTATCTTTGATGTCGGTGTAGGAATCAATTTTTTTCTGGCGGTATTCGGGAACCATCTTGTACCATTTCTCGAAAATCTCTTTGTTTTCCAACGGTTTGGTATCGATGACGTAGACTGATGTTTCCATAAAGACCTCCTTAGTAATGCAGTGCGACAGGTGCCGCCTGGGGGCGGTACCGTTTTAGCATAAAGCCGTTTTTGATTTTGAGCAAGTTTTTTTTAAGTATTAATCAGCGACAAAAAACTAAAGCTGTGATACACTGTTCCCAGTTACATCATCTGGAGCTAATATGAAAAAAATCGTAGGTGGTTTTGCCGCAGCTTTGCTTGCAATCATGGCTGCAGCTGCACTTGAAGTTAATAAAAGCGAATTACAGTTATCTGACGCGAAAGCCGAGGCAATCCAGTTTGAAAACTACGCGGGCCCTCACGCTGTCGTAGAAACGGCAGACGCAATCCGCTCCATCGGCCGCAATCTTGGTAAGCGCGTTGCCCAGGCCCCGGAAGAGGCAGCTACGTATGATCCCGAAGGAAAGTACACGCTTGTTCATGCGGTAGACAGCTCAGCGCCGGGAAAATATGATGCCGACATTTTTGTCCTGAACAGCAGTGCGGGTGTGGACCATATCAACAATCTGCGCCGCATTATTGCAGGCTTTCTGGAAGAAGCATACGGCTATTCGGGCGACGATGCGGACACTATTTCTGTGTTTATTACGATATATAACGCCGTGTACCGCGGTGACATCGCCACTTTCAGCGAAAAATATAAGGACGTGGTGACAGCCGCCATTACTGAATCTAAGTCGGGGCTTTCTACTAACTGGCAGGATTGGGCTGGCGGCACGCAGATTGTCATTCCGCTGGGAACTTCCCTTGACGGCACTCCCGCTGGTGTTGAGACATCTGCAATCAGCGACGACAGGGTGATAGAAGCGCTCCGGAAAGAAGATGACCATGCGCTTGAAACGCGTGAAAAATTAAACGAGATAAAGGAGCGCGAGTCTGGGGATGCGGCCCAGAACGCAAAGAATGCCCAGAAAGACGCGGCGCAGAAAAAGCAGGAAGGCGACAAGGCTGGAGCTGCAAAATCTGCGCAGACGGCAAGCGAGCAGCAGCAGCTTGCAGATAAAAAGCGCGGCGAGGTGCAGGCTGAGGATAAGGCGCTTGCCGACGACAAGCGCGCGCTTGATGCGCAGGCCCAGCCCGATGAAGCTTCTCTGGTCACCGGGCTTTTCAGCGCTGACAACAAGGGCTCTCTCTACACGCTCGTCACGGTGGATGGCGCGACAGGCAAAGTCGTGCGCCGCTCGGACTTAAAGCATATCAGAAGCGCCGTCGTCTACGCAGTTGACGGCATGTATCTTGCTGTCTGCGGCGAAAACAAAGGCAAAGCCGCTGTGCGCCTGTGCCTTATCGACAGCACCTCGCTTGAAATAGCACAGGAAAGCAAGGAAACGCTTTCAGAAAGCTCGCCGCTGGTGAGCGCAAACGGCGGCTGGTATGCAATCGTGCAGGAAGGCGGCACATGCTATGCAGCGCTGTTCGACAAAACGCTTACCATGAAGTATAGAAGTGACGTTCCGGTGTCTCCTGCAACTCCGTTCAATCAGACCGCGCAGGGCGTCCTTGTAAGCGAGCCGAACGGAAAGCCGCATCTGCTGGATGCAGGGAACCTGTCTACAATATGGTAGTGCAATGCTCTTAATCACAAGCGTGCAACGCACTTAATTACGGTAGTGCAATGCACTCTATCAGCCTAGTGCAACGTACTCAATTACGGTAGTGCGATAGACTCTTGCAGCCTAGTGCAGCACTCTCTTGCGTACATACTTTCGTGTAGTACGAATTCCCGGAGATTTTTTCAAACTTGCGAAAGTGAGTGTTCATCATGCAATTCGAAAAACACTGTACCCACAAAAAAAGTCCGCAAGCGCTCGGCTTGCGGACTGTTCTATGTGCAAAACACCTGCTATTTCTTTCTGCGAATTATGCGAATTAAGAGCACACTGCGCTAGTGACAAGAAACGCTGTGCAGGACAAAATGATTCCCAGTACATTAAAGAGCTTGCGCTCGTTGCGTTTTTTGTTTCCAGCCAGGCCGACAATGCTAAAAACAAGTGCGGTCAGCAGAACTTCGCAGGCAAGAATCAGGAATACCAATGCTGCACTGATAAAAGAATCGGGTGCTTTTCCCTCTACAACATATCGTTTTCCGATAGCGGCGGCATCAATGAGCAAAACATTGCCGATAATTGACAGAATAAAACCTTTCATAAAATCACCTCATAGTAACTGTAATGGACCTGTTCGGAGATTGTGTTTTCCGAACAGGTCTGTTTTTATGAAAAATACAGTTTTTTTTTACATTTGTATAGCATTTTTGAGGTGTCTGTGCATAAAAAACGCCCGCAAGCGCTCGGCCTGCGGGCAATAAACGGCTAGACCTGGTTGAGCTTAAAAACCGCGGCAGGAGATTTTGGACTTCCTTCTCTGTAAATTTTTCCGGTATCAATCAGTGGATTGATTACTTCAACAAGAAACTGACTTCTGCTTTTATACGAAGTTACAGCCTGCAATTCTTTTGCAGATTTCGGACTCTCTTTCAACAGCTCGATTATCTTTTCTGAATCTGTAAGCTCTGTAAAGGATTCTTCCTGTTGATACAATCTATCAAACAGTCGCAAATCCAGGAATCCAGGATAAATCATCACACAAGGCTGCTTGTCACTTGGCGAATCCTTATAACTTTCTATCATTGTTTGGAAACCGGTTCCGCCCCGCTCCATCAAATTCGCAACATCAAGACAAGCCGCAATTATTGTGTTCCTGCGGATAGATGGAATTGCACCCTGCGGATAGTCATTATAATCCTTCGGCAAAAGCCATGAACCGGGAGAGACAATATCGATTCTGTCAGAATAAATATCCACATCAATCTGAGTTCCGTAAATTGAATAGTCACGATGAGCGATAGCATTTACCATTGCCTCGCGGACAGCTTCTTTTGGATAAGAGCGGATTTCTTCCCTGCCGCCGTCCGCTGTTTTCTTCCAACCGGTTTTCGTATTCCGCTCAATAAATTGCAATGCAAGCCTTAATCCTTTTGATAAAGCTCCCTTGATTTTCTCACTATCCAAGACAGTGCCAGTTTTGTCTTTTCCGCGCCACAAACGGCAGCAAATCAGGGAATCATCTCCTGAATAATCATCTTTGAACATCATCAAGCCGGACTTTGCATAGCCATCTTTTGAAAGTATTTCTTCATTCTGAAGCTCTTTTACCGTTGGAGTAGACTTATCACTTCTGAATTCCTTGCACAAATCAATATAATCAGACCAAGCCTCTTCTGAGTAAATGACATCCGTTGTTTCATTATCCACACCGAATTTCCGTTTTGAAAGCGCAATTATGTCTTCTGGTGTTGCAGGTGTAGAATTTGCATCGCCTTTGACAAAAACAGTTTCGTTAAAATCCCCTTCCCGGTAGCGAACAACAGATTCTGAAGAGTGTATCTTTATCGCAAGAACAAATTTCTCTGCATTATCATCTGCACTTCTCATCTGATAAGAAATTTTCACATGAGGAAAAATATGCCTGTCATTGATTAACGCTACCAGATTTTTGGTTTTATCAATTTCGTCTAAATCCAAGCCGAAAACATCACGATTATCGCCTACGCCCACAAAAATGAATCCACCTTCTCCATTTGCATAGGCAACTATAGTTTTTGCCCATTTTATAGGATTGTCCTGATTCAGCTTAGCTTTGAATTCATATTTTGAGTTTTCGTTTAACACATCCGAATACAATTCAGAAATCTTCATGTCTCGCCTCTGCAGGTACTATATCATACATTGCAAAACATTGCAAAACATTGCGGAACATTGCGAAAACATTACTAAAACATTGCGAAACTGTGCAATGTTTCGTAATGTTTACCTGCCGCACATAAAAAAACGCCCGCAAGCGCCAAGCCTGCGGGCAATATGTTCCGCGCCTAGACGCGCGGGCAAAAGATACTAGTGAATTGAGCCGTTCTTGTATTTTTCTACTGACAGGAATTTTCCGTCAGCACCCAGTTTCTTTCCGTCAAGTTCCACAAAGCCGTCTTTGGTATAGAGCGGCATCTCAAAGAACTTGTCCGGCTTTACATAGCAGAAGTCGGCTACGTCTTCCGGCACGCTAAAGCCTTCCGGCTCCAGAATCGTGCCCGGCTCGAACTGTGGCGCAAAGACGACTTCGCAGGTGTCGTGCGGATCTTTTTCCGGGTCGCTTGCCGCTAGGAGCATGCCGTTGCTGCGCACGCCGCGGAAGTTTGCGGGCTTCAAGTTAGAAACGAGCACGATGTTCTTGCCCAAAAGCTCTTCGGGTTTGTAGAAGGGCACGATTGAGCTGACAATCTGTGTCGGCTCTGCGTCGCCGGTGTTCAGCGAGAGGATGTAGAGCATGGTCCCGTTCGGGTGCTGCTCAACTTTCTCAATCTTGCTTACTTTTAAGATGACGCGACGGTTGAACCGCTCTGCAATCGGGAGCTTATCAATCTCGGCGGGAGTAAGCTTTTTGGCGCTAGCTTTTGCGGCAAGCTTTTCAGCCGTTACGCCGTCTACGCTGCCTAAGAGTGAAGTCAGGCGTTCTTTTCCGATGATGCGCATAAAGCCGCCAAGGCGCGGGCCCTGCTCTTTTCCGATAAGCGCGTTGTAAAGCGCAAGGAAGAGCTGCTTTGCGTCAAGGCCGAGGCTGGTTGCAACAGCGTAAATCGCTTCCTGACATTCTTTGTCGGTCGTAAAGGTGTCGATAACCGGCACGACGTCCGTAAGCACTTTCTTGACAGCGGCTGCCATATCTTCGGCAAGCGCTGCGCGGGTGCCTTCAGCTCTGAGTGAGAAGCACATATCCGGTGCGTGATCAGGGGCGCAGTCTTTAATCCAGTTCCAGGCGCAGACACAGCGGCGGCGCAGCGTCTCTTCCTGTTCCGGCTTTACGTCTCCGAGTGACTTAATCACGGCATCGATGTCGCCAGAATAGGTCTGCAAAAGCGTGGTCAAGAGGCGGAAGGGCACCTGGTAGGGCTGCACGGCGGGCATGCCGGCTTCAATCTGAGAAAGTTCATAGACGCGCTTTTCTTTTAAGAAGAGGTCGTCGCTCTTTGCCTTGTCGATGCCCCAGGCGATGCGCTCGGTGCGGTCGTATGCTTCGTAGACGGTGATAACGTCAAGGTCAAAGCTGATTGAGAACTCATGGTCGACCTTGTTCATCGCAAAGATGTAGCGGAGC
>JAILRG010000013.1 GCA_024698325.1 Treponema sp.
GACACCTTCGACGCAATGAGCTCTACGCGCCCGTACCGCAAGCGTCTGCCGCTCGACTACATCATCAACGAGATAGACCGCATTTCGGGAAGCCAGCTTGACCCGAAAGTGGTCGACGCCTTCATGGAATTGTACCGCGAAGGCGCCTTTGACCATCTGCGCTGATGCGGCGCGTCATCGTTGTGACGGGCGTCGTGCAAGCGTGCTGTCACTGCTGCGAGCTGTCGCTGTGGGCGCCGCGCTGCAGTCTGTCGCCAGGACAGTCTGCCACTGCAGCCGCGTCGTGCAAGCCGCTTATTAAAGCGCTTTTTCGATAAAGCCGAGTGCTTCTTCCGGCTGTATCAGCTTTCCCTTACCGGTAGTGCCGCAGGCAAGTCGTCCCTCTGCTGTCGGCAGAATCTGCACGCCCCAGCCTGCAAGTTTGGTAAGTGCTTCCTGCACTGCCGGGTGCTCAAACATGCTTGTGTTCATGGCCGGGGCAAGCAGCACTGGGTGCGCAAAATTGTTTGCCAGAAAGGCTGCGCCAAAAAGGTCGTCGCAGAGGCCGCTTGCAAGGCGCGTTATGCAGTTTGCGCTTGCCGGATAAATCACCAGTGCGTCAGCCCAGTTTTGTGCGAGCGTGATATGCGGGATGCAGTCGGGTTTACGTGCAAACATGTCCGGCGTAAGCGCCTCGCGTCGGCTCAAGCCTTCAAAGACAGCCGGCTGCAAAAAGCGCAGTGCCCCGGCCGAAAGCGAGACCTGCACCTCGGCTCCCTGCTTTACAAGCAGGCTGGTAAGCTCACAGGCCTTGTAGCAGGAGATGGAGCCGGTAACATGCAGCAGAATGTGTTTTCTTTCTAGCGTTTCACTCATGGCGCCTCCCTTTATGCTTCAATGTTGTCGATAAGCCGTACGTCCTCTAAGAAGACCGCCGCGTACAGCCGGCCCTCTTTCTTCGTCACGTAGTCAACCTTAAAGCCCGCCGCTTCCAGCTTTTTAGCAATCTCAGCCTCGCTTCCGCCACCAGCGAGAATCTCGTGGAAGCGGGGCGCCTTTTTAAGCCCTTCCGGCGACAGCTTGCGGTTGCGGCTGGAAATGGCAAGCCCGTTCGCCTCGCGCACGATGGGGCAGGGCACCAGCTGCACATCCATAAAGAAAGCCTTTACCATGCCGTCCAAAAGCCGGTACTGCTGATAGTCCTTTTCGCCAAAGTAGGCCCGGGTAGGGCGCACGATGTTAAAAAGCTTCATGACAACTGTCAGCACGCCGTCAAAGTGACCGGGCCGCTTAGCCCCGCAAAGCTCCTTGGAAAAAACTTTCTCGGTCAGCATGTAGGCGTAGTCGTCCGGGTACATAACCGGGTAGGTGGGCGCAAAAAGATAGTCCACGCCGGCTTTTTCAAGCAGGGCGCAGTCATCGTCAAAGTTTGCAGGATACGTCTCCAAATCTTTTTTGTCGTTAAACTGCGTGGGGTTCAGGTAGACACTCACCACGCTTACCTCGTTTTCGCGAATAGCCCGCTTAATCAGCGACAGATGCCCCTCGTGCAGGCCGCCCATCGTGGGCACAAAGCCAATTTTCTTTCCGTGCAGCGTCTTCCGCACAGCCTTAAATTCTTCCGGTGTCTTAATGATTTTCATGATATACCTTCTTTGAAAAAGTTTTTTAGGCGGGGAAAGGTCTTCCCCCGCGGCCGCACCTTGTTGCGGCCTCCCCCTTCCTGCGGGCTCAAACGCCGCCCGCAACGCCCGCTTACTTTATTTCCTCTCCAGCAGGAAATGCCCCGGCGTGCACATCGGCGCTGTATTGGTTCAAAGCTCCCTTTATGAGCTCAAGCCCATTCAGGTACTGGCGCACAAAGCGCATCTTAAAGCCCGTCATGCCCAGCATGTCCTGCAGCACCAGCACTTGGCCATCGCAGTCTACACCGGCGCCGATGCCGATTGTAGGAATAGAAACAGCCTTCGTGATTTTAGCCGCCAGCGCCGCCGGAATGCATTCCAGCACGATGGCATAGCAGCCCAGTTTTTCTGCGATTTTTGCTTCTTCAATGATTTTTTCGGCGGCGGCTTCTGTCTTTCCCTGCATTTTGTGGCCGCCAAAGGCGTTGTAGAACTGAGGCGTTAGTCCCAGGTGCGCCATAACCGGAATGCCGCTCTGCACCAGGTGGCCCACAATGTCTTCCTGTCCGAAGATGCCTTCGATTTTTACGGAGTTTGCGCCTGCGACTAAAAGCTTACCTGCGCAGTCGGTGGCATATTCCAGCCCCTTGCGGGTGGTCAAAAAGGGCATGTCCGCCACAATGTACTTGTCGGGAGCGCCGTTACGCACGCTACGTGTGTGCTCTGCCATCCATTCGATTTTTGCCGGCACGGTGGTCTTTTCGCCGTGCATCACCATCGAGGCGCTGTCGCCAATCAGGATGCAGTCAATGTCTGAATCGTTGATGATTCGTGCAAAAGTCGAATCATAACACGTCACCATGGAAATCTTGCGGCCTTCCGCCTTCCATTTGGGAAAATCAATTGTCGTCATAGTACCTGCCTTTTATAGAAAGCCGCCTGCCGCTTTTGCCAGCCGCAGAAAGCCTTCGTGGTCATGTCTAGTGGCAAGGATTATAGCGATTTGGCATGGAAAGGGCTATAGTGTACTGTTTTCGGAACCAAGTAGTTGTCGCCAGAAGCGAATGTTTGCCGCAAGTAGCGAATGTCTGTCGCCGGAATCGGTCGGCGAAAAAGCCGCAGGCAATAAAAAAGCCCGCTGCCGTGAAAGGCAGCGAGCCACTGCTGTACAGATTGAGATTATTGATTGTTCGCCGGTACGTAATACGTGCCGTCTGCAACCGGATCTGTAACAATCGTTGTTAATGTTATATCGGCATAGAGGGTGTCATTAGATAGCTCTCTAATTGGTACGGGTATAGTAGCTATGACTTGGCCTTCAAGTACAATGTTGAGGGTAACAGTAGGACCTAGCATCTGCTGATACTTCTGATAGCCTGTATCTGTCAGCGTGATTTTATTTCCTGAGATTGTGTAATCACCTGCCTCAAACAAATCCTTGAGGTTTTCAAGCTCGTATTCTTCAAAGGCATAAAGCATACTATCGTTGTACCACACCTCATATAGGGTGATGTTGGGGTCATCAATAGGAATGCCGGGCTCGCTTCCACCGTTAGAGGAACCACTGTTGAGTGATAATTTTTTTAAGACAAGGCTTGTAGTGAAACTTTTTACTGTCAGGCTAAAGTCTCCGGTTGATGTAGGGATAACCTGTATGTAGCAGTATCCCGAGAGAGTCGGGCTTAAGGTATACGTACCAGACGTAACGTAATATGACAAAGTTTTAGAGTCTACTTCCGTCTGGGTTAACTGGTACCCAAATGTTGCACTACCTGTCACTTTGATTTCGTAGCTCGTGCTGCTGTCTACATTGAAACTGTAAAATGCAATGCCGTCAGTATTGGTGAAAGAGCCGTTTTCGGTTTTTGTAATCCACTTTGGTCCATAATAGCCCTCTTCTCCATGCATCATTTTTTCCGCTTCGTCCTCAATGCCGAGCATATCCTTAGTTTCGTCGACAAGATCTGAACAACTAAAGAATAAAGCGGTGGTGGCAAGCAGAACTGCTGTTACCCCCCCCCTAACAATGCGAGTCAACTTTTTCATCTATAACCTCCTGAGAATTGTTGATTGCAAGACAAATTTTTTCGCAAATATAACAAAATGTTATCATTGCAGCAAGATAATTCGTATAGCATACATAGTTTTTCTTGAATGCGGGGATAAGTGGGGGAAAGAGTGTGCTTTTTATCCCGGGGGCTGGAGGAACCTGTTTTTTTATTGCACAAATGCTTCAATAGTGCTACAGTTGCTTTAGTCTTATTCAAACAGTGAGGTTAGATGTATGGCAAAGAATCTTGATTGGGCAAATCTGCCCTTTGGCTATATGGAAACAAGCAAAAGCTTCGTTTCAAATTTCAAAAACGGCGCATGGGACGAAGGTACGCTTACCAGCGACCACACGATTACAATTTCTGAATGTGCAGGTGTCCTGCAGTATGCGCAGACTTGTTTTGAAGGCTTAAAGGCTTACACGACGGCTGACGGCAGAATCGTTACCTTCCGCCCTGACCTGAACGCAGACCGCATGAAGGACAGCTGCGAGCGCCTGGAAATGCCGGTGTTCCCGAAAGAACGCTGGGTTAAGGCTGTTATCGACACGATTAAGGCAAATATTGACTGGGTTCCTCCCTACGGAAGCGGGGCAACGCTCTATGTGCGCCCGTACATGTTCGGCTCTTCAAGCGTTATCGGCGTAAAGCCCGCTGACGAATATCAGTTCCGCATTCTGGTAACTCCGGTTGGCCCGTATTTTAAGGGCGGCGTAAAGCCGATTTCCGTGCGCCTTTCTGACCTTGACCGTGCGGCTCCTCACGGCACCGGCGACATCAAGGCCGGCCTTAACTACGCCATGAGTCTTTACAATATTGTTGACGCTCACAAAAAAGGTTTTGCCGAGAACATGTATACCGACCCGGCCACCCACACTTACATTGAAGAGACCGGCGGTGCAAACATCCTCTTTGTAACAAAAGACGGAAAGCTTGTTACGCCAAAATCAAACAGCATCCTGCCGTCAATTACGCGCCGCTCGCTGGTGCAGGTGGCAAAGGATTATCTCCACATGGAAGTCGAAGAGCGCAAAGTTCATAAGGATGAACTGAAAGACTTTGTTGAAGTTGGCCTTTGCGGTACCGCTGCGGTTATCAGCCCCATCGGCTGCATTGACGACCACGGCACAAAAATCAACGTGCCGAGCGGCATGGACGATATCGGCCCGGTTCTTTCAAAGCTTCGCAATACGCTGACCGGCATTCAGATGGGCACCGAAAAAGCCCCGGAAGGCTGGGTCTATGAGATAAAATAAGACCTCCTGTCTTATTTTATCGTTACACGAAAAAAGGCTGCGAGAGCAGCCTTTTTTTGTCTGTGCAGGATTGCTGCAAGCGGCCGCGCGTGAAGCTTCGCTTCGAGGCCATGTTGACCGGCTAGGGATTGGAGGGGGGAAGCGTAAGCTCAAACACGCGGCAGCGTGGTCGGAGGCGCAAGCCGGAGCCCCGGAAAGCCCGGCCCGAGCCCGCGGAGCTGGGGCGAAGCGGGCGAGGGAAGCCGCCGCTGGAAAAAAAGACTTGACAGCGTAAATCTTTCTTTTTTATCTTAGACCCATCATGGAGAAAATCACGTATAAAACGACCGGCACCTGCGCCAAGGTGATTCACTTTGAGCGCGATGGCGAAAACAGAATTCATAACATCCGCTTTGAGGGCGGCTGTAACGGGAATCTTAAGGCTGTTGGGCTTTTGTGTGAAGGCATGAAAGCGGAAGAGATTGCAGAAAAACTTTCCGGCAATCTGTGTGGTGCAAAGGGAACGAGCTGCGCCGATCAGCTTGCAAAAGCGGTGATGGCGTAGGATTCCCCGGCGGCTCTAGCCGCTTATTACTTATTTTGTGCTTCTATGCATGACCTCATTGACGAGATTCTGGAAATCGCTGTTGATGAGGTCTTTTTTGTAAGAAATGTCGGATGCGATGCTGAATACTCCGTCTGCATTTTCGATTATTGCGGTCTGCATAGTGTCTCCCTTAAACTCGTACAGTTGTTGATAATAAAAATTGCTTCCAGGCTGTATGAATGAGCTGCTTCTTTCGTCAAGCGGAAGCGGCTCCAGCTCTGTAGTTGGCTCTGAAACGGATGGCAGCACCTGTGCTGCGGCGGCTTTGCCCGCTGTTGTTTCAGACACAAAAGTATTATCGGTCAGGGGAGAAGCGCCCATAAGTGTTTTTTTCTGAATTTCAGCAGAATTTTTTGACGCTTCGGGCGCTGCTTCAGTTGCCGCTTCGGTCGCCACTACACTTGCCGCTCCACTTACTGCGGCTGATGCATCCGCCGCGGCGTCGGAGTATGCGGGGATTTCGGCACCGGCAGCTTCCGCTGCGCTGTCAGCACCAATCGCTTCGAGTTCTTCAACCGGCGCTGCGGGTTCTAGCGGCTCTGGGGCGTCGACAGCTTCCAGTTCATCTGCTGGCTCCAGTTCCTCGGCGGTTTCTGCTTCTTCCAGCGGTTCCAGTTCTTCGACTGGCGCTGCCTCTTCCAGCGGTTCCAGTTCCTCGGCGGTTTCTGCTTCTTCTATCGGCTGCAGTTCTTCGGCTGTCTCAGCTTCTTCCAGCGGTTCCAGTTCCTCGGCATATTCTGCCTCTTCGACCGGTTCCAGGGCGTCAGCCGGTTCAGCTCCCTCGACAGGTTCCAGTTCTTCTGCAACCACGGCGTCTTCCAGCGGCTCTAGTTCCTCAACTGGCGTTGCCTCTTCCTCGACGGCTGTATCGCCGACAGCTTCTTCGACAGGTTCAGCTTCCTCGACAGGTTCCAGTTCTTCGACTGTCGCAGCCTCTTCCGCGATTGTAGCCTCGTCGACAGCTTCCAGCTCATCTGCAGCCACGGCGTCTTCCAATGGTTCCAGTTCCTCGGCAGGCGCTGGTTCTTCCAGCGACTCTAGTTCCTCGGCTTCTTCCAGCGGTTCCAGTTCTTCAACTGGCGTTGCCTCTTCCTCGACTGCTGTATCGCCGACAGCTTCCAGCTCATCCGCTGGTTCCGCTTCCTCGATAGGTTCTAGTTCCTCTGCTGCCACGGCGTCTTCTGCCAGTTCCGCTTCTTCGACCGGCTCCAGTTCCTCGGCCAGCGATGCTTCCTCTGTCGGTTCAGCTTCCTCGACAGGCTCCAGTTCTTCGGCGGTTTCTGCTTCTTCTAGCGGTTGCAGGTCTTCGGCTGTCTCAGCTTCTTCCAGCGGTTCCAGTTCTTCGACTGGCACTGCCTCTTCCGCGACTGCTGTATCGCCAACAGCTTCCAGGACATCAACCGGCTCTGCGTCTGCGACGGGTTCCAGTTCATCTGCCGGTTCTGCTTCTTCCAGAGTCTCTGCTTCGTCTGCTGTTTCCAGTTCCTCGGCGGTTTCTGCTACCTCGAGAGGTTCCAGTCCCTCGGCAGATTCTGCATCTTCGACCGGTTCCAGGGCGTCAGCCGGTTCAGCTCCCTCGACAGGTTCCAGTTCTTCAACTGGCGTTGCCTCTTCCGCGATTGTAGCCTCTTCGACCGTTTCCAGGACGCCAGCCGGCTTTGCGTCTACGACGGGCACTGCCTCTTCCGCGGTTGTTTCTTCCTCGACAGCTTCCAGCTCATCAGCCGGTTCTGCTTCTTCGACAGGTTCCAGTTCTTCTGCAACCATGGCGGTTTCTGCTACCTCGAGCGGCTCCAGTTCCTCGGCAGCCACAGAGCCTTCTGCCGGTTCCGCGCTTGCTACCAGTTCCTCGGCCAGCGATGCTTCCTCTGTCGGTTCAGCTTCCTCGACAGGCTCCAGTTCTTCGGCAGTTTCTGCTTCTTCTATCGGTTGCAGGTCTTCTACGGCTTCCAGCTCGTTTTTTGGCTCTGCATTCTCGATAGGCTGCAGTTCCTCTACCGGTGTTGCCCCTTCTGCGGTTGCAGCCTCGTCGACAGCTTCCAGGGCATCAACCGGCTCTGCGTCTACGACGGGCACTGCCTCTTCCGCGGTTGTTTCCTCGTCGACAGCTTCCAGCTCATCAGCCGGTTCTGCTTCTTCGGCGGGCGGTGTTGTGTCGGGCGCGACGGTTTCTAGTGCGACCAGTTCATCGGAAGTGTCGGTGGGGATAGAAAGCTGCGCGGTTTTGTCGGCCAGGGCTTTTACTGCAAACTGCGGCTCAACTGACTGCAGCACTTCAAGAAGCATTCTTTTTAGTTCTGACGCCTGTTCTGCGTTTCCTGCTGTCAGCGTGAGGGGCGTGTGCAGCCCCATTGAAGTCAGCAGGTCGTTCCAGCTTTTATCCAGAAGCACGTCGATTTCTTTGCTGTGTTTTTTTGCGCGGCTTCCCAGACTGTGCCTGATGTCACGATATAATTCTTCGCGTCTGGCTTCAATTTCTTTGGGCAGCGCAGTAACGTCGGCTCCAATCTGCCGGTCAGAATATTCCGTGATAAACGCTTTCTGAAATTGCCTGATTCGGTTCTGAATGACGACCATATCATCATGCCGTGCGTTAAACAGGAGAAACAGAATCAGGAACAGCGTTATGAACACAACGGATAAGAGCAGAATGCGCACCGGCTTGGAAAAAAGCAGTTCATCTTCCCGGCAGAGCCACCCCAAAACAGCCCCGTCCCGCTCTTCACGGGTAATCAGCACCCAGCTCGCGGCCTCTCCGGATGCGATTCGGCTTGCATCTGTGCGCACCTCGCCTTCCGGTTTAGGAAGGGCTTTTACCTGGTCTTCCGCAGCCGTCTTTAGAATGTCGGCGCCGACAGGCGGCAGTGCAAACAGCAGGCCTTTTGAAATAAGCTGGGCTGTATCTGGAATGGAAATGCAGCCGCGCGATACCAGAAAGCGGTTAAAATCATCGAGCTTACAGTAAAAAATTGCGCAGGCACGGATTTTTCCGATGCTGTCGACAAGCGGGAGCGTATAAAGTACCTGGCCGTTTTCGGCATCCCGGAATAGTTCTGTCTCGTAGCTGCCCTCTGTATACAGTGTGTCGAAAGGCTTCTCTCCGGTTTCCGTATAATGCTTGTACGCAATGCTTTTGCTGGTAGAATGCAGAATATCAGAAGCAAATGTGCTGTAGTGAATATTTTTTCCATTTATATCTACAATCCGGATTCCATATACTGCAGGCGTTTCAGAAAGAAGCGTGCCGGTCAGGTTTTCGCGCTGTTCGTTTTGTTCGGGAGTGACTTCTTTTTCAATATAGCTCTGCACTGAATTTTCTTTAAGATATGCCTTAAATCGTTCTGTCAGTGCGTGCGTGTACATATCCCGCTGCCGGGCGATTTCGGAAAGCCGTTCTTCATATGAATTGATGACCATCGGCTCATAAAAACGGGCTTCAATCAGGGAAAATAAACCCGAAAAAGCAACCACGCAGAACGCAGAAAAGAAGAGTACGGATAAAAGCAGGCTGACAGCGACTTTTTGTACAGAGGTCATGCTTTAATTTCGGCAATAAAGTGGCCGACATTGACAAAAATCTGCCATAATGGGAAAATTGCGGAATGAGTAAATATATACTGGTTACGAGCGGCGTTTGTTCAAGTCTTGGAAAGGGGGTTGCAACCTCTTCAATTGGCAGTCTGTTAGAGTGCAGCGGTTTAAAAATCGCAATGATGAAATGTGATCCCTACATCAATATTGATGCGGGAACTATCAGTCCCTATCAGCAGGGGGAAGTCTATGTGACTGAAGATGGTGCTGAAACAGACAGTGACTTGGGAAATTATGCCCGTTTTACCAGTGTAAGCATCAGCGGTGAAAACTGCATTACAATCGGTAAAGTATACGATGCTGTTATTAAGAATGAACGCGCCGGCCGCTACAATGGTCGTACCGTTCAGGTTATTCCTCATATTACTGATGAAATTAAGCGCCGCATTTTGAGTACCGGCGCAAAAACCGGCGCAGACGTGGTGCTGGTCGAAATAGGCGGCACTGTAGGTGACATCGAGTCTATTCCGTTCCTGGAGGCGGCGCGTCAGCTCTGCCGCGAGCTGGGCCGCGAAAACTGCATTACCGTTCACCTGACGCTGGTTCCGACAATCATCGGCGGCGAACTTAAGACAAAGCCTACGCAGCACAGCGTAAAGCAGCTGCAGGAAACCGGTATTCAGCCGGACATCCTGCTTTGCCGCTGTGAGCAGACCATTGACGAGGATATGCGCAAGAAAATCGCCCTGTTCTGCAATGTCTCACCGACCGCTGTCTTCACTTCAACTGATGTTGAAAAAACCGTATATGAGCTTCCGCTTCTGTTCCACAAGCAGGGAATCGACAAGAAAATTCTTGAAAAACTTGGCTTAGACAGCAAAAAAACTGTCATTAAGCCGTGGAAAGACTTTTTGGAGCGCGTACAGAATCCGACCTGCAAGCTTACTGTTGGCATGGTCGGTAAGCAGGACTATCTGGACAGCTGCTACAAGAGCGTGCAGGAAAGCCTTGCGCACGCTGCTATCACGTCGTTTGCTGCTGACCTGTCGATTAAGAAGATTGATGCAGAAACGCTCGAAGCCTGCGAAGATGTTTCTCCGTATTTTAAGGACGTGGACGCTATCGTCATCCCGGGAAATTACGGGCAGCGCGGCTTCCTTGGTCTTCTGGCTACCGTACGCTACGCACGCGAGCACAAAATTCCGTATCTGGGCATAGATTTGGGCATGCAGCTGATGGCTGTCGAAACGGCCCGCAGCATGCTTGGCTGGGAAGATGCTGACTCAACTGAGTTTGTGCAGCACAGCGAACACCCTGTCATCAGCCTGCCGGAAGAGCAGAGCGGTTCTGTTACCTCCGGTGTTATGAAGCTTGGCGCGCTGTCAGTAAAAGTGCTGCCGGGTACCAGACTATATGACATCTATCAGAAAGAGCTTGTCGTTGAGCGCCACCGTTCAAAATATGCTTTCGACAGCCGGTACAGCGAAGACATGGCTTCTAACGGGCTTGTAATTTCAGCATCTGCTGCCGAGGACGGCCAGGCCGATGCTTTTGAATGGCAGAATCATCCCTGGGGCGTCGGCGTGCAGTTCCATCCGGAATTTACTTCCCGCCCGACTAAGCCGCATCCGCTGTTCACGGCATTCATTGCTGCAGCCCTCAAAAAATGAGACAAAAGCGTTCCTCCGTATTCGTCGTAACAGGGCTGCTCGTTGCAGTGCTTTTTGCAGCAGGCTGCTCCCTTGATTACGGCAGGGAAGAGAATACCGAAGCGTCCGTTCCTGAGTTTACGTTTCTTGATGTCCATTTTGTACGGGTAGAAGCAAAAAAACGCACCATGCAGATAGATGCTGAGAAAATGGAACAGTACAAAAGCGACGGCTCTTCTTACGCGAGGAAAGCTGAATTCAAAACCTTTGATAAAAACGAGG
Source organism: Treponema sp. (assembly GCA_024698325.1). Lineage (GTDB taxonomy): Bacteria > Spirochaetota > Spirochaetia > Treponematales > Treponemataceae > Treponema_D. The sequence goes on from JAILRG010000013.1 coordinate 10,960, forward strand.
CGGTGGATACCGAAGGAAGCTGCGGGCTTGTTGCTCTGGATATCAACAACGAGCGCTATAAGCTGTACGACGGCATTGCAATCAATATCATCAGTCAGGAAATGAAGCTGTATGCAAAAACGCTGCAGTTTAACGGTAAGACTGAGCAGTTGACCAGCGGCCGCGATGATACTGTTACTCTGGAGCGGAAAAATGCTTCGGTTTCCGGCAAGGGATTCAGCGCAAGCGGTGTCAGCAGGAGCTTTTCTTTCCTGTCAGCGGTGCAGGGGAGTGCCGACGTACATGATGCCAAGCCTGCAGATGCAGACGCGGAATCCCAGGCGGAATCAGGCGCAGAAGACGAGGAGAATGTACATGACTAAAGCGTTTGCAGTCCTTTTTCTGTTCTGTGCTTCTGTTCTTTTTTCTGAGACAATCACTTTTACCGCTGACAGCATGACTGGGGTTGCCGGCGACAAGACGAACAAAACATCCCTGCTCGGACACGCGTATGTAAAAACTGCAAGCATGGAAATCTCTGCTGACGAAATTACATTAGACGGCGATGATTTCCGCTTTATAACTGCACTCGGCTCTGTGTCTGGCAAAAATACAAAGAGCAACATGGATTTTACCTGCGGCAAGATGACCTACGACCGCACCACGGAAATTGCCCGCATTGAAGACAGCGTGCATCTTGTGGACAACGAAAACGACGTCTCGATTGATGCCCAGCTGATTGAATACAACCAGAAGACAGAAATTGCCGTTATGCAGATAAGCGTGACCTTGAAGCAGAAAAACAACACGTGTACGTCCGCCTATGCCGTGTACCGCAAGCTTGCGCAAATGCTCGAGATGAGTGGAAACCCCAAGATTGTGCAAGGTGAGGATTCTTTCCGCGCGCAGGAAATCGTGCTGAATCTGGATACGCAGGAAATTACGCTTGACGGCCGGGTAAGCGGAACGGTAACTGACAGCAAGAAAGAAAAGTCACAGGCGGATGGGCCTGGCGGAGAACCCGCCGAAAGCAGCGCTGAAGAGGCTCTGCCACCGGGTAAAGCACCTGAGGGCGTGGCGCCGGACGAAAACGCCGAGGCTGTGGCACAAGAACAGCCTGTTTCCAGTACTTCATCCGAGGAATAGTATATGAGTGATGATAGAAATGAACCGCTTGCGAATGCGTCAGACCTTCCGCATAATACCGGGGAACCGGGTGCGCTGCCAGCTGCCCCTGCCTCAGCGGAATCAGCAGTGCCGGCCGCAACAGGTGCTCTGGGCGCCGCATCCACACCCGCGCCAGCTGCCGCATCTGCCACAACAGCAGTGGCGGCCGCTGCTGGTACTCTGCATACACTCCGCGTTTCGAGCCTGTACAAATCGTTTGGCAAAAAGAAAGTCGTGCAGGGCGTGGATTTTTCCATGCATACTGGCGAAGTTCTCGGCCTTTTAGGCCCGAACGGAGCTGGCAAAACCACGACTTTCTACATGATTGTCGGCTTTCATAAACCGACGAGCGGCGGCATT